>NZ_JAYPMU010000005.1:0-174936 GCF_038130085.1 Halopseudomonas sp. | reverse complement strand
TTTGAAAACCTGCACATGACGCTGACCTCGGTCACCGGTGCGGATCTGGGCAGCACCACCACGGTTGAAGGTCTGATCGAAGACAACGAAGGCACCCCGGTCGTCAATCTTGACGAAGTGCAGGGTGTGGGTTCGCAGGTGGTTGAAGGCCAGGATCTGGTATTCGGCATCACCATGAGCGGTGCGTCGGACGAACCGGTGACGGTGAACTGGCAGCTGACGCTGGATGGGACGGCTGAATCGGGCGACATCGTCCCGGTTGTCCTCACCGGCAGCGTGATCATTCCGGCTGGTAGCACCACCGGCAGCATTGTTATCCCGACCGTGGATGACCTGGTGTTTGAGGGTGGTGTGGGCACCTTTGAAAACCTGCACATGACGCTGACCTCGGTCACCGGTGCGGATCTGGGCAGCAGCACTACGGTTGAAGGTCTGATCGAAGACAATGATGTTCTTCCGGTTGCTCAACCTGACCAATATCAAGTCACTGAAGGCGATACGCTGGATACCGACGCCAGCGGGACAATTAATGGGGTGCTGTTCAACGACCCTGCAGGCTTGTCGGTCGCTAGCGTATCCAACAACTCAGATGGCACGTCTGGCACTAACGTGACAGGCAGCGGTGCAGTGCTTGTGACTGCGCTAGGCGGCACGGTGACCATCTATGCCAACGGCGAGTTTACCTACGAGGCGCCGGTGCTTGACCATCCGCTGGCCGACCCGTTCCTGACTGATAGTTTTTATTACACCGCGTCGGACGGAACCAATCAGCTTGAGCCAGTACAGGTCAGCATCCGGGTCTATGACACCGTTCCGCTGATCACCGCGGTGGAAGATATGACCGCTGTTAACGAGTCGGGTGTGACCATAGGTAACTGGTCTTACAGCGCCGGTGCGGATGGTCTCTCTGATGTGATGGCGGACTTGGAAAGTGGTATCAACCTCAGTTTTGATGCCGCCAGTTTGGGCGAAGCCTTTACTGCCGAACGTGAGGACATCTACGACGGAGTTGACTATCAGGGCGAGTTGCTGACAGTTAGCTACGCCGACGGCACTGACAGCTACACCTACTTCACCTTGTTTATGAAGGTGGACGGGACCTATGAGTTCGAGATGGTTACCCCGAACCCGACAGGATCTGAGGGTGTGATCTTCACCAGTGTCAACGGTGGTACCGACGACGAACTCTGGGCATCTGAGGCTATCAACAACTTTGCGGGAGAAACCGATATTCGCTTCACCGCAACCAAGAACGGCTCTACAGATGATGTGAACTGGAGTAGCCCTGGTATTGGTGTCGACAATAACCTGTTCACTCGCAACGAAGCGCTGACTTTGGAGTTCTACGAGGTCAACGATCCGGTGTCGGTAAGCAATGACCGTAAAGAGGTGGACACTGCGACACTGGTGTTCGACTTTAACGGCTCAGGTGACGATGCCAAGATCAGCCTTGATATCTTGGATGAGAACGGTGACGTCATCGCCACGATGAACAATATTCCGTTGACTGATACAAGTTTCACTGTCGTTGTCAGCGCCGAGGACCTGAATATTGAAGGGTTCTACGGGGTTACCATCAAGCATCAGGGCGGATTCGATTCGGCCGATGGTGATGCGATCCGCCTGACATCCATGGATATCGAAACGTCGTTGTTGCCGGAAGATACCCATCTGGACTTCGGTGTTGAAATCGTCGATGCCGACGGTGATGTCGATGACTACGGCTTCTCGGTGGATGTGGTCAATCCGCAGGTTGATCAGTTAATTGTGGGTACGTCGAACCACGATACGCTCAACTCCGCCGGTGGGAATGACATCATCATTGGCGACATTCCCGGCACCGAAAACGTTGATCAGCCGGATGATTACAACATTGCCCTGCTGGTCGACCTGTCGGCGAGTATGGACGACCCCTCCGGCACTCCGGGCCTGTCGCGTCTTGAGCTGATGCAGCAATCGCTGACCAAACTGGTCAATGACTTGTCCACGCATTCGGGCACGGTGAATGTGCGTTTGGTGACCTTCGGTGGGGATGTGGGTACCACTACTAGCTACTCGCTGAGCAGTCCGGCTATGGTCAGTGCTCTGTTGTTGGCGATTGCAGGCCTGGAGACGTACTCGGGTAACTCCTTCATGGGCGGTACCAACTATGAAGCGGCGCTTGAGGCGGCCAAGGAGTGGTTTGATGCTCAAACTCCGGGCACACCAACCTTTGAGAACATGGTGTTGTTCCTGACTGACGGCGACCCGACCTTCCACCTCGACAGCAACGGTGATCCAACTGATGGCGGTGGCTTTAACGCTGGCTCCTCCACCAGTGCAGCGGATCTTTCCGAAGCGATTGGTGCGATGGCCGATCTGGTAGGCCAGAGCTACACCGTTGAGGTAAACGCCATTGGTATCGGCAACGATGTGAACACCGACTATCTGCGGTTCTTTGACAACACCTCTTCAACAGGCAACGGCATGGTGACTATTGGTATCACCGATGTGTCTGGGCCGGTTGGTGAGGTTGATATCGTCAACACCGCAGAAGACTTGGAGCTGGTCCTGGAGTCTACTGTGGTCGTGGTCCCGCAAATCGGCGACGACGTGCTAACGGGCTCTGACGGCAATGACATCATCTACGGTGATGCCATCACTGCCGACAGCTTGGGTGCGCCTTACGCGGGCAACGGTTATCAGGGATTGATTGATTACCTGACCGACACCCTCGGCCATGCGCCAAGCACTGCAGAAGTTATCGCTGAGCTGAGAGCAAATCCGCTGAGCTACTACGACCAAGTAACCACCGAGGGTGGTGACGATACGCTGGTTGGCGGTGCTGGTGACGACCTGCTGATGGCCGGCGCTGGCGATGACATCCTGATCGGCGGTGCCGGTGATGATGTCATGTACGGCGGCTTGGGCTCCGATACCTTTGTCTGGCAGGCCGGCGATGAAGCTTTGCCTACATTGCCTGCCACCGACGTGGTAATGGACTTCACACTTGGAGAGGACGTGCTTGATCTGAGCTCTCTGCTCGGTGGAATCGACCCGCTGGACATCGCGGATTATCTGCAGATAAGCAGTACAACTGTTGATGGCGTAAACAGCACCCAACTGAGCATCAGTACTGCTGGCAACATTGCCGGCGGGGCGGATCAGGTGATTCAGCTCAAGGGTATCGTTGGTGTGGATGTTGACAGCCTGTTGGCAGGCCCGGATCCGAGCCTGATTGTCTAACCAGTAGAAGACGTACCCAAGGGCCGACACCGGGTGACCGGTGTCGGCCCTTGTTCTATAGTCTTTGCATTAACCCGGTGTCCGACATTAGGGGTGTTCATGTACGTAAAACGTGATGCCGACGGCGCGATCTCCGCGATGTCGAGTGAGGCGGGAGCCGGCTTTTCCGAGTGGCTTGCCGATGACGCAAGCGAGCTTTTGGAGTGGCAGCAGGAGCGTTCGCTAAGAGAGAGTTTGCAGCGCCTTCAGGGTAGTGACTCCGATATGATTCGGGTGCTGGAGGACTTGATTGAGGTGCTTCTTCAGCGCGGTGTCATTCGGATCACCGATTTGCCTGAGGCCGCGGTTGCCAAGTTAAACAGCCGATCCGCTGAGCGGGCAAAGCTCAGTGAGCTGAGTGGTTTGATTGATCAGAATGAAGAGGATGTCCTGATCTAGGAACAGCCCACCCTGCAGGTGGATACGCTGCAGGGCACTGGGTAATGTCTTAACGGTTGTTCCATTCTGCTGGCTCGGCCAGAGCTCTACCTTGCATGGCTTCAATCCCCAATTGCTGCAGGGCACTGATCTCGCCTGAGCTTTGTACTTGCTCGGCAATCAGCAGCAAGTCAATGCGCTGCGCTGTGCGCACCAGTGCTTCCAGATACAGGTGTTTGTCGCTCTCGGTGTCGAGATCGCGGATGAAGCTGCTCTCGATCTTCAGGTAGCTCAAGCCGATAAGCGCCAGTTCGCCGATCAGACTCAGCTGGCGACCAAAGTGCTGCAGGCCAAGCTGGACGGACAGCGGCCGCAGGTCCTGAGCCAGGCTGGCGAGATCGTCGCAGTTCTGCAGGTAACGAGCATCGACCTCAAGGGTCAGGTAGGCGGCTTCAGCGCGGTGCTGCTCCAATAGCTGTCGAATCTGTTTGCGATTCTCGGCGCTGTGCAGGGTGTCGTTGGTAATGCTCAGCGCCAGCGGACCGGGGTGACGTTGCAGATGCGACAGCGCCAAGCCGACCATGCAGCGGTCAAAGGCTGCAGACAGCCCCAGCCGCTCAACCCACGGCAGGAATTGACCCGCCATCATCAGGTTGCCATCGGCACCTTGCATGCGAACCAGCAGCTTCTGATGTAGTAATTGCTTCAGCTCCGGGCCCTGTAACACAGGCTGGAAGTGCAGAGTGAATCTGAAGTTCTTGAGTGCGGCTTCAAGGAGGGTGCGCCATTCATGGCTGCTATTCAGCGCCTGCCCTTCCTCGCTTGCAGGTTTGTAGCCGGGCTTGATGGTAGCCCCGCTCAGGCTTGATTCGGTCATGGCTTGATCAACCCGACCAAGTACCTGCTTGTTGTCATCGCCCATGCGATAGGCCGCAATGCCCAGTTCCAGCGGCTGTTGGTCCTCCAGTGAGGTCAGCGCTTCCAGCGAAGCGGTTTGGCTCGCCAGTTGTTCCGCGAGGGTTTGGACGGTGGCAAGGTCGCTGCCCGGCGCAAGAATGAGGAATTCGCCACCCCGTGAGCGGCAGAAAAGCCAGCTCGGGTTGGCCTCTTGCAAGGCTTTGAGCTGACCGCCAATGCTTTTGAGCAGCGCATCTGTTTGGGCCCCACCGAGTTGCTGGTTGATCTGGTTCAGGTCTGAAACTCGCAGGCCCAGCAGGTGGCCTTCCAGATTCTCGGCAGAGGTGAGTGCTGCGGCCAGGGCGTGATCGAACGCCAGGCGGTTTGGCAGGTCAGTCAGCGCGTCATGATAGGCCTGACGGCGATAATGTTCGGTCTGTGCTGCTTCCTCTTCGAATAGGGTCTTCAGCTTGCCGACCATCTGGTTCATGGCCATGACGACGTGCTTGAGCTCTGGCGTGCGCGGAATTCTTGGCAGTGTGCGGTATTCGCGTCGAGTAATGGCTTCTGCCTGATCAGCCATGGACATCAATGGCATCAGTTGCCGTTTGAGCAGCAGGGCGCCAAAGAGGGCGCTGAACAGACCACAGACCACCAGCCAGGCCAGTGTTCCGAGGGCGCTATCCCACAGTTTGTTAAGGGCGAACTGGGGGTGGCTGACGACTTCGACGCGGGCGAACTGCTGCCAGCCGTTCATGACGATGGCGTCACCCGACTGTTGTTGCAGGTTAACCAGCTTGACGAACCAGCTGGGCGCCTTGGTTTCATCCAGGCTGCGGACCCGCTCTACAACTACTTGTCCGTCGCTGACCGCGTAGACCCTGATACGCGCGAAATAGCCACTGTCGAAAATCGAACTGACCATGAGTTCGATCATTGCCGGATCCTGCACGTGCGGGGTGAGGGACAAACCGAGCGCCGTCGCAGCATCCTGCGCGTGGGAGCGCAGTTGGGTCTGCAGCTGATTGCGTGAGCTCTCCAGGCTGACCAGAAAACTCCCGCTGAACGCAACCAGCAAGAACAGGCAGATGGCCAGGATGAGCTGTTTCACCAGTGACATGGTTGGTTCCTCTTTACTCAGGGTAGACGGAGGTCATCAAAGCCCTCGTTCTGCATCTTCTTCAACAGATCCTGCCAGCGTGACAGCTGCTTGGCCGAGCCACTCTGTGAGTTGCCGCGGCCCGCAAGCCACAGCCCCTCTGCATTAAAGCTGTAGACCGGAAGCAGGTCACCGCGCCGCGAGGCCGGCAGGATGCGATCAGTCAGGTTATCGAGCACCAGCGGTTCGCTATCAGGGGTCGCATAGTAGGTCAGTACCATGTGTGCCTGATTTAACTCTATCGCTTTGACGTAGGTAAGGCGCAGCTGCTCATTTGGGATGCCAGCACGGCGCAGGCTGAAGAACTTGGCGATGGAGTAGTCTTCACAGTCGGCTGCACCTTTAACCATCGACTCGGCTGGTGATGCCCAGTAATCGACTTGGCCCCATACATTGATGTCATCGCTGAAGCGCAGACGCTGATTGAAAAAGCCGTTTATTGTTTCCAGCTTCTGTTGGTCGGTCAGGCTTTGACTGTTGTCCAGCATGGTGCGCCATTCCTGCAGGCGCCATTGTGCTTGCATGTCTGGGCGGTAGAGCGTGTTTATTCGGGCGAATATCTGCTCGTAGTCCCAGCCGATCGCGGAGAGTGCGACCAGCAGCAAGCTGGCAGGCAGCAGTGACCATGAGCGGAGGGATGTTTTCACTGTATTGGCATTCTGGCAGTGTCAGCCGAGGTAGTGCCGTTCAGTGTAGGCAAGTGCGCGCGGTTCGTCATGCTGCCGCACGCACTTGTCTGCGGATATTGATCAGGAGCGCTTGAGCAGGGCCGGGCGAGGCTTTTCTTCCGGTGCATGGAACAGCAGAAATAGCTGGGTGAGCACTTGCGGGATATGCTCGGCCATGTCTTCGACCATGTCCTCGTCCTTGTCGATTTCGGCGAACTCTGGTTGATCGGCGAACAGACCGGAGGCAACCATGACTGGCAGGAGCAGCTCGCTGACCAATTCTTCGTCGTCGCTGAACCAGGCCTCTTCACGCAGGAACACCCCTTCCATGAAGCCGATGCACCAGCTGCGCAGGTCAGAGTAGTCGGGCTCGTCACCCAGGCTCAGTTCGCACGGCAGTTCCAGATCTTCATCACTCGCCAGCTCTCGGGCGATGCGTGACTTGAGCTCCAGCAGGGTGCTGATGATGGCTTCCTGCTGTTCGTCACTTTCGTAGTTCGGGGTTTCAGCGAACAGCTCGGCGAGCATTTCTTCGTCGGCTACTGGCTCCGGGCTGATTGCCAGCGCAGTCAGGTAGCCGCAGGCGGCCATGTAATCCAGCGCTTCGTCGTGCAGGTCATCGGCGTCCAGAAAAGCTTGCAGGCGCTGGAGTTGGTCATTGAAGGACATGGGACACCTCTCTGTGGTTGTCCGGGCATTTTACGCATGCACCGGGAAATTGCCAAAGGCGTTATACTCTGCGGCCGCTGATTCTGCCCATTCAGGGAATTGGCACCGGTGAGGAGACCCATGCGCGAGCAAGCACTGCAGCAACTCAAGAACGTGTTTGGCTACGGCGAGTTCCGTGGTCAGCAAGCCGACATCATTGATCAGGTGGCCTGCGGCGGTGACGCGCTGGTACTGATGCCAACCGGTGGTGGCAAGTCACTGTGCTATCAGGTGCCGGGGCTGCTGCGTCCAGGGTTGACTGTTGTGGTCTCGCCGTTGATCGCGTTGATGGATGATCAGGTCGCGACGCTCAACGAGTTGGGCTTGAATGCTGCTGCGCTGAACTCAACGCTGGACGAGGATGCTCAGCGCGAGGTGGCCAGGCAGATGCGCGCCGGCGAGCTGGATTTTCTCTATCTTGCTCCGGAGCGCTTGCTTAAGCCGCGTACCTTGAACTTCCTGCAGTCGCTCGAGATTGCGTTATTCGCCATCGACGAAGCTCACTGTGTCTCCCAATGGGGGCACGATTTCCGGCCGGAGTACCTGCAGCTCGGTCAACTGGCAGAGCTATTCCCCGGCGTGCCACGCATGGCGCTCACTGCGACCGCCGACGAGCGTACCCGTGAAGAGATGAGCCAGCGGCTGAAACTGGAGAACGCCGCTTGCTTCATCTCCGGGTTTGACCGGCCCAATATCTTTTACCGAATTGTCCCCAAGGATAAGCCCCGGCAGCAGTTGCTGGGTTTTCTGCGCGAGCACAAGGGCGAGGCGGGCATTGTCTACTGCCTGTCGCGCAAGAAGGTAGAGGAGACTGCGGCCTGGCTGTGTGAACAGGGGTGGCCGGCATTGCCCTATCACGCAGGCTTGCCTCAGGACCTGCGCTCAACCCACCAGCGTCGTTTTCTTAACGAGGAAGGGCTGGTGATGGTGGCGACGATTGCCTTCGGTATGGGGATCGATAAGTCCAATGTGCGCTTCGTTGCGCATCTGGATCTGCCCAAGAGTGTGGAGGCCTACTACCAGGAGACCGGTCGCGCCGGTCGTGATGGCCTCGCTGCCGATGCCTGGATGGCTTACGGCCTGCAGGATGTGCTGATGCTCAATCAGATCATGGCGGGGTCGGAGGGTGACGAGCGTCACAAGCGTATTGAACGGCATAAGCTAGACGCGATGCTGGCGTTGTGTGAGCTGACAACCTGCCGTCGGCAGACGCTGCTGGGCTATTTCGGTGAGACGCTGGAACAGCCCTGTGGCAACTGTGATAACTGCCAGGAGCCAGTCGTGACCTGGGACGGCAGTGAGCCGGCCCGTATGGCGCTGTCGACGATCTATCGCAGCGGCCAGCGTTATGGCGTCGGGCATCTGATCGATATTCTGCTCGGGCGCGACAACGAGAAGATTCGCAGTGCCGGCCATCAGCACCTTTCCACATATGGCATTGGCAAATCATTGGGCGAGAACGAATGGCGTTCGGTGTTCCGTCAGTTGATTGCCCGGTCGCTGGTTGAAGTGGATCTAGATGGCTACGGGAGCCTGCGCCTCACTGAGCGTTGTCGTCCGCTGCTGCGTGGTGAGGAAAGCCTGCAGCTGCGTAAAGATGTCAGCAAACCCGCGGCCTGGGGCAGTCGCGGCAGCAACAAGCCGGTTATTGCTGAGGCCGATCGTGATCTATGGGAGGCGTTACGGGCGCTGCGCAAGCGGCTGGCCGATGCGCACGGAGTGCCACCCTATGTCATCTTTACCGACAACACGCTGGTCGACATGTTGCGCCAACGGCCGACCACGCTGCAGGACATGGCGCTGGTCAGCGGTGTTGGCTCACACAAGCTGGAGCGCTACGGCGCTGACTTTCTGCAGGTACTGGACGGCAATGGCAGCGCAGCTGAGGCGCAGGAGCAGCGCGAGGCCCATGAGGCAATCGCGATGGTGCGCGCGGGTATGAGTGCCGAACAGGCAGCACAGCAGCTCGGGCAGCCTTTGCGCAAGGTATATGGTCAGTTGGCGCAGGCAATCAGCACTGGCAACTTGACTCTGGAGCAGGCAGTCGACATGGGACCGGCACAGATTGAGCGTTTGCAGGATGCGTTTCTCAATCATGATGGCGATGACCTGCCGGGTGTCCGCACGCTTGCTCGAGAGCTGGATGAGCCGATCGAGGAGGGCGTGTTGCACTGTATCCGTGCCGCCCTGGTGCTGGAGATTAACGGCTGAGGCGTTGACGCCTCAGAACGTCTGCCCCAGTTTCATATACAGGGCCTCATGGCCTTCCTCGTTGACACCAAGCCCGAAGAACAGCGGGCCAACCAGCGTATCCATGCCCATCAGCAGACTGCCGGCGCCAAAGTAGCCGGTATCGAACCCGGCGTCGTCCCGATTGTAGACCCGGCCATACTCGAGACTGGCGCCGAGGTAGAACGGCAGGCTGAGGGCGTCGAAGTAGCTGGGGGTCAGGCGGCGGTAGTAGACCAGGCGTCCAAGCTGGTAGTTCTGGCCGGCCAGGCCGTCCTGACGGAAGCCTGAGAACCAGCCTGGGCCACCAAGGCGGAAGCTGCTCTGTGCCACATCGACGTCGCTGTCCGTGCGACCGATGAAACCACCCACCTGCAAGCTGTTGGGGCCGAAGCCGAATGCCTTGTTGGCCTTGAACTCGATCTGCTGGTAACGCTCGTCGGCGCCGATATCCGGCTCGGACTGACGCCAACTTAGGCGGGCCTCTTCGCCCGAGTGCGGGAAGTTGACATCGTCGAGGGTGTCGCGGTCGATCTCCAGCGAGTAGAAGGCTTCGTTGAAATCGATCGAAGGCAGGTCAGGATCACCGATACGAACCCGCGAGTTGCCGCGATAGCGTGATAGCCCAAATCTCACTTCACCGCTGTTGGCGATCTGGCGGCCGAGGTTCAAACCTGCTCCGTAACGTTTCTGACGGTAGGCTACAACTGGATCATCATCGTCGATCACGTCGATGTTTCGTGCCTCGGCATCGATAAAGGGCGCGATAAAGTACCGTGATCCGTAGTCCAGTGGCTGATAGAACTCGGTGTACAGCTCCTGGTCGGAGCCGATCTGCAGGCGGGTCAGCCACTCGGCGCCCAGCGGGTTGAGGCCGTTCACACGGAAACTGGCGCCAAAGTTGTACTGGCTGTCGCCCTCGAAGTCATCGACCAGGTTCAAACCCAGACGCAGGTAGTCGGTGCCAGTGCGGCGGCCTGCGGTATGCACCAGCAGGGTGTTGCGTCCTTCTTCGTGGACCACTTCGTAGGTCACGCGGCTGAAGTAGTCGGTGCCGTAGATGGTGCCCATGTCGGTCTGCAGGCGGGCAAGGTTCAGCGGCTCGCCGATCGGCTGGCGAATCATGCCGAGTACGACTTCGTCGGCAACCTTGCCGCTGTTGTCGACTTCAATGGCATGGATGATGGCCTGGCGCTGCGGTCGGCTGCTGGCGAGGTTACCGCCACTGTCGGCGTCGTCCGGCGCGACGAAAGCGAGCACTCCGTTAGCCTCAGCCAGGCTGCGTGCGCCTGCGTCGATGGCCTGCTGGGTTTCGGCGAAACTGCTGAAGCCCATGTTGCCCAGCTGCGGTTGCAGCAGCAGGTCGCGGTCGGTCATGGTGGCCAGCTGCTTTTCGGTGTTGGTGCGCGTCAGCAGCGTAGTGGTCTGGTCCATGATGTCGAGCACCGAGGTCAGCTCGCTGGCGGACTTCAGCGGTGTGCCGATGTCGACCACAATGACCCGGTCGACGCCCATCGCACGCGCGACATCAATCGGTATGTTCTTGCTCAGCACCCCGTCCACCAGCAGGCGCCCATCAACTTCAACCGGGGCAAAGAACCCGGGCAAGGCCAGACTGGCACGAATCGCCAGTGGCAGGTGGCCATGGTCGAACACCACGGCTTCACCGGTTGCGATATCGGTAGCAACGGCCCGGAAAGGGATCGGCAGTTGGTCGAAGTCGTCGATCTCGTTGGTGTGCACCAGCAGGCTTTCCAGCACCACGCCCATGTTCTGCCCCTGCAGCAGGCCGAGCGGGAAGCTGAGTACGCCGTTGTTGAAGGTCAGTCGTTGCTTGACCAGAAAGTCTCGATCGTCCTGCTTGCGGCGATAGGGAATGTCTTCACGGTCCGGTGAGTCGCTCAGGGCATTCTGCCAGTCCAGGCCAAGCGCCAGTTTTTCCAGTTCGTCGGCGCTGTAGCCGGAGGCGTACAGGCCGCCGATCACCGCACCCATGCTGGTACCGGCAATCGCGTGGATCGGAATGTTCATCTGTTCCAGCTGCTTGAGTACGCCGATGTGCGCCAGGCCGCGTGCACCACCGCCGGACAGCACCAGGCCGGTGCGCAGGGGCTCGGCCACGGTCCAGCCCGAGAGAATCAGCAACAGCAATGGCAAGAGGCGTTTGAGCATGGTGGTGTTCCGGACGAGGCGGCGACTAAAGCGGGTCATTGTATACGAAGGTGCATTGGGATGCGGCCTGCTCGCGTTGTCATTTTGCTGTCATTGCAATGCCACAATCCGGTCACCGCGGGCGCGTAGCGTGAAGTCAACTTTCCGAGGAGACAGGCGTATGAACACGGCAGTGTCGTTGCCAGCGGAACATAAACAGCGGGTAAGAACCCTTTGGATATCGGATCTCCATCTGGGGACCCGCGGCTGCCAGGCAGACAAGCTGGCGACCTTCCTCAAATCCTACGAATGCGATCAGCTGTATCTGGTTGGTGACATCATCGACGGCTGGCGGTTGCGCAAGGGCATTTACTGGCCGCAGGCGCATACCAACGTTCTGCGCCGGATTCTGACCATGAGCAAGCGCGGCACGCGGGTGGTGTATGTGACAGGTAACCACGATGAGTTTCTGCGTCGCTATTCCAGTCTGTTGCTGGGCAATATCGAACTGGTCGATGAAGCGGTGCACCAGTGCAAGGACGGTCGCCGCCTGCTGGTTATTCACGGCGACCAGTTCGATGTGATTACGCGTTGTCACCGTTGGTTGGCATTCCTTGGTGATCATGCCTACGAGTTCAGCCTGGTGCTCAACCGTTGGCTGAACCACTGGCGCAGCCGCTTCGGCTTGGGATACTGGTCGCTGTCGGCCTATCTCAAGCATCGGGTGAAGAAAGCAGTCAACTTCATCAGTGAGTTCGAAGAGGCGCTGGCCCACGAGTGCAACAAGCGCGGGTTTGAAGGAGTGGTCTGCGGCCACATCCACCACGCCGAGATCCGCGAGGTCAGTGGTATCGACTATCTGAACTGCGGTGACTGGGTTGAGTCGTGCACGGCGCTGATCGAGCACCAGGATGGCCGGATCGAGTTGTACCGCTGGCATGAGGGAGCGGCGGCAGGGTTGCAGCCGGTTGAGGAGGCGCTGGAGGGCAGCGCCGCCTGAGAGCGCTCCTAGACGATCACCTTGTCGCGCAGCTTGCGAGCGGCTTGTTCCAGCGCCTTGATGATTTGCTCCTTGTCGTAGTTGCGCACGTGGTTGGTGTCCAGGTACATCGAGAAACCGGTCAGCTCGTGCTCAACGAAGGTCGGCGCTGCGCCTAGTTCGCGGCGCAGACCAACCACTTCGTAAATCTGCACCGGACGGGAGAAGCCCTTGACGCTGATCTGGCCCTTGTCCCGGCACATGATCAGTTCCTTCACCAGTGAGTAGGTTTCGTGCGAGATCAGAATCTCGCCGGCATCGGCTGCGCCTTCCAGGCGACTGGCCAGATTCACTTCGCGGCCGATGATGGTGTAGTCCATGCGGGTCGCGGTACCGAAGTTGCCGACGGTGCAGTAGCCGGTACTCAGCCCCATGCGAATTTCCAGCGGTTTGGTAATGCCGCGGCTGCGCCACTGCTGCCGCAGGACCTTCATGTGCTTGCGCATGGCAATGGCCATGGACACGGCGGCTTCGGCGTCCTGCTTGGCCCCGCGGGTTTTGGGGTCGCCGAAAAACACCATCACGCAGTCGCCGACAAACTTGTCGATGGTGCCGCCGTATTGCAGCGCGATGCGCGACATCTCGTCGAGGTAGTTGTTCAGCAGGTCAGTGAGCGCTTCGGCTTCCAGCTCTTCGGCCAGCTCGGTAAAGCCGCGAATATCCGAGAAGAAGACGGTCAGCTTCTTGCGCCGGGTTTCCAGCTTGGCGCTGCGCTTGCCAGAGAAAATGGACTCCCAAACCTGCGGTGACAGGTATTTGGACAGGTTGGCAGCCAGACGCGCGGTTTTTTCCTGTTCGCGCTGCAACTGCAGTTGCGCCTGCTCCAGGGTATATCCCTGTTTGTGCACAAAGGCGGCCATGATCAGGAGGTAGAACCCACCGCTTGTGAGTGCCGCGAGGGTGACCAGGGCAGAGCTGGCAAGGGTGATGTCTGGCTGGAACACGGCGACGCTGAGCATTGTCCCTGCGGCGCTGAGCAGGCTGCCGGCGATCAGATAGGTCGAGCCTCCGGCGATCAGGCAGGAAAAGCCCATGAGCAGAAAGAACACCAGGGCGGGTACGAAGCTGAAGCCCACCAGTGCGATGAAGACGCCGGTGTGGAAGGCGTCCATTGCCAGCAGTGCCAGACGTTTTGGAATGGTGCGGCTTTGCGGCAAACGAAGGCCAAGAAATTGTGCCAACTGGGGGTAGATCAGAGCGTAGAGGATGGTGGCCAGGTATACGAGCTGATGGCCGCGCTCGACCAGTAGTGCGCTGAAGGTTAAAGCGACACACAGGTAGGCAATGACGCGGGAGTAGTAGCCTTCGAGCGGTGGTTTGACAGGCGCAGTGCGAGTGTCGGTGGTCATGTTCAGTCGATTCCGTGGCCAGGAAAGAGCACCGAGCGGGTGTCCGTGACTGCGCATGATAGGCCGTAATCCGCGCGGCGAACAATGCCGCGCGGATCGGCTTGAGACTTACTCGATTTTGTAGATGGTGTTGCGCGGCTTTTCGAATACGCGACGCAGCATCGGCTCGAAGAACTCCAGCGGCTCGCTTTCGTAGTCCGGGTCAAATGCCGGTGCGTCGTAGAGGGCGCAAAAATCGATGGTGTACTGGTACTGAGGATGATCCTTGAACTGCTCGCGCAGGTGACGATCCATGCCCAGGTGATGGAAGAAGTAGTAGCCCTGGAAGATGCCGTGCTTTTCGATCATCCACAGGTTTTCCGGGCTGACGAACGGCTTCAGGATCGCGGCGGCAATGTCCGGGTGGTTGTAGCTACCCAACGTGTCACCGATATCGTGCAGCAGGGCACAGATCACGTACTCTTCGTCACGGCCGTCACGGTGGGCGCGGGTCGCGGTCTGGATGGAGTGCTCCAGGCGGTCGATCGGGAATCCGCCGTAGTCACCGTCGAGCAGACGCAGGTGGGTGAGGATACGGTCAGGCAGGTTCTTGGCAAACGGACGGAAGTGTTCGGAGATGATGCTCCAGTCTTCAGCGGTACCGTCTTGCATGGCACGGAAAGTAGCGTGTTGCTCACCCATGATTGATCTCCTCTTGTTATCTATTTGGGTCAGGCTGCGAATGCATCATAGAACCGATAGGAGAAAGTGACTGTCGCGCTGCAGACAGTCCCTGCATTCGCTGCAATCAGAAGCGAATCCGTCCCGTCAGCGCGTCGCGCAGCATCACCCAGTCGCCCATCAGGCTGTAGAGCGGGTGGGTAAAGGTCGCTGGTTTGTTGTGTTCGAAGAAGAAATGGCCAACCCATGCAAAGCCGTATCCGGCGACGGGCAGCGCCAGCAGCCACCACCAGTTGCCGCTGAATAGCGTGTAGAGCAGCAAGGCAACGACCAGGCAGCTGCCGGCATAGTGCAGACGGCGACAGACGTCATTGCTGTGCTCGCTGAGGTAGTAGGGGTAGAACTCCGCGAATGAGCGGAACTGGGGTGGTGTGTTGTGGGTTGAATCGTTCATGGCGGAATCCGGCGGGTGTCTGGGGTCAATGGACTGCGAGCCAGCATACCGAGCGTGCCTGACCTGCTGAATGACTCTGGCGGCCAAGCGCGGTAGCACAGGTTTTTTCTTCACTTCAACTTTAGTCTATGATCAGCCGCCGGACATAAAAACCAGTTCGCCGGATCATCAGCAGACAATATCGAGAGACCATGGAGCGCGCAGCACGGACCACATCAGCAGGTTGGGTTTCGGCCATCGGCCATGCGTTGGCCGTTGATGGGCTGGATATTGCCGCTTTGTTCCAGGAGCTCGGGCTCGACAGCGAGGTGCTGAACGACCCTGATGCGCGGATCGTGCAGGACAGCATGACGCGTGTTTGGCATCTGGCGGTTGAGCGAAGCGGCAATGCGGCTATTGGTCTGAATATGGCCAAGGTCGTGCGCCCCGGCCACTTCAGTGTGGTTGGGTATTCGCTGATGTCGAGCCGCACGCTGCGCGAGGGCTTTGGGCGGGTCGTCCGCTACCAGCGTCTGATTGGCGAATCGGCTGACATGCTGATGCAGATCGAACCGGACACCTGCCGTTTGCAGTTCGCCATTCACGGTGATCGCCTGCCAGCTGCGCAGCAGAGCGTCGAGGCTGCCATGGCCTACGCGTTGGCATTCTGTCGCTGGATGACGGCGCAACCTATTGTGCCGCTCAAGGCGACCTTTGCCCGTGCCGAACCGGCGGATCTGGCACCTTATCGAGAGCTGTTCCAGTGCCCGCTTGAGTTTAATGCGCCTGCCCACTCGCTGCTGATGTCGCGTCAGGTGATGGAGGCGCCGTTGGCTACCGCTAACGAAAGCTTGGCGAAGCTGCACGACCGGTTCGCCGGCGATTTTCTGGCGCGCTTTGAAGCGGACCCGGTGACCCACCAGACTCGCCAAGTGCTATGTCGGCTGTTGCCCCAGGGCGAGCCCAAACGGCAGACGGTCGCCAGCGCGATGAACATGAGTACCCGCACCTTGCAGCGTCGTCTGCAGGAGGAGGGGGTCTGCTTCCAGCAACTGCTCGAGCGCACCCGCCGGGAACTGGCGTTGCAGTATCTGGGTCAACCCCAACTCACCTTGTTCGAGATCGCCTGCATGTTGGGCTTTGCTGATCCGAGCAACTTTTTTCGTGCCTTCAAGCGCTGGTTCGGTTTGCCGCCGGGCCAGTATCGCGAGCAGGTATTGCAGGAACAGTCCGAGGAGGAATGATACCCGTGGATGCCTTGACCATGCTGCATGAGCGGGTTTCCGTCCCGCGCCTGGTTGGCCCGGCGCCAACAGCCGAGCAGCAACAGGCGATGTTCCGCGCTGCCCTGCGCGCCCCTGATCATGCCTATTTGCGCCCGTGGCGCTTTATGGTGATTGAGGGTGACGGGCTGGATGCTTTGGGCGAGGTATTTGGCCGGGCGGCGCTGGCAGACACGCCAGACCTTTCGGCGGACACCCTCGCGCGCTATCAGGGGCTGCCGTTGCGGGCACCGTTGATGATTATCGCGATCAGCCGGCATCAGGAACATGCCAAGGTGCCGGTGATCGAACAGGATCTGGCCTGCGGTGTTGCGGTCGGCAACATGCTGCTGGCGGCTCATGCGATGGGGCTGGGTGCGGTTTGGCGGACTGGTGCGCTGGCCTACCACCCGGTGGTGCGAGAGGGGTTGGCGTTGGCCGACAACGAGCAGATCTCAGCGTTTCTCTATGTCGGCCACCCCGCCGGCGAGCGCAAGGCGGTGCCGGCGCTGGATGTGGATCAGTTCTTCAGCCGCTGGCCAGCTGAGGGCTGACTCAGCGCCGGGCGGTTGGCAGGCTGATGTCGACCCGCAGGCCGCCTGCCGGGTTGTTCGAGAACGACAGCCTGCCGCCGTGCCGAGCGACGGCTCGGCGGGCGATGGTCAGGCCAAGGCCATATCCACTGTCAGCACGCTGGCCCGGCACCCGGACAAACGGCTCGCCGAGTTTGCCTAGCCATTCAGCCGCTACCCCCGGGCCTTGGTCATCTATCCGAATCAACGCCATACCCGCCTCACGATGCACACTGATGTCGATCTGGCCCTGTTCGGGACTGAAGCGCACGGCGTTGCGCAGCAGGTTGTCGAACGCTGCGGCGAGCTGATCGGGCCAGCCTGTCAGCGTCAGCTGGCTTTTCCCTGTCAGTGTCAGGGTCAGGTCGGGGGCGCTGAAACGGGCGTCCTCAACAACCTGCATCAGCACGCCATCCAGCTCGAATTGGCTGGCGGGCTCGCGCTGGGTATCCAGTCGGCTCAGGGTCAGGATGCCGTCAATCAACTGATCCAGTCGGTCGCATTCGCGATCAAGGCGCTGCCAGAGCGGGTCGTCCTGCGGCAGGTTTTTCTGGCTGCCCAGCGCCAGGCCGACCCGCAGGCGGGCCAGCGGTGAGCGCAACTCGTGGGAGACATCGCGCAGCAACTGCTGCTGGCTGTCGAGCAGTGACTGCACCTGCTCGGCCATGCTTTCGAAACGGCGGGCCAGTTCGCCGATTTCATCGCGGCGTTCGGCGGTCTTCTGCAGGCTGGCTGCTTTGAATTCTCCCTTGGCCAGCGACTGCGCTGCGCTGCCCAGTTCTCGCAGCGGGCGGGTCAGATAGCGACTGAGCACCAGGCTGAGCAGGGTCAGCAGCGTCAGCGCCAAGCCGATGTTGAGCAGCATGGCGACCGGTGCACGCTGACTGCGCCAGAGGGTCGGCGCCGGGACGTGCAGGGTGACGATGTAGCTTGCCTGGTCAGTGTTCCAGGCGAGTTGAATCAGACGGCCGCGGCCGGGTAGTTCTGGTGGTGGCCCTGGCCGACTCGGCGGCGGCTCGGCCTGAAAGCGGGGTAACCGCGGTAGCGTGCCTGGCAGCAAGCTGTCGCCGGCGGCGTCAAACAGGCGCGCGCGAAGGTGGTTCTCGCGGCGCTGGGCCTCCAGCCAAACCTGGGCGGCGGCGGCGCCGTCCTGCTCGTAAACGGTTGTAAGCTGCGCGGCAAAGTCGCGCAGCTCGGGGTTCAGTTGCAGCAGTAACCAATCTTGCTGCAATGCGCGGCTGACCAGAAAGCCAGAGCCGCCGACCAGCAGGGTTGCCAGCCAGAGTACGGCGAATACTTTCCAGAACAGGCGCATGCAGCGTTCTCTTGGTTAGGCGTCAGTGGGTGCAGGGCTCGCCGCGCGGCATACGGCCTTCTCGATGCTCCTGCATACGCTCGTGGCGCTGATCGCGCAGTTGTTCCATCTTCTGCCGCTGCTCTGCAGTCAGTACGGCGTCAAATCGCGCTTTGCTTTCTTCGCGCAGGGAATGGAACTTGGCGCGTTCCTCTTCACGAATCTGGCTCAGCTGAGCTTTTTGTTCGTCAGTCAGCGACAGCTCTTCAGCCATGCGTTCAAAACCGCGTTCGTGCAGCATGCCGTCTCGGGGTGGCATTGGCATGTCGGCAGGCGCTGGGGCCGCCATCAGGCTGGCAGACAGGCTGGTGGTCAGCAGCAGGGCAGTAGCAAGCAGGGTCTTTTTCATGGTCGTTCTCCGTTGGTGTCTGACCGGGGAATCCGCTCATTGCCTGCAGAGTCTAGAGCGTGCTGTGTCAGCGGCCGCCTGTACTTGGTAAAGATTGTGTAAATCAGCTGCCAAGCAGATAGCCGCGCCCGCGGATCGACTGGATGCGTGGGCGACCGTCAGGATACGGCCCCAGTTTGCGACGCAGGTTGCTGATATGCATGTCCAGGCTGCGATCATAGTTGCCCAGAGGCTTGCCGAGTGCCTCGCGTGACAGCGTCTGGCGGTCCACCACCTGTGCAGGCCGGGACATAAGGGCGCGCAGAATCAGGGCTTCGCTTTGCGTCAATTGCAGGGGGGCGTCATCCAGCCAGGCCATCAGGTTACCGCCGTCCAGCCGCAGGCCCGCGTGGGTCAGCACGTCGCTGCCGTTGTCTTGGGTTGGTTGGCTGCGGCGCAGGAGCGCGCGCAGGCGGGCGACCAGCTCGCGCGGATCGCAGGGCTTGGCCAGATAGTCGTCTGCGCCAAGCTCGAGACCGAGGATGCGGTCAACCGGTTCGCCGCGAGCACTGAGCATCAGTAGCGGTGTGCTGCAGTGTTGCCGCAATGCACGCAGGATTTCCAAGCCGTTCATGCCGGGTAGCATGACATCGAGGATGATCGCCGCGTAGGTGTTGGACTGCGCGGCCTGCAGCCCGCTGGGCCCGTCGTGACGGGCGCTTAGAGTAAAACCCTCCGTCGCCAGCCAGTCGCGCAGCAGGTCGCAGAGCTCCTGATCGTCATCGATGATCAGGATTGGCGTCAGTTCAGCCATTCGCGGCGTTTCTGGCGGCCCATTTTGGCCAGCATGAAACCGAGCAGCAGGCTCACTGCAACCGCTAGGCCGCCGATCAGAAACCAGCGCTGCTGTTGGGCAATGAGACGGGCCTGGGCATCCATGCGGGCGGCCTGGTTGTCATTGCGCAGTTGCTGATTTTCTTCCTGCAACTGGGCTAGCGCTTCGCTCTCGTCAGTGTTGCTGCCGGCGGCCAGCTGGTCGGCCAGGCGCTGGCGCTCGGCTTCGACCTTGGCCAGCTCTGCCTGCAGGGTGCCGATATCCTGTTGGCTGACGCTGCTGTCGACAGCCTCTGGTGCGGTTTCATTTTCTTGGGTTTGAGCGCTAACGGTGCCGATCAGTCCAGTGAGCAGCAGGGCAAAGGCGAGGGGTCGAAACATGGGCTACATCCTTGATCAGGCCGGAAATACGCGCTTGAAGGGTTTGATGGTTACTTGCTGGTAGACGCCGGCGGCCACATACGGGTCGGCATCGGCCCAGGCCTGGGCATCCGCGAGGGATGCAAACTCGGCCACGACAAGGCTGCCGGTGAAGCCGGCGCTGCCCGGATCCTCGCTGTCGACCGCCGGCAGGGGGCCGGCCAGCAGCAGGCGGCCTTGATCCTGCAGCACGTGCAGGCGCGCCAGATGGTCGGGGCGGGCACCCATGCGTGCGGAAAGGCTATCTGGAACATCGGTGGCCATGATGGCGTAGAACATGCTGATTCCTTGCTGTTTGATTCGCGCGGACGAATGTTTTTGTTGGGCGGGCAAGGCCGGTTGCAGGCGGCGTTGAATCGCTGCTTGGGCTTGTCATTGCATAGGCGGCATAATAGGCGAAAGCCCCGCCGCTGCGTCAAGCAACCCGCCAGGAGAGTTTCCGTGATTGTCGACTTGCACATGCACAGTACTGCCTCAGATGGCAGCTTGAGTCCTGACGTGCTGATGCAGCGGGTGAAGGAGGCGGGCGTTGATCTGGTTGCCCTCACCGACCATGACTGTATCGACGGTCAGGAGCAGGCTGCTGCAACGGCCAAGGCGCTGGGTGTGCGCTGGGTCAGCGGGGTGGAGATGTCGGCTCAGTGGTTCGGTAACACCCTGCATATCCTTGGTTATGGTTTTGATCTGTCCGCTCCGGCGATGGTCAATGCGCTGGCGGCGGTTCGTGAGGGGCGCTGGAGTCGCGCTCAGCAGATCAGTGATCGGCTGGCGGGTAAGCGCATGCCCGGTGCTTTTGACGGTGCAGTTGCGGTGCAGCAGGCAGCCGGAGGTGATGTTTCCCAGCCCCCGGGGCGTCCGCACTTTGCCGAATGGATGGTGCAGGCCGGACATGTGCGTGATCACGGTGAGGCGTTTCGCAAGTGGTTGGGGGCCGGCAAGCTGGGTGATATTCGCCAGCATTGGCCGACGCTGGCCGAGGTTGTCGGGCAGATTCGCGCTGCCGGCGGTATGGCGGTGATCGCCCATCCCTGGCATTACAATCTGACCCGCAGCAAGCTGCGGGCGCTGCTGCGTGAGTTCGCCGGTGCTGGTGGGCGTGGTATCGAGGTGGTCAATGGTAAACAGCCGGTTGATCAGGTCGCTTATCTCGGCAAACTGGCGGTCGAATTCGGCTTTCTGGCCAGCTGTGGCAGTGACTTTCATAACCCCGATTCACCTTGGACGTCCCTGGGCAGCATGACGGCTATGCCGCCTGATTGTGATCCGGTATGGGATGATCGGCTGTTCAGCAGCTAAACTGCAGGCAAAACAGCCTCGAGAGGGCACATGAGTCAATTTTTTCAGATCCACCCGCAGAACCCGCAAGTCCGGCTGATTCGTCAGGCCGCCGACGTCATTCGCCAGGGTGGGGTGATCGCGTACCCGACAGACTCGGCCTATGCGCTTGGCTGTCAGCTTGGCAACAAGTCAGCGCTGGAACGCATTCGCCGGTTACGCCAGTTGGACGACAAGCACAACTTCACATTGGTCTGCCGAGACTTGTCTGAACTGGGCGTCTACGCCAAGGTCGACAACACTACCTTCCGCCTGCTCAAGGCGACCACGCCGGGCCCGTATACCTTCATCCTTAATGCCACCAGCGAGGTGCCTCGTCTGCTGTTGCATCCCAAGCGCCGGACCATCGGTCTGCGTGTGCCGGATCACCAGATCACGCTGGACCTGCTGGAGGCTTTGGGCGAGCCGTTGCTGAGTGTGACGCTGATGTTGCCCGGCGACACCTTGCCGTTGACCGATCCGGAGCAGATTCGTGACCGTATCGGCAAATTGGTCGATTTGGTTATCGATGGCGGCGCCTGCATGGTCGAGCCGACGACGGTTATCAGTCTGCTTGATGGTGAAGCGGAGCTGCTGCGCGAAGGGCGCGGCGATCCCGAGCCGTTCGGGCTCAGCCGCGATGAAATTCTTGACTGAATGGCGCCGGGCGCTGACGCTTGGCGCATTATCGGTATAATCGCCGCTGACCAAATATCACAATACGTCTTTTTCAGGAGTTCCCCTTGAGTTCTGTCGATTCGCAGCGCCGGGTTCTGTCAGGCATGCGCCCCACCGGGCGTCTGCATCTGGGCCACTATCACGGCGTGCTGAAAAACTGGGTGAAGCTGCAACACGAGTACGAGTGCTTTTTCTTCGCTGCCGACTGGCACGCACTGACCACCCACTACGAAGATCCGCAGAGCATTGAGCAGAACGTCTGGGACATGCTGATCGACTGGCTGGCAGCCGGGGTCAGCGGCACCTCGTCAACCATGTTTATCCAGTCGCAGGTGCCTGAGCACGCTGAGCTGCACCTGTTGCTGTCGATGGTCACGCCGGTCAGCTGGCTTGAGCGTGTGCCGACCTATAAGGATCAGCAGGAAAAGCTCAAGGATCGCGATCTGGCGACCTACGGTTTCCTCGGCTATCCGCTGCTGCAGAGTGCAGATATCCTGATCTATCGCGCTGGCCAGGTGCCGGTGGGTGCCGACCAGGTCGCGCACGTCGAGATCACGCGTGAAGTCGCGCGCCGGTTCAACCATCTGTATGGCAAGGAAGTCGGTTTCGAAGAAAAGGCCGAAGCGGCCATCAAGAAGATGGGCAAGAAGTCTGCCAAGTTGTACTCCTCGCTGCGCAAGGCCTATCAGGAGCAGGGCGACGCCGAAGCACTGGAAACCGCGCGCGCGCTGCTCAAGGAACAGCAGAACATCACGCTGGGTGATCAGGAGCGTCTGTTTGGTTATCTGGAAGGCGGCGGCAAGGTCATTCTGCCGGAGCCGCAGGCACTGCTGACGCCGGACTCGAAGATGCCAGGTCTGGATGGCCAGAAGATGTCCAAGTCCTACGGCAACACCATTACCCTGCGTGACACCACCGACGAAGTTTCGGAAAAGGTCCGTCGCATGCCGACCGACCCGGCCCGAGTGCGTCGTAACGATCCGGGTGATCCAGCCAAGTGTCCGGTCTTCCAGCTGCATCAGGTCTATACCGACAAGGCCACCCATGACTGGGTGCAGGAAGGTTGTCGTAGCGCCGGCATCGGCTGCATTGATTGCAAGAAGCCGATCATCGACGCGATCAGTGCTGAGCTCGAACCGATGCAGCAGCGCGCCGCCGAGTACGAGGCTAACCCGGATGCCGTCCGCGTTATTCTCAACGAAGGTACTGAGCGCGCCCGTGATGCCGCACGCGATACGCTGATTGAAGTGCGCCAGGCCATGGGCCTGCAGTACCGGCCGTAAACGATGGCTGACCCAACGCAGGACGCTGAGGTCAGCCCAGACGCCGATGCCGCGGTCGATCGTGCCCGCGGCGTTGGTCGTCAGCAGGAGTTGCCGTTAGCGGTTGTCTACGGCGAGGCCTACACCGAAGTCCCGCAGGATCTCTATATTCCCCCCGAAGCGCTGGAAGTCTTTCTCGAGGCCTTCGAGGGGCCGCTTGATCTGCTGCTTTATCTGATTCGCAAGCAGAATATCGATATTCTCGACATCCCGGTCGCCGAAATTACCCGCCAGTACATGTCCTACGTCGAATTGATGAAGGCCGTGCGACTGGAGTTGGCGGCCGAGTACCTGGTGATGGCGGCCATGCTCGCCGAGATCAAATCCCGCCTGTTGCTGCCGCGTCCTGAAGAAATGGAGGACGAGGAGGGCGATCCGCGTGCCGAGCTGATCCGGCGCCTGCAGGAGTACGAGCGTTTCAAGAAAGCCGCCGAGGATATTGACGCGCTGCCGCGCATGGGCCGAGAGACTTGGGCTGCGCGGGTGGAAGTGGGTGAGCTGCCGAGCCGCCGGGCCCATCCGGAGGTCAGCATGCAGGAGCTGCTGCTGTCGTTGTCGGAGGTGCTGCGGCGGGCGGAAATGTTCGAGAGTCACCAAGTTACCCGTGAGGCCCTGTCGACCCGCGAGCGTATGGCCGAGGTGCTGGACCGTTTGCGGTCCGGGCAGTTTGTGCCCTTTGTCAGCCTGTTCAACGCCAGCGAAGGCAAGCTCGGCGTGGTTGTTACCTTTATGGCGGTGCTTGAGTTGGTCAAAGAGCAACTGGTTGATCTGGTGCAGAACGAGCCGTTCGCACCTATTCACGTCAAGGCGAGGGGGGAGGATGAGTCAGCCGCCGATTGAACACATCATTGAAGCCGCGTTGCTGGCTGCCGGTCGTGCGTTGTCGATAGACCGTCTGCGCGAGCTCTTTGATGAAGACCGGATGCCCGGCTTCGACGACATTCGCAAGGCGCTGGAAAAGATTGCCGCCAGCTACGAGGGGCGAGCCATCGAGCTGCGCGAGGTCGCCAGCGGCTGGCGCCTGCAGGTGCGCGAGGCCTACGGCCCTTGGGTGGCACGGCTGTGGGAGGAGCGTCCGCAGCGCTACTCGCGCGCCCTGCTGGAGACGCTGTCACTGATCGCCTACCGTCAGCCGATTACCCGCGGCGAGATCGAAGATATTCGCGGTGTGGCGGTGAGCACCCAGATTGTCAAAACCCTGCTCGACCGCGAGTGGGTTCGTATCGTTGGTCATCGCGATGTGCCGGGTCGACCGGCGATGTACGCGACCACTCGCCAGTTTCTCGACTACTTCAACCTGCGCAGCCTGAACGAGTTGCCCCCGCTGGCGGCGGTTCGTGATATGGATGAGCTGGACCTGGAGCCCGAGTTGGCCTTGTCCGGAGAGGGTGAGCAGTCTGCAACTGCTGACGTGGCTATTGATGAACCCTGGCTGCCGGTCGAGCCGCTCAAGCCGCTGGATTCGGAAGAAGGTCAAAGCGGCTTTCGCAATCTGCTTGATGAGCTTAATGCGATGGAAGCCAATCTCAAGAGTGACTTTGATGACATGCCGGTTGCGGACATGCCGGTTGCCGATGCACCGGATCAGGCAGATGATTCCGACGAAGAGCCTATGAACTGATATAGCTGGCGCTCGGTGTCGGTGTTATCCTGCTCCGCTTTTATCTACACCGGGAGGTGCTCCAATGACCGACGAATTTGAAGTGAATGACAGCCCGGCGGCTCCTGTCGCTGGTGAAAAACTGCAGAAAGTCCTGGCCCGCATGGGGCTGGGCTCGCGCCGCGAAGTAGAAGGCTGGATTGCAGCCGGTCGCGTCAGCGTGAACGGTCAGCGCGCCGAGCTTGGCTGCCGCGTTGACAGCATGGATCAGATCAGCATCGATGAACGCCCGCTGCGCCGCGACCTCAGCTCCGAAGTCGTGCGCCGGGTTATGCTCTACAACAAGCCGGAAGGCGAAGTGTGTACCCGCGATGATCCGGAAGGTCGCCCGACCGTCTTTGATCGCCTGCCGCGCCTCAAGCATGGCCGCTGGATCAACGTCGGTCGCCTCGACATCAATACCAGCGGCCTGCTGCTGTTTACCACTGACGGTGAGCTGGCTAACCGCCTGATGCACCCTTCCTGGCAGATGGACCGCGAATACGCGGTGCGCGTCATGGGTGAGGTAGACGACGAGATGATCGAGCGGCTGAAGGAAGGCGTCATGCTGGAAGACGGTCCGGCCAAGTTCACCGACATCGTGTCCTCCGGCGGCGAAGGTATCAACCGCTGGTTCCACGTTTGTCTGATGGAAGGTCGCAACCGCGAAGTGCGTCGCCTGTGGGAATCTCAGGGCGTGCGCGTCAACCGCCTCAAGCGGGTTCGCTTTGGGCCGGTATTCCTTGGTGCTGAGTTGCCGGTCGGCCGCTGGCGCGAGCTGAAGCAGAACGAGCTGGATGCGCTCAGTATGGAAGTCGGCCTGGAGCCGATTGCCCTGCCAGCGATGAAAACCAGCGACAAGGAAAAGCTGCAACGTCTGGCGCGCAAGCCGTCCATGCACCAGGCCCGTCAGCCGCGCGGCGGACGCAAGCCTCCACGCGGGCGGTGAGCTGTCGGATTTTTCCGCTCGTGACAAATATTTGTCACGAGCGGGTTGCGGTTAACACCTTTGAGGTAATTACGGCACTTGCGGTTGTTGTCGCTCCCGTGAGTTGTTAGTCTCGCGCTTTATTTATTCGTCGACAGCGAGGTTGACATGCGCGGCGCAGGGAGCAAGTTGAAGGGCAAAGGACGGCAGGTGGCAGGGCGCAGCTTCAGGCCACATCCGCTGACAACATTGATGCTGGCGTCGGGGTTGCTTCCAGGCTGGAGCTACGCCAACGACATCACCCTGCACACCGGCGCGGGCGGTCAGACCAACACGTCGATCGCGGTTACCGGTACCAATACCGACATCACCACCGCAACGGTGCGTGGACAGACCGGCTTTAACTCCTTCGGCAATTTCACTGTTGATTCCGGTAATACGGTCAATCTGCATGTGCCGGGTGGGGCCAATAATCTGGTCAACCTGGTGCATGATTCGCGCGCCGTCATTAACGGCACCCTGAACGGTCTCAAAGGCGGCAAGATTGGCGGCAATATCATTTTTGCCGACCCGCACGGTTTTGTTGTCGGTGCGTCCGGCGTGGTTAACGTCGGCAGTCTGACCGTCACTACTCCGAATACCGCCACCATGGACAACCTGCACCGAATTGCGGTTGTCGATGGTGCCATGACCGGGGATCAGGCCGATGATTATGTCGCCGAGTTGGCCGCTGGCGAGTTGCCGACAGCAGAGCTGGCAAGTGATGGCAGCAATGCGATTGTCATCAAGGGCATGGTCAACACCAACGGTTCGATCAACTTGCACGGCGCTTCAGTGCTGATTGAGGCGACTGCCGGGATGC
Organism: Halopseudomonas sp.; assembly: GCF_038130085.1. NCBI lineage: Bacteria > Pseudomonadati > Pseudomonadota > Gammaproteobacteria > Pseudomonadales > Pseudomonadaceae > Halopseudomonas > Halopseudomonas sp. Next base: position 148,488 of record NZ_JAYPMU010000005.1, on the reverse strand, counting down.
AATCGGGCACTGATGTTGCCCGCACCGTCTTTAACAACACGGTTAACACCGATGGCCTGACGATCGGTGATGGTGTTGTTCGCGGCGATGGCGGGATTGTCATCACCGCAACCGATAACGTCGAGATTAGCGGCGAGCTGGCCGCACTGATGGCCGACGACTCCGGGGCGCAGGTGCAGATTGCCGCTCGCAAATCGCTGGAGATGAACGGCGACGCGTTGATCAGTACGCGCGGCCAGAACGGTCAGGACGGCGGCGATGTCACTATCGAATCTCCGTCCATTACCCTCAGCGACAACGCCCAGGTCGTAACTCGCGCGACCGGAGCGGGCAGTTCTGGTGATATTGCGCTGAATGCGCTGAGCGATATCAGCTGTACATTCTGCGATGAGGATGCCGAAGCGCAGACGCTGGATGAACTGAAGAACGGCATTCAGTATCAGGCCAACCCCTGGTTGTCGGCCAACCTCGGCAAGGCTGAGATCATCGTTGGCGAAAATGCTGTGCTCGACGCCGGGCATGACACCGCAGCCAACGCAGGCGACGTGACGCTGGATGCCTATGGCTTGAATCGGCAGATGGCCGGCTATGCAGAAGCCAGCGCACGGATTGATGTCGATGGCACTATTACCGGGCGCAACGTCACCATCACCGCCGATGCGCGTGCAGAAGTGGCTCGGGACATCCTCGGGATGCTGCTCAGCAAGTATGACCTCAAGGAGGATATTGCTCAGCTTGCGACCGACAACGGCTGGACCGAAGCCGAGACTTGGGCCAACGTGCTGGATACTCTGTCTGACCCGATCAAGGCTTACGCCGGGACTACGGACACCAACGCTTTCCTCGAAACGCCCACCAACTTTACCGAGCTGACGCTGCTGGTGCCGAACCTCTCGGCTTACATCGCCAAGGCCGACGCGGTCGTTGATATTGGCGCCACTGCCAATATCAATACCTCTGAAAACCTGACCGCTTGGGCGTCTACCTCGCGCAATGTGGCCAGCTCCACCTGGAGCATCCCGGTTCTTGGCAAGAAAATTCCGTTCGGCTTTGACGCTGCGTACGGCCAGATTTCCGGTTTGACTGAGGTCACTGTCAATAGCGGCGCAACGCTGGACGTCGGGCAGGATCTCACGGTCGTTGCGCACAGCGACAACAGCCTTTCTGTGACTGCAGCTGCTGAAAATAGTGTGGACGGCGAGGGCAGTGCTCTCAAGACCATGGGTCTTGGTTTCGGTATGGGGATGAGTGACATCACCACGCGTGCCGTGGTTGCCGACGGCGCCGATCTGACGGTCGATCGGGATGTCAGCGTACTGGCCCTGACCGAGCAGGAACTCGAGACCAGCGTCAGCTTCAAGGCCAGTGGTGAGGGTGCAACTGGCGGTCCTGCTGTTGGCGTATCGCTTTACAACAGCGACACCTATGCCGAGTTCAGTGCCGACCTGTCTGGTGCACGCAACCTCAACGTCAATGCAGCCAATGTGGTCTACAAGCAGATCACCTCCGTGTCTGTGTCTGCCGGAGCCTCCGAGCCTGGCTATCTCGACAAACTCAAGGAAAAGGCCAACGAACAGGTTGCCAAACCGGTTACCGACTACTTGGGCAACAGTCTCAAGGAGTTCTTTGGTATTACGCCGGAGTCGAAAGAAGAGGGCGGCTCCAAACCTGCTACTGACAGCAAGTTCCGTTTGGCGTCGGCAATTGACGTGACGCTGGCCGACCACAGCGTCAAATCAGTGCTGGGTGGTGGCAGCTCAGCGCCGGTAATCGATATCACTGGTGATCTGGTGGTTCAGGCCTGGCAGCAGCAGAAGAACCTGCACAATGCCGCCCAAAGCACGGTCAACGCTTCCGCCAAGCGCGATGATGGCACGACCGATGGCGCTGAAGTATCGCTCAGTGTCGCGGCCGTTTACACCGAGCTGGATCAGCAGACCCACGCGATCATTGGCGATGGTACGCAAGTCAGTGCCGGTCGCATCGGCGTAGGCGCCCGGTTTGATCAGCCCATCGGCTTGCTCGGACTGGATCGCTGGAGCTCGCTCAAGCAGGTGTATGCCAACCTCAAGTTGCTGAGCGAAGGCCCGCAGGCGGTCATCGGCAAGATTGCGACCCAATACGCGAACTCGACTGGCGAAGCCGACAAGCTCGGTATGGCGGGCTCGCTGTCGATTTTGCAGAACCGCATCGACACCCAAGCCTGGGCCGGGGATAACGTCAATCTTACCGCTACCTCCACAGATGAGGCTCCGTGGTCAAGCCTGCTGGCGGCAGTGCTGCCAGAGCTCGATAGCACCACTGCGCTGGAAACACGCCGCGAAGCCCTGCGAACGCTCGGCTGGGAGTGGTCCGCGCCGTTGCAGGTAACGGCTGACAATCAGCTTGAGCAGTTGGCTATCTCAGGGAATTTCGACGCACTGTTCGGCACCACCAGTGAAGATGGCGGTGCGGTTGGCGCGGGTATCAACATCCAGATTACCGATAACCAGGCTATCGCGGGTATTGGTGCCGGGGGGGAACTGAGTGCGGATGTTATTAACGTCGGAGCCCTGCAGGATGAGCTGATCATCGGCGTCAGTCCGTCAGCAGGCAAAGGTGCCAGCGTTGCAGGTAATGGCTCGGTTGTGGTCAGCGTGGTCGACAGTGCTGTGCATGCGTCCATCCACAGCAGCACCGACGTGACCGCGGATACGGTCAATATCGATGCCGAACATCAGTTGGGCTTGTGGAGCGCTGCCGGTGCCATCGCCGCATCGGAGAATGTTGGTATTGGCGCGGGTGTGGCGGTCAACGTGGTCAATACCGACGTCTATGCGTTGGTAGGCGATAACGTGGGCTGGCGTCCAGAGCATATGGGCGCAGGGTTGACCAACAGCACTGCTGGCAACTGGCTGGTCAATGACCTGACGCTCAGTGCGCAGAGCTCTGGTCAGAGCGGTGCGTTCTCGATTGCCGGCGCCTTGGCGCGCTCCGAGAAGGAAAAGGAACAGCAGGATGCGGTTGCCGCGGAGAGCGGCGCAGCCGATTCTGGCTCGCAAGAGAAGGCTGGTAGCCTGAGTGAAGCGATCAAGACATCGCTGACTAACGGCCTGGCACTGATCACCGGCGAAGTACAGAACGCCAAGGACAAAGCGGCTTCCTCTGGCGAAGCGGCGATGAACAAGATCAGCGAGTACTGGGGCAAGCTGCAGACCGCGTTCAGCGGCGACAGCGGCAGTGACGGTAGTGACGGCACCACCAAGGAAGGTCTGAGTCTTGCCGCTGCGGCTTCAGGCAGCATCAACGTCTCTGGTCAGAAGAACCGCGCCCATCTTGGCAACATCGTACTTGATCCGCGCGATACCGACGGCAGCAAGGTCAATGTGCTGTCACTCAATCAGACCCACCAGTTCAGCGGCTCGGGCGCAGGTGCTTTGACGCTGTCGGGTGGTGACAAGAGTCAGCACAGTGCTGCCCTTGCGGGGGCAGTTGCCTATAACCAGCTCAACAACGTAACCGAAGCGCTCATGCAGGACACCGTCCTGCGCAGCAACGATCTGCTCAAGGTTCAGGCCGCCAGTGGTGGCGATCAGATCGCGATGGGGCTGGGTCTGTCGGTTGCGGCCGGTGGCGAGAGCAACGTTGCAGTTGCGCTGTCGGGTTCCGCGGGCGTATTCAACAACTCCACGCGCGCGGCGGTCATCGACAGCGAAATCGCGCAGCGCAGCGCAGCGCCCGGCAGCATCGCAGTCAATGCCTACGACCGTTCGCGCTCTCTGCTGGGCGGTGGTTCCTTTGCGGTCAGCAAGGAGAAGGGCGGCAGTGCTGGCGGCTCAATGGTGCTGGCCATTATGGGCAATGAACTCAAAGCTGAGTGGCTGGGTAGCACCGCTTCTAGTTTCGATAGCCTCGAAGTGAAGGCCAACAGTGCCTCTCGCGTTCTGGCCGGCGCGCTGGCAGTCGCCGCGAGTACAGGTCAGCAAAGTGGCTCTGGTGCAGGCTCGCTGTTTGTCGTTGTGATGAACAACAAGGTCAGCGCCAAAGTTGACGCCACCAGCAACGGTCATTCGTCGCTGACGGGCAACGACGTAACGGTTGCGGCCGCCAGCGTTCCGGGCGGAGATGCGTTGAATGATATTTTCAATTACGACGCCAACGCCGATACCACGCTTGGCGAAACCGGCCTGGACATGACCGGCAGCAACGCGGCCTCGCAGATTGAGGTCGAATCGGAAACCAATGACGAGTTGTTCAGTGAAGACGGTGTTGATACCAATACCGATGAGTCTTCCAGCACGGCCGACACCACGACACGTAACCTGTTTGACAGCGGCGATATCGCTGGCGAAGCGGTGTTGGCAATTGCCGGCAGTGTTGCCGGCACCAGCGGCAAGACCGCCGTTGGCGGTGCTATTGGTGTGGTCTACAACGGCAGTGACTACAGTGCCAGCGTTGCCAACACAGATATCGATCTGGCCGGTGATCTGGGTATCACCGCGCGTAACGAAACCGATGTGCTCGCGGGTACTATCGGTGCGGCGGTCGCCTCCAATATCTCGGTAGCAGGCTCGGCTACGGCCCTGATTGGTCGCGGCAATGTATCGGCTGATCTGGACATGACCGGCCGTACGCTCAAGGCTGATGACCTGACTGTTGAAGCGCTCAAAACAGGTGGTTTCTACTCGCTTGCCGGCAGCATCTCCGGCAGCACCAACACTGCCGCGGTTGGCGCCGCGTTCAGCATCAATGACATGCAGCAGAGCGCCAGTGCGAATATCATCGGCGGTACCTACGAGCTGACCGGCGATGCCTCCCTCAGCGCGGCGCAGCAGAGCCGGATTATTACGGCAGCGTTGTCGGGCGCGGTCTCGGCCAGCGGCTCTGGTGTGGGTGCGGCGATGACCTACAACCGTATTGCTGACACCACGACAGCGGAACTCAGCTCAGCGCTGATGACCGCGCGTAACCTGACCATTTCCGCCAGCCAGCCGAATCTGGGTGCGAGCATCTGGTCTCTGGCCTTCAACCTCGCCGCTGGCGGCGGCACTGCCGGTGTTGGTGCTGGCGTGGCGGTCAACCTGATTGACGCCGAGCGCGCAGCCAAGCTTACCGACAGCACGGTTAACCTCAGCGGTGACGCTAGCCTGGTTTCGGCGCTGGATGGTGAGATCTGGAGCATCGGCATCGACGCGGCTGGTGGCGGCACTGCTGGTGTAGGCGGCTCCTTTGCGGCCAACAACATCAACGGCAAGGACGAAGTCAGCATTTCCGGCAGTACGGTCAACGCCACTGGCAGCGACCAGACCCTGTCGCTGGACGCCAGCGCCGGAGATGGCCTGACCATCGCTTCGCTGGCGGGCTCGGTGAAGGGCGGCGGCACCGCCGCTGTTGGTCTGGCAGCGTCGGTCAACCGCATTGCGGCGGACCGCAGTGCGCTGATTCAAAACAGCAGCGTGATCGACGGTTTCGCGGATGCAAGTTTGAAGAGTGGGGTAGAGCAGGCGATCTACTCCATCGCGGTGGCTGGCGGCGGCGCGGGCACCGTGTCCGTCAACGGGGCAACCACCACCAACATTCTGGATGGTGAAGAACGCGCTGAAGTTCTTTCCAGTGAACTGAAAAACGTTGGCAGTCTGTCGCTGTCTGCCGCTGAGGGTTCCCGCACTATCTGGGGGCTGGGTGCGGTGATCAATGGCGCTGGCGGCACTGCTGTCGGCGCTGCTAATGTGAACAATATCATTCTGGCCAAGCGGGTCGCGCGAATTGACGAGTCTGCGCTGTCACTGTCGGGCACCTTGAATCTGGCCAGCGGCGGCGATGCGTTGATTCGCTCGGCTGCGCTGGGCGGTGGTGGTGCTGGTACGGCCGCAGCCGGTGCGTCCATTGCCGTTAACGTGGTGGACGGTGAAGAGTCGGCCAGCATCGAAGATAGCTCGGTTGAAGGCGCTACCGCACTCACCGTCGAGGTGACTGAAGGCGAGGTTGATATCAAGACCCTCGCCGGTAACGTTCAGGGCGCGGGTGCTGGCGCGGGTGCCGGTGCGGTTGCGGTCAGCACCGTAACGCAGGTGCGTCAGGCGTGGATCAGCGACAGCTCGCTTGATCTGGCGACGGGCGCTGATGCGCGAGTTGAAGCCCTGACACAGGCGAACATCGACACGCTGGCGCTCAGTGGAGCCGGCGCCGGTACTGCTGCTGCGGTCTTCTCCAATACCACCAACAACATTGACGCTCGCACCTATGCTCGGGTGCTCAACAGCGGCGGTGACGCCGATCAGATGTTGGTGAAGGCGCGTGATGCCTCCAGCGTCAACTCGCTGTCGGGTGGCATTGCGGCAGCCGGTAGTGTTGCGGTAGGTGTTGCGACCGCAGTCAATCGAATTAACAACGATATCGAAGCCAGTGTCAGTGGCCGTCACACCGATGGTGGCTTTGCGCTGAATGACCTTGCCGTGCAGGCTGCGTCTGATGCCGAGATCAACACCATTTCGGTCTCTGGCGGCTTCTCCGGCACTGCTGCGGTGAACGGTGGTGTCTCGACCAGCATCCTGGATACCAGCGCACGCGCGCTGATCAACGGCGGTGCCGGCGTGCTGGCCCAGAACAATGTGGCTGTCACGGCGTTCAACCGCGACATCATCAACTCCTACGCTGGCGTCGTTGCGGGCAGCGGCAACGCTGCGGTGTCAGGCCTGTTGACCGTCAACGTACTGCAAAGCGAAACCGAAGCAGCCATTCGTGACGCTGCAACAGAGGTGACCGCGCTGGCGCTGGGTGCAGGCGTGTCTGTCGATAACGGCGAAATTGATAACGCGCCGGACACCGATGCCTGGGCTGACGCCGAGCAGTTCAACCCTGAACTTAACCTGCAGACCGGTAGTGAGCTGGTCAAAGGTGTCGCCGTACGCGCTACGTCTCTGCAGCAGGCCGGGCAAACCAGTGTCAGTGCCGCGGTGTCTCTGGTGCCGCTGGCCAGCGCCTCTGTGGGGGGCGTCGCCAATACCCAGGTACTGGGTGGCTCTACACTTGCGGCTATTGATGAGGCGCAGATTAACCAGAGTAACGTCGGCGCTGCTGCCGATCAGCAGGTCAGCGTCGGTGCGGCCAGCCACAGCTACAGTTTCGGCGGCGTACTCAATGCGGCGCTGTCGCTTGGCGCTGCTGCGGTCGCCGTAACAGCGGACACCGGTGTTATTAGTCGAGATGTCACTGCGCGTGTACGGGGTGCCAAGGTCACCAGCCGGGGAGCGATGGATGTTGATGCCAACGCCACCAACTCCGCGAGCAATATCGTTGTCAGTGCTTCCGGTGCGATTGTCGGCATTGCTGGCAGCGCGAGCGTGCTGGTCTTGGAGGGCACGACCCAGGCGCTGGTCGACCAGGAAAGCGATCTGGAGGTTGGCAGCCTAACGGTTTCGGCTGATGCGATTAACAGTCTGGCGCCGAGCGCAGACACCGCCAGTGGTGGTGCCGTGGGTGCGGGTGCAGGTGTGGCTGTTGGCTACAACCGCAGTGTGGTTCGTGCCTGGGTAGGCGCACAGGATGGCTCCAGCGAGGGGCGCACCAAGGTCATGACCAAAGGTGACGTCAGCATTGCTGCAAGCAGCGTCACACGCGTGCTCGCCAATAGCGTCAGCGTTTCCGGTGGCGGCGTCGGTGCTGCTGGCTCGGTCAACGTCATGGTGATCGAGAACAAAACCGAAGCAGGGGCAGGTCGCCTGGATCTGGGTAGTGCAGCTGAGCGCGCAGCCAACCTGACCGTCTCGGCTACCGATCAACTGAATGCCCTGAGCAACGCTGGGTCTGCCGCGGCGGGCGGTGTTTCGCTCGGTGCCAGCGCCAACGTTCTGGTCGCCAACAATGCGACCCGCGCGCAGTTGCTGGACAGCAACCTCTGGTTGTCCGGTGATCTGGATCTCACCGCGCTGCGTAAAACGGACGTGCAGCTGTACACCGTCACCGGTGGCATCGGTGGCAGCGCCGCGCTTGGTGGCAGCATCGGCGTGATCGTGCTTGGCTCCGGCGCAGCGAAGACGGACGATGTCGACGCGATGGACGAGCTGGACAAGGACGGTAACGGCAGTCTGTCCATGGTCGATGGCATGACCTCGCGCGAAACCGCGAACACCAGCTATCAAACAACCGAATACAACAGCAGCACCGGTGAATACGACGTTGTGACTCGCAGCAACAGCAGCGAGACCGACTGGGTCAATCAGCAGGGTCAGGTCGGCAGCACCGGTGGTCGCCTGCAAGATGGCACCAGCTACCAGCATGAAACCGTTGCCCGCATCAGTCAGGGGCAGGTAGACGCGCTGGGTGACGTCAACGTCAAAGCAACAGACGCGCTGTATACCTACAACCTCAGTGGCTCCGCGCAGCTTTCAGGTACGGCAGCGGTGGGCGCTGCTGCCAGCTTTACCATGTCGAACGCGCGAGTCAGTGCAGAAGTTGACCCGCTGTCATTGACCAGCGATCAGCTTGATGTCAGCGCTGAAACCGTCAATCTCTACAACGACAAGAATGCGGTTGTCATCGACGCCTTCACTGCCTCTGCCGGTTTTGGTGTTGGCTTAGGTGCTGGGGTCGGCGTTGCGGTCATGGATAACACTGTCTCCAGCCGTCTCGGCGGTGACCTGAACACCACCGGGTTGCAGGCTGCTGCAACGGATGCGCTGGGACTGGAAGTGAGCGTCCTGGGCGGTCAGTTTGGCGCTGGCGGGGCTGCAGGTATTGTGGTTGCGGTCGGTGAGCGCAACAGCGACGTCAGTGTCTCTGTCGACGAGGATGCAGAACTTTCAGCCGATGACGACATTACCCTGGCTGCCAGCTCCGAAGGCAGCAGCAAGGTCAAGGCACAGGGTGCCTCGGGTGGTCTGCTGGCGGGTGTTCAGGCTACCGTTGCTACAGCACATGACGCCAGCAAGGCACGCATCAGCGTTGGCGAAAACGCAGAGCTGATCGCGGCAGACAGCTTGTCACTGACCGCTACAGCAACCCCGCAGCTGGAAACGGAAGGCTTGGGTGTTGCAGTAGGTGGTGCGGTGGCTATGGGGGGCACCATCTTGCTGGCCAATGCTGAGGCCGCGGCTGATGTCACTCTCGCCAGCGGCAGCAAGCTGAGCGCGCACGAAGGCATCATCAATGCGTCGGTGCAGCGCAACGGCTCGGCGGACTCGGTTAATGCACACGGTGTCGGTGTAGCTGGCGGTCTTGGACTGTCGGTCAATGCGGTTGTCGCGCGGGCGGTGAACAACACCAGCAGCACGGTGACGGGCGCCGCCGGCAGCCAACTGGTGGGCTTGAGTGCTGGCGGTCAGGGTGCAAACTGGACGCTGACGGCCTTTACCGATAGTCGTCAACGGGCTAATACCAGCGGCGTGACTGTCGGCTTGCTGAGTATTGGTGCCAATATCGCTGAAGCAGGGTCAACCAACACCACCGCAACCAATATCAGTAGCGCGTTCTCTGGTGACTTGGCTGAGCTGCGTGTTGCCGCCACCGCAACCAACGATTCAGAGGCCCGCAGCGTTGCGGGTCAGGGCGGCTTGATCAGTGGCGCGGCGGTGCAGGCTAACACTTGGGATGATGGTGTTACCGAGGCCAACTGGCTGGCTCAGGGCGCGGCTGGTGGGCTATTGCAGGCTGATAGCGCGACGCTGGATGCCGCGCATACCAGTTACGTCAACGCCTTTGTCGACAGCACCAATGCGGGCCTGGTTGGTGCCAGCGGCGCATACGCTACCAATACGGTGGATGCACAGGTACGCAGCCAGTTGTTGGGCGGGTCCGTGCTGAGCGTCGGCGACTACAGCCAATCTGCACTGGGCAAGTTGGTCAAGTCCGAGAGCAGCAACTACAACGTCACCTCCGGCTCCGGCGGGGTGGTTGACTTGCCAGCGGCCAAGAGCATTACCACTGTGCGTTTCAACACTGAAGCTCTGGTTGGTGATAACGCCAATCTGCGAGTAGATGGCGATTGGCGTGATCCGGGTGCGCTGGTGATTCTGGCGAAGAATGATTTTTATGCGCGGGACAAGGTAAAACTGGACGCCGGTGGCGCCATCGCGGTGACCCGTGCCGAGTCTCGCGTTGATGTCGAGCAGGCGGATGCCTCCGTCGTCATCGGCAGCGGAGCGGACGTCTACAGCGTTGGCGCAATGACACTGGCCAGCTCGACCGTCTCGGATATCGATGCGCGAGCCAACACCAAGGCCTATGGTCTGGCCGGTGCGGCAGAGGGCTACAGTCTGGCGCGAGTCAACGCTCAGCACGCGGTCGATATTCAGAGTGGCGCACATCTGCGTGCCTACGGCGACGTCAAGCTGCTGGCGGGCGCCGATGCAGCCGGACAAGCCAACTCGGCCACGCTGGTCGCTCGTACCGACCTCTGGAACAACACCGCCTTCCCGGTCAACAACGATCCGGTTGCGCGGGCAATCTATCAGCGCGATCAGGACATCACTATTGCCAGCGGCGCGTTGGTCGAGAGTGTGGCCGATGTCTACGCCTATGCCGAGCAGGGTTATGGCAACCTCACCGGCAAGGGGGTTGGCAAGGACCTCTACCGTGAGGCCGCCGCAGCCGTTGTGAACGGCCTTGGTAAGCTGGTCGGTGCCGGTGAAGTGTCCTTCGACATCAATTACGACTACACCGAGAACGGGCACAGCTCCAACGTTGTTGCTGACGGCAATGTCTACAGCGGTATTTTCAATCACCAGGTGCTGGAAATTAACAGCCTGGACTTTGATACCACCAACGAGACCGTGTCGGTGGTGGTGGGTGAGGTCAGTGATGGCATCACCTACGAGCTGAAGACTGGTGAATACGTTCAGGTTCTGAGTGCTCGCGAGGAGCAGTTGAACAAACAGCTTCGTGACTACGGGCTGTCTGAACCGGATCGCCTGGCGATTGAAGCCGAGTTGCGACTGCTGCGTCAGCGCATGACTCAGTTGTATCTGGAGATGGGTGGTGTGATCGAGGGAGAGGGCGATCTTAACTTCGATACCCTGCCGCGCGACATCACCATCCAGATTCTTGAGGTCGACCCGATTATTGCCCGTCCGGGCAACATTCTGGTTCGCGGCGATACGCTGACCGGCAGCGGTAATCTGCGCGCACCGGGCGATGCCAGTATCGAGATCACCAACAAGAGCGCTGCGTTCCTCAGTATTACCGATCTGGAAATTCCCAATCGCGAAGGCGGCCTGTTGCGCTTCAACGGCGCATCAATGCAGAACAACGCCGATATCACCAACGCGAACTTGGGCGGCGTGAGTGCCGGGTTTGGTGAAATCGTCGTTGCGGCCAACTCGCCTGCACCGCAGATCACGATCATCAACAGCTACAACCCGTCAACCGGCGGCAGTTATGACCTCGGTAATGGACTCACGTTGAAGCAGCCTGCGCCGGACCTCTACGTCACGGGTGCCATTCGCAACCTGCGCGGCAATGTGTCGCTGACTGCCAGCTACGGTAGCGTCAACATCAACGGCGAAGTGCGTGCGCAAAGCATCAGTGTCAGCGCGGGCCGTGACTTCATCCTCAACTCGTCGACGCCGTTCTACCATGTTGGTGGTGATCCAAGCTCCAACGTGACTGACGGTTATCTGGATGGCCCGGTTGCGGGTACCGGTACCGTCGCCGGCAACAATGTCGCGATCAGCGCCCAGTACCTGAATATCAATGGTCTGCTGCAAAGCGGTGTTGCCGACTGGTCGGTCGTGATCAACGAGGCTGATTTCACTAGCGTTGACTTCCTCAAGGCGTCGTCTGCGTTCACCAAGGGTACTGGCGAGCGCTACTACCAGCTGCGTCCGAGCGATGCCCGCACGGGTACCGTTGGTTACAGCTATGACTTCCAGACCGGCAACATCGTGCTTGACGCGGTGGAAGTCGGCGGCGGTTACATGGAACTGACCGGCCATATTCTCAGCACTGGCAACGGTCAAATCAACGTGTTGGACGGCTATAGCCGCGTCAACGTGGTCAACAACAGCAGTCGTACCTTGCAGATCTCCGGCATTGACCTTGGGTCCGGAGTCGAGGGTACGCTGCGGATCAACGACATCAACTACAGCGGTGATTTCAAGGGTAATGACACCGTTACCTCGACCATCTACCAGCGCGTAGGGGATGACATTCAGGTCTATCGCGGCTTGAGCAATCAAGTGGCAACTACCGATGCCTACCGTGTCGCGACCTACGACAGCACCCGTGACACCAGCTACGCCGTGCGCGAGGGGCGCAGCTATGTCTGGTTGACCGGTCAGGACTACACCGAGACGCAGGTGTATGAGCGTTATGTAGACAAGTTCTGGAGCCTGATCAAGACCGGTGAGTGGGACTATGAAAAGCTGGTCGAGAGCCGTGAAGGTCCGCCGACGTTCATTCCCGGCGCGGACTACATGGGCAACTATCTGACTTCTGGTGGTTCCAGCCTGTCGGCGGGCGAGGTGATGGATGAGAGCAGCACCGTCAGTACCGATACGCCGATTTCGGTCAAGGAGCACTGGACGTCCTGCGCCAAGCACTTCATCTGGTGTCAGGTCACGCGTTACCACGAGCGTGAAACCATCACCAGCGGCAAGAAGGAAATCGTCCGCAAGACCGTACGCGCCGATCTGCCGATCAGTATCAGCTTTATCGGTAACGACACCGGTCGAGTCACGCTGACCGCCAATGGCAACGTTGTGCTGGCAGGCTCGATCTTTAACGAGACGGGCACCACCAGCATTGACGCCAACAACCTTACTCAGGCTTCCGAAGAGTACGTTGTTGCTGCCAAGGATCTGAGTCTGCGCACCAAGGTGGGCATTGGCACCGAGGCGCAGGCACTGAATGTTCAAATGTCCGGTGGTTCGCTGAGCGCAATCAACCAGAATGGCAACGTCTACCTGCAGGCACTCAATGGTGGCGTCAACCTCGCTGATCTGAGCACGCGTTTTGGCGATATCAACCTGTCCGCGCAGGGCAATGTGACAGCCAATAGCGGCACCGTCATCGGCGGTCACGCGATCAATCTGACCAGCACTCAGGGCTCCCTGGGAGAGCTTGGCTCGGCGCTGAAGATCAATACAAACAACACGGACGGGCTGTCGTCCGCCCCGTCGAATCCTGCGCTCTTTACTGCGTCGGCGGTAGGCGATGTGGCGGTAGAAGAGGTCTCAGGTGATCTGCTGGTGAACCAAGTGTTTGCCGGCGGTGATGCATCCATCAGCGTTGTCGACGGTGACCTGCTCGATGGCAACGCTAATGACACCTTTGATCTGCGTTCGCTGGATGAATTGGTTGCTCTCTGGGAAGAGATGCAGCTCAGCGGTGCTGGCGCCGAAGAGGCGCTGGAGCAGCAGAAGACTGCGCTGGTCAATGCAGGTAATGCCCGCTACAGCCGTTACTGGCAGTTGCGTAACCTGCGCCTCGAGGGTGGTGATCTGGTTGCTGATGACTATGATCCGGACTTCCAGCCGACGCTGAACGCTGCTCAGGAAACTCAGCTTCGCGACGTCTACGGCTGGAATGATCAGCAACTGGCTGACTACAAGGCTGATCTGGCCACCGAGTATCAGAGTCTGCACGCAGAGTTTGGTGGGCAGAGCTACAACGCCGGATTCAGTTACGTGCTGAGCGCGGCAGAGTTGGATGGTGTGGCGCAGGGTTCAAGCTGGAGCACTGAGCAACTGCTGTACTCCATCTCCCGCGGCCTGCTGCGCGGCGAGGGTGGTGCCGGTGCCGGGAAGGTGGAAGGGCTCAACATCGATGCTCGCAACGTCATCCTGAGTGCCAATGCCGTTGGCAGCACTCTGGCTGAGGACATCGTGATTGATCTGTCCAGCGGGTTTGCCGGGTTGACTACCGAGCAGCGCGCCGCGTTGGCTGGTGCTGAGGCCGACGACATCGTCATCGATGCTGACAATCCGGACATCATCCGGATCATCCAGCGTGAGGACGTTGACATCGCTGCCCGCGGCAATATCAGTGTGCAGGCTGACGCCGATGTATTCCTCGGCGGTACCACTGATTTCAACCTCTATGGAGTGTCGGGCGATCGCATTGAGCTGAAGACCGATGGCAGTATCACCAGCGCCAATGGCAATAACCTGGTCATCAATGGCAACGATATTCTGCTGGATGCGGGCGGCACCATTGGCGGCGCTGATCAAGCCCTGTATCTGAAAGCGCTAGGCACCCTGACCGCTCGTGCACAAAGCTTGAATCTGGTGCATGACGATGATCTGACCGTTGACTACCTGCTAGGCCGTCAGGGCATCCGACTGCAGGTCGACAATGGCAGTCTGTTCGTTAAGGACAACAGCTTTGGTGGCGTCTGGCAGGAAGTTGAACATCTGGCTGGTGGGGATATCAATCTGACCGTCAGCGGCGATATTGGCCGCGACGGCGAGCGTTTGAATATCTCCTCCAACCCGGGTGATCTGGTCAATTTGGATGTGGGTGGCAATGCCTGGCTGGGCGGTATTCAGGGGCTGACATCAACACCGGGTGCGCTGCGATTCAACGAGCTGCAGGTAACGGGGCGCTTGGATCTGGCCAATATCTACAACCTGCAGCAAACCAGCGATTGGCAGTTGGGCGCCCTGGCAGTAGACGTGCAGAATAACTGGCTGGCTGACGTCGGCACCGAGATTCAGGCTGCCGGGGGCATCATCGGCCAAGCTGGCAATCAGCTGTCGCTGGGCAACCTAACCGCCAATGGTTCCGCAGCGGGTATCAGTCTGACGGCCGCAACCATCGAGCAGAATGCTGATGGACTGATGTGGTCTGCTGCTGGCGCGCTGGCGCTGAATGCACAGGGCGATATCGGTGCATCTAGCCGTTATGTCAGGGTCGCGGGTGATCAGGTGGGCGCGCGCAGTGACACTGGCGGCATCTATCTGAGCATCTTTGGCCCGGTTAATGGCGGGGATCTAATCAGTCTGGCTGGCGATCAGTGGCTGCGCACCTCAGGTGAGGTGACGCTGGATCAGATCACCTCAGGTGCGGGCGTATCTGGCGAGATTGATGGCGTACTGTCGGTCACTAGCCTGGATGCGGGACTTGGTGTCGAATTCACCGGTGCGCATTTGGAAGCCGGCACATTGACTGCGCGCAATGGCGACGCGCGGTTTAATCTGACTCAAGTTGGCGTGGACCAGCTGTCCGTCAGTGATCACCTGGATCTGCTCACCTCCAGCAGCTGGCGCCTTGGCGCTGTTGAGGCGGGCGGCAACGCGCTGATTCGTCAGCAAGGTGCGACCGACGTGATCAACAGCTACACCTCTTTGCTGGTGGACGGCGAGCTCGATCTGCAGGCCAGTGGTCACGTTAACGGCGGCAATGCGCAGGCAGGCAGCGGAGTGTCCTATCAAGGCGGTTCGGCGGCGCTGGGTGACATTACCAGCACTACCGCTGACATCAGTTTGACTGCGGTAGGTAGCCTGAGTGCAGGTACGCTGTCCACTCCGGCTGGTGCTATCGATGTCACTGGTGGCAACCTGACGGTCTCTGAGGCACAAGCGCTTAACACCATTGATATGCAGGCCAACGGTAATTTGACTCTTGGTTTGGGGCGCGCGGGCCAGAATATGACCCTGACGACCCTCGCGGGATCTGCTGGCGACATTCGCTTCGGCACGCCAGTGACCAATGATGCCGAGCTTGTACCTGACCACCTGTATAGCGGTGATGATCTGACTGTCGAGGCTGATGGGGATGTGATCGGCGGCAACCTAGCGGCAGAAGATCAGCTGTATATCTCCGGTAACAACCTGAGTCTGGGTCGTGCGCAAAGCTACACCTCGGATGTGCAGATGCGTGCGGTCAACGACATCTACGCGCGCCAGGTAATTGCCCTGCGAGACATCGGCATTATCGCCGGTGGTGATCTGACAATGGACAGTTACTCGGCTCAGCGTCTGTCGCTGTCTGCTGGCCGCGACCTTACCATTGGTCTGGGTGGCAACCTGAATGTTAGCGGCTATGCGGAAGCTGGCCGCGATATCTTCTTCCAGATCGGCGGTGACGTGGATCTGCTGGGGATGCGTGCCGGTCGTGATGTCACTGTCATTACTGACGGCTTCATCAATGTTGATGAGGTAATCGAAGCAGGTGGCAACGTCGATCTGCAGGCCGCTGGTGCGGTCACCGTCGGTCAGCACATCGACGCCGATGGGAACGTCGATGTGCTTGCAGGTGGGCTGTTCAGTGTGCCGGAGCTTACCGCTGGTGGGGCCGTGAAGGCTCAGGCCAACGGCATCAGCCTGGGCAACCTGACGGCAGGAACCGATGTGGATCTCCTATCCGGCGGTTTCATTCGGGTTGCCGATACCAGCAGTAGCGGTGGATATCAGCAGTGGGAAGCTGACGAGGAAATCAGCTTCCAGCGCCTGCTGGCTGGTGGTCAGGTGCTGCTCGACAGCCTCCTTGATACCCGTGGTGACCAGGTAGTGGCTGACGGCGGCCTGACCGCCAACGCCGGCTGGCGTAATGGCGTCGCTTCACCAGCAGTGATCGAGTTCCGTCAGGTCGTCGCGCCCACCATGAGCCTCTGGGCTGGCTCGGCTATCAGTGTTGCCGATGCTCATTTGGGAGAGTCGGCTGATCTGCATGCGCAGGACATTCAGTTGGTGGGCGAGCATACCGGTACTGGCGTACTGCAGCTGTTGGCAGAAGGCTTGAATAATCAGGGTGCCCCCGGCGATCGCTTTGTTACTCGTCTGCAGGCTCGGGCGGTGCTGACCACGCTGCTGGACATGACCTACACCGACTTCGAGACGACTGCCTCAGTCGCCGGGTTTGCTGATGTTCGCAACGCCGATTATCTGCGACTGAGCACGCCTCAGGTCTTGCTGATTGCCGATAACCTGTCGCCTGTCTATCTGCCGGAAGCCAACGTGCAGCTGTATGAACTGGACAAGGCGTTCTGGTTATTCCAGACCGACCTCACCAGCTACACCAATGCCTACGTGTTGCACCGCGACACGACTCACCTGGTACGGGTGCCGAACTTCGCCGAGGGGCACCAGGACGGCGGTGTCGATTATCAGGGCATTACCGCGGCGCGCTACGCGCAAGCAATGCTGACACCTGACCTCATGGCATTGCGCCTGGGACAGTTGATGAATCAAGCCGCTGGCATCCCGCAAGCGCCGGGCATGCAGGTTCAGATCCCGGGGCTGAACGGGCCGGTTAACCTGCAATGGCCGCAAGGTCCAATTAACAACGATGATGAAGAGGAACGGTGGGATATCTGATGACAACGCAGGCAAGGAGCAGTAAGCGAGTATGGATGCTGGCGGCAGCTGCAATGCTGCCCTGTGTTGTCGAAGCTCAGGTTTTGCCCGGTGGCGTCAGCGCCGGGCAACTGAATCCGAGCTTGCAGCGCGAGCAGATAGACGCCCAGCAACGTCAGCAGCAGATTGAAGAGCGCGCGCGGCGTATCGAAGTGCCTGCTATTCAGGGCGAACAGCCAGAGCAGGGTGATGCATTGCCCGCCGAGAGCCCGCCTTTCGTGTTGAACGGCATCAGCTTCAACCCGTCGGTGTTCCTGGCACAAGACGAGCTGAGGGAGATTGCCAGCGGCTATGTCGGCAAGGAGATTACCTTTGCCGACCTTAACGAAATGATCCGTGAGGTGAATCAGCGTTACGCCGACAGCGGGCAGTTGACGGCGCGGGCGATCATTCCGCCGCAGTCACTCGAAGACGGACAGCTGCGCGTGGTTCTGGTTGAGGCCAAGCTGGATAGCGTGGTCTTCAGCGGTGAGCAGCAGGGGGTCAAGGAAAGTTTCTACCGCGACCGCTTGAACCTGACCGAGGGAGAAACGCTGGACAGCCCGATGCTGATTGAAGCGATTCGCCGCTTTAACTCAACCAGCCAGGGGCCGCAACTCTCCGCAGGGCTTGCCCCGGGCGAGCGCTTTGGAACTACTCGGGTAGACGTTGAGCGTTTTGAGCCGGACCGCTTTGACTGGTCGTTGTTTGCCAACAACTACGGCAGTGAAGGCACAGGCTACGAGCAGCTTGGCGGCACCTTCAACTGGTTCTCTCCCACAGGCGCTGCAGACAACCTCAGTGCCGTGCTGGTAGGGACCCGCGGCAGTCAGTACATGAACCTGCGTTACACCCGTCCGGTTACCCGCAGTAACGGCTTTGCCTGGATCGAGGCCGGTGCAAACAGCATGGAGATCAAGCGCGGGCCGCTTGCGGACCTCAATATTGAGGGTGACTCAAGCAACTATGGTCTGGGGTTTGATCAGCCTTGGTGGTTGTCGGACCGCTGGCTGCTATTGGGCGGTGTTGGCTATACCTTTCAAACCTCGGAAACGACGCTTGAGGGTGTGACGCTCAGCGAAGTGGATATTCAGGAAGTTTTCGTCAAGGGGCAGTTTGAGTATCGAGCAGCGCCCTGGTACACCCGTTACGAACAACGTATTCGCCAGGCGTCGCCGGATAATGCGCTGACCGGCGACAGCGGCAACTTCACGATTCTGACCGGTGATCTGTACTCATCGCGTCAACTGGGCGAGGCTTACGAGCTGGTCGGCAAGGCCGGATGGCAATATTCGACCCGTCAGGAAGAACTGCCGTCGGCGTTGCACAAACAATTCGGCGGTATCAGTGCCCAGCGCGGCTACGAGCCGGGCATCATTACTGCGCCCTGGGGTGTCAATTTCAGCGTCGAGGGCTATTGGCATCTCAGTCAGCGGTGGCAGCCGTTTGTATTCATGGACTACGGCAGAGCCATGGAGCTGGGTGATGAAGATGTTGACCTGATCAGCGGCGGTGCAGGGGTAAATAGCCGTTGGTGGAATGACCGAGTTTCTGCAAGCCTGCTGGTAGCAGGTGCATTCAAGGACGTAGTGCCCGATCAGGACAGCGGACAGGTACTGTTGCAGCTGGTTTTCAGATAGTCTCGGGCATTGGGAAAAACGCAATAACCGGGTCAGACCCCGGACAGGGAGTAGATGGATGTCAACGCTGTTGCTTTACAAGGAAATCAAGGCGCTTAACCGTGATCAGCATAAGGCGCTTAAGCTGAAGACGGACAAGGGATGCGAGTTTGCAGCGGGGACACACATTGTCCCGCTGGCTGGCCTGGAGTTTTTTCAGGCTGCGCGCAGTTACCCGATTGTGTTTATTGGTGAGGGCGACGGCCTCAGCCCAATTGCGCTGATGGGCCTGAAACAGGGATTGAACAGCTTTGTCGGCGACTCAGGGCAGTGGCGTTCAAATACCTATGTCCCGGCCTTCATTCGTCGTTACCCCTTCGTGTTGGCTCAGTCGGAGAACGACGAGTTCACCGTTTGCTTTGACGAAGGGTATGCAGGCTGGAACGAAGAAGAAGGTCGAGAGCTGTTTGCCGAGTCAGGGGAAAACAGCGCTTACCTCGATGAAATGATTCAGTTCCTGCAGAACTTTACCGCTGAAATGCAGCGCACTCGCCAGTTCGTGTCGATGCTGCGTGAAATGGATTTGCTGGTCCCGCGCACACTGAAACTGACCCACGTCAGTGGCGAGAGCTTTGTGCTGAAGGATTTCCACGCGGTCGACGAGGAGCGTTTCCTCGCGCTTGCCGATGAGCAGGTTCTCGCGTTGAACAAGGCGGGTTTTCTTGGCTGGGTCTACGCTCACCTGATGTCGCTGGGCAATGCCAATCTGCTGTTCGAAGACTATCTGGCGAACAAACCGGCTCAGACCCACTGAGCCAATACGGGGGCGGTATTCACCGCTCCCGATCTTTCTATTCTTCTCCTACAACCTGATTGCGGCCGCTGCGCTTGGCTTGATACATGCGCTGATCGGCACGGTCCAGCAGTGTACTGGCGCTGTCCTGAGAGCGCAGGGTTGCGTGGCCGAGACTGACGGTCATAGGCAATGGCTGGCCGTCAATTTGGAACTGCAAGTGTTCGATTGACTGGCGGATGCGTTCGGCAACCAAGTGACACGCCTCAGCGTCAGTATTGTTCAGCAGGACCACAAACTCCTCACCGCCCAGACGATACAAGCCATCAACGTTGCGCAGCGTGGCGGTGACGCAGCTGACGACGGCTTTCAAGGCTTCATCTCCGTAGGCGTGGCCGTAGCGATCATTGATGCTCTTGAAGTGGTCAACGTCGAGGACCAGCAGGGACAGCGGCTGACCGTTGCGGGTGCTGGAGCGAATATCGCGCTCCAGATTCTGGTTGAGTGCGAGGCGATTGCCTGCCCCGGTCAGCGTGTCGTTTAGCGCACAAGCCAAGGCTTCTCGGTACATCAGAGCATTGCGCAGCGGGAACAGTAAGGTGGCGAGCAGGCCTTCGATGCTGATCAGTTCAGCTTCGGTAAACCGGCTTTGGCGGCTCAGTTGCAGCTCGCCGAGATAGCTGCCGGCATGTGACATTCGGTAGCTGCAGCGGTGGACGCCCTGCTGGCCGTGTGCAACCGGAGTGCTGGAATTGGTGTGACGGTACTCGAGGCCATCCACTTGCAGTAGCTGCTGCAATGCGCCGAAGAACAGGCCAAGCACCCGATCCAGTTCAAGACTGGTTTGCAAGGTCTGGGTCAATTCGCGCTGGGTGTCTTGAAGGCTAACGGTCGGCTTGCCGCTGCGGCGTTTGTGGGCATGGCTTTGGCCAAGCTTGACGCGGGCGGAGTCGAAGTCGATGGTGTTTCCTTGCAGTGACATGATGGCTGATCCCATTGATGTGCTTTGTAGGTTTCAAAGCAATCAATGTGCCATTATAAAAACATGTTAAATATCAGTTGCTTATATATATATTTTGAGGGTTTTGCCGCGTAGGTGGCAAAAAAATGCCGCCATCAGCCGGGAGTGTGGTTGAGTGGCGGCAATACTTCGTCAATATTTCGTCCTACTGTGCGTCCAGCGCTTGGCCATTGCAGTCGCGGCTGTCCGGGCCCAGCAAATAGAGGAACGCCGGCATGATATTTTCCGGCTCGGGGTTGGTCTCGACTGGCTCGTTCGGGTATGCCTTGGCCCGCATGCGGGTGCGGGTGGCCCCCGGGTTGAGGCTATTGACCCGGATGTTGCTGGTGCCGTCCTGTTCGTCTGCCAGAACCTGCATCATGCCTTCCACTGCGAACTTGCTGATCGCGTAGGGGCCCCAGTACGCGCGACCTTTGCGACCGACGCTGGAGGACAGCAGGACGACCGACGCATCACTGGACGCGCGCAGCAGCGGCATCATGGTTTTGGTAAGCAGGAAGGGCGCGTTGACGTTGACCTGCATGACCCGCATCCAGGCTTCGGTCTTGACGCTGTCGAGCAGGGTGCGTGGGCCGAGCTCGGCGGCGTTGTGTACCAGGCCGTCCAACTTGCCAAACGCGTCAAACAATTGGTCCGCGAGGTCTTCGTAGTCTTTCTCTGTGGCTGTTTCGAGATTTAGCGGGCACAGCGCAGGTTGCGGGTGGCCTGCCGCTTCGATGGCATCGTAGACCTCCTCGAGCTTGCTTTGGGTCCGGCCTACCAACACGACGGTGGCGCCGTGAGCGGCACAGCTGAGGGCGCATGCACGGCCGATGCCGTCGCCTGCGCCAGTGATCAGGATGACGCGTCCGGCCAGCAGGTTGGCAGGGGCGGTGTAGTCAAACATGGGGTGTCTCCAGATGACGCCGGCTCAGCAGCCACGGCTGCAGGTCAACGGCGGAATGAACGCTATGGGTGGCCTGCCAGAGGCTGTGGTCTTCGCCGGGCGGCAGATAGCCGTAGAGAGCGGCGATGGTGGCCATGCCGGCGGCATGCCCGGCTTGAATGTCGCGTAGATGGTCACCGACGAAAACGCAGTGCTCAGGGGCGATGCCAATCTCGTTACAGGCTTTGAGTACCGGCTCCGGGTGCGGCTTACCGCGGCTCACCTGATCCGGGCAGACCAGACTGCCGCAACGTTCTGCCAAGCCAATCTGCTCCATCAGCGGAATACTGAAGCGGCTTAGTTTGTTGGTAACAACGCCCCAGGGCAGGCCTTCGCTATCCAGCCAGTCGAGCAGTGGCAGGATGCCGGGGAATGGGCGGGTGTGTACGGCCAAGGCGCGTTCATAGCGGCTGAGAAACTCTTCGCGCAGGGCGTCGAAGCCGGGTTCACCGGGTCGCGTCGCAAAGGCGACCGACAGCATGCCAACCGAGCCATCTGACACTTGAGCGCGGATCAGCTCGGGCGCGACCCTTGGGCGCTGGTGCTCTTCCAGCATGCTGTCGATGACCGCCATGAAGTCATCGACGGTATCCAGCAAAGTACCGTCCAGATCGAACAGGACGCCACGCAGCATCAGGCGTCGGCTCCACGCTGGCAGGAAACCATGTAATTTACGTCTACATTGGCTTCCAGTTTGTAGGTGCGGGTCAGCGGGTTGAAGGTCAGGCCGGTGATGTCCTGCAAGTCCAGATTCGCCTCGCGAATCCAGCCGCCTAGCTCGGCCGGACGAATGAACTTGGCGAATTCATGGGTGCCACGTGGCAGCATGCGCAGAACGTACTCGGCGCCGACGATCGCGAACAGGAAGGACTTCGGGTTGCGGTTGATGGTCGAGAAGAACACCTGACCACCGGGTTTGACCAGGCGGGCGCAGGCGCGGATAACCGAACCCGGGTCCGGTACGTGCTCCAGCATCTCCAGGCAGGTCACCACGTCGAAGGTGCCTGCATGCTGCTCGGCGAATTCTTCGGCGGTGCTTTGTTCGTACTCAACGCTGACGCCGGACTCCAGTTGATGCAGGCGGGCAACTGCCAGCGGCGCCTCGCCCATGTCGATGCCGGTAACTTGGGCGCCGCGTTGGGCCATGGCTTCGGCCAGAATGCCGCCGCCGCAGCCAACGTCCAGCACTTTCTTGCCAGCCAGACCGACGCGCTCGTCGATCCAGTTGGTGCGCAGGGGGTTGATCTCGTGCAGTGGTTTGAATTCGCTGTTGCGGTCCCACCAACGGCTTGCCAGCGCTTCAAACTTGGCGATTTCGGCGCGATCGACGTTAAGACTCATGGGTATCCCCTTTGGCGATGAGTTCAGCCAGGCTGCGGGCCTGCTGGAGAATGGATTGCGTGTCTATTCCAACCAGTTGACCGTCGCGCAGTTTGCTGCGACCGGCGACCCAGACGTCGCTTACCTGGCTGGCGTTGCAGGTGTAGAGCAGCTGCGAAACAGGGTGATAGAGCGGTTGCTGGGCCAGTCCTGACAGGTCAATGGCAGTCAGGTCGGCGGCCTTGCCTATTTCGATAGAGCCGGTTTCTTCGTCGAGTCCCAGTGCTTGTGCTCCGGCGAGCGTGGCCATGCGCAACGCGCTATGGGCATCTAACGCTGTGGGAGCGCCGCTGACGATTTTCGCCAGCATGGCAGCGGTACGCATTTCGCCGAGCATGTCCAGGTCGTTGTTGCTGGCCGCGCCGTCGGTACCCAGAGCCACATTCAGACCGCTCTCCAGCAGGCGTTGAACCGGCATCATGCCGCTGGCCAACTTGAGGTTTGATTCGGGGCAGTGGATCAGTTGCACGCCGTACTCGACCAGTAGTTCAAGGTCTTCGTCGTTTATCTCGGTAGCGTGCACTGCTTGCAGACGGGGGCTGAGCAGGCCCAGTTGCTGCAGGCGGCGTAGCGGTCGCACTCCGCTCTGAGCAACGGCGTCGGCTACTTCGCCGGCAGTCTCATGGATATGCATGTGAATTGGCATATCCAGCTCGTCAGCAAGGGTGCGGATACGACTAAGCGTCTCGTCGCCTACTGTGTAGGGTGCATGCGGGCCAAAGGCGACGCTGATCAGGTCGTTGTGGCGCATCTCGTCACGCAGCCGCAGGCCTTTGGCAATGGCTTCGGCAGCGTCGCGAGCGCCAGGGATCGGGTTGTCGATCACCGGGAAGCAGAGTTGAGCGCGGATACCTGCGTCGGCAGCTGCGGCGGCGGCAACGTCAGGGAAGAAATACATGTCGGAAAAGCAGGTGGTGCCGCCGCGCAGCATCTCGGCAATCGCCAGCTCTGTGCCCAGTCGGACAAAATCGGCGTTGACCCAGCGGCCTTCTGCGGGCCATATATGGTCTGTCAGCCATGTCATCAGCGGGAGATCATCCGCCAAGCCGCGAAACAGCGTCATCGCTGCGTGGCCATGGGCGTTGATCAGGCCGGGGATGAGGACGTGGTCTGGCAGGTCGCGCCGCTCGCGCGGGTTAAGCGCGTTGGCGGAGGCCACCGGCAGAATGCCGACGATGCGCCCTTGATGGACTGCCAGGGCATGATCTTCGAGAACCTGGCCGTGCGGGACAACGGGCACGATCCAGCGTGGCACGATCAGCAGATCGAGCTCGCGGGGCAGCGTGGTCATGTTCAGTTCACCTTGCATCATGGTCGGCAAGTATACCTGCTGGTGGTGCGCAAATGCAGCGTGAAAGTAGCTGTGGTTCGCAACGAATGACAGCGCCGGGATAGGGGGTTCGCTCATGTTGCATGTGGATACGATAGCGGCTGATCAGCCGCTGCAGGGCCTGGTCTGGCTGGCAGAAGGCAGGCTAAGGATGCTGGATCAGCGCGCGCTGCCTGATCGGGTGGAGGTCGTTGAGTGCGGCAATCCGGCACAGGTGCTGGCTGCCATGCGCGATGGCGTGGTTTGTGGGGCAGCGGCGTTGGGGATAGCGGCGGCTTTCGCGTTAGCGCTGGCGGCCCGAAGGCCGGTTCCTCCATCAAGCTGGCTAACGTCGCTGCAACCGCTACTGGACGAGTTGGCGGCGGTGCATCCCATGGCGGCCAACTTGCACTGGGCGCTGGGAATTATGCGGCAGACCATTGTCAGCGCTGGCCCCGGCGACGATATGGCCATGCGTCTTCTGCAAGCGGCGCAAGCGATCCAGGCGGCCGACCGGGAAGCCAATCAGACGATGGCGAGGCTGGGTGTTCAGCTGCTGCGTCGGCACCAGGCGCCGGTGCATCGCGTCATGCTGCATGGCTACGGCGGCGATCTGTCCGGCGGCGGTGGTGGTACTACCTATGGGGTTGCGCGCACTGCCAGTGCGGCGGGGCTGGTTGGCGAGGTGCTGATCAACGAGGGGCGCCCGTTGCTGCCGCGTGCTTCGCTGGGGTTGTCCGAGTTGTTGCGTTCTGGTGCGCCTGCCGCGTTGCACCCTGACGTCGAGGCCGGGAGGCTGATGAAGCACGACGGTGTGACCTGGGTGCTGGTCGGTGCTGAGCGTATTGCTGCCAATGGCGATGTTATCGGCCCGTTGGGTAGTTATTCACTGGCGATTCTGGCTATGCATCACGGGCTGCGTTTTATGGTCGTTGCGTCTACCGCGACGATTGATATGTCGCTGGCAGACGCGGATGAGCTTGGTCCTGACCAGCTCGGCGCTGCTGTGCCCGAAGGAGGAGGGGTTGAGTCGTCGCCGCTGGAGGTGACGCCTGTGGAGCTGATTGACGCGATTGTCACCGAAAAAGGGATTGTCGAGCAGCCAGATGAGCGAAAAATAGCCAGCTTGATGAGCGTTCGTCAGCTTCACTGAGCCAGCGCGGCGGGTGTGCTTCGTGCTCCCGCCAGCGCCTTGTCTGTGGTATCCTCTGCCGCTTTGATCGGGCGGGACGCGTCCCGCTGTGGGCCTTGGCCCGCGGTGAGGGTTGGTCGGCGTGTTCGTCCTCCTTGCGCATGTGACTAATGCTTTTGGCATCAATGGGTTGCCGACAATAAAAGGAATGCCGTTTCATGGGTGAACTGGCCAAAGAAATCCTTCCAGTCAATATTGAAGACGAACTGAAGCAGTCCTACCTGGATTACGCGATGAGCGTAATCGTCGGTCGTGCGCTGCCGGACGTGCGCGACGGCCTCAAGCCGGTACACCGTCGCGTGCTGTATGCGATGAGCGAACTGGGTAACGACTGGAACAAGCCGTACCTGAAGTCGGCCCGTGTTGTCGGTGACGTAATCGGTAAGTACCACCCGCACGGTGATTCCGCGGTATACGACACCATCGTGCGTATGGCGCAGGATTTCTCGATGCGTTACCCGCTGGTCGACGGTCAGGGTAACTTCGGTTCCATCGACGGCGATAACGCCGCGGCCATGCGTTACACCGAAGTGCGGATGGCCAAGCTGACCCATGAGCTGCTGGCTGATCTGGACAAGGAAACGGTTGACTGGGTCCCCAACTACGACGGCAAGGAACAGATCCCCGACGTTCTGCCGACCAAGATTCCGCACCTTCTGGTCAACGGCTCCAGTGGTATCGCTGTGGGTATGGCGACCAATATTCCGCCGCACAACCTGACCGAAGTGATCAACGGCTGCCTTGCCGTTATCAGCAATCCGGATATCAGCATTGATGAGCTGATGGAGTTCATTCCGGGCCCCGATTTCCCGACTGCCGGCATCATTAATGGTCGCGCGGGTATCGTTGAAGCCTATCGCACTGGCCGTGGCCGCATTTATGTGCGGGCGCGCTGCCATATTGAAGATATCGACAAGGTTGGCGGTCGCCAGCAGATTGTTATTTCCGAGTTGCCTTACCAGCTGAACAAGGCGCGTCTGATCGAGAAGATCGCCGAGCTGGTCAAAGAGAAGAAGCTGGAAGGTATTACCGAGTTGCGCGACGAGTCTGATAAAGACGGTATCCGCGTGGTTATCGAGTTGCGCCGTGGCGAAGTGCCAGAGGTTATCCTCAATAACCTGTACGCTCAGACCCAGATGCAGAGCGTGTTCGGCATCAACGTGGTTGGCCTGCTTGATGGTCAGCCGAAGATCCTGAACCTCAAAGAACTGCTGGAAGCCTTCGTTCGCCACCGCCGTGAAGTGGTGACTCGCCGCACCGTGTACGAGCTGCGCAAGGCGCGCGAGCGTGGCCACATCCTCGAAGGCCAGGCGGTCGCGCTGTCCAATATCGATCCGGTCATCGAGCTGATCAAGCAGTCGCCGACGCCGGCTGAGGCCAAGGAACGCCTGCTGGCGACTGCCTGGGCGCCGGGTACCGTAATCGAAATGGTTGAGCGCGCTGGCGCCGAGTCCTGCCGCCCTGACGGGCTGGGTGATGAGTTCGGGCTGCGCGAGGGGCAGTACTATCTGTCTGCCGAGCAGGCGCAAGCGATTCTGGATATGCGCCTGCATCGCCTTACCGGTCTGGAGCACGAGAAGCTGCTGACCGAGTATCAGCAGATTCTGGAGCAGATCGGTGAGCTGCTGCGCATCCTCAACAGCCACGAACGTCTGATGGAAGTCATCGTTGAAGAGCTGGAGCAGGTCAAGGAAGCCTTCGGCGACGAGCGTCGCACCGAAATCGTCGCTTCGCGGATGGATCTGACCCTGGCCGACCTGATTACCGAAGAAGAGCGCGTTGTCACCATCTCCCACGGTGGCTATGCCAAGAGCCAACCGCTGACCGACTATCAGGCCCAGCGCCGTGGTGGTCGTGGCAAGGCCGCAACCGGGGTGAAGGATGAGGACTACGTCGAGCACCTGCTGGTTGCTCACAGCCACGCCACGCTGCTGCTGTTCTCCAGCCGCGGCAAGGTTTATTGGCTGAAAACCTACGAAATTCCCGAAGCCTCACGTACTGCGCGTGGTCGCCCGCTGGTCAATCTGCTGCCGTTGGAAGAGGGCGAGTGGATTACCGCGATGCTGCAGATCGACCTTGAGGCGCTTCAGCAGCAGAGTGCTGAAGAGGGCGATGAGCTGGACGATGACAGCAATGTGATCGAAGGCGAAGTTGTTGAAGCCGAGTCGGATGATGCCGAAGGTGACGACAGCGATGATGATGACAGCGATGAGCCCACCGGCGCCTACATCTTTATGGCGACCGCGCGCGGTACCGTGAAGAAGACCCCGCTGGTGCAGTTCAGCCGCCCGCGCAGCAATGGTTTGATTGCGCTGCGCCTGGAAGAGGGTGACACCCTGATTGCCGCTGCCATCACCGACGGCTCGCGCGACATCATGCTGTTCTCCGACGGCGGTAAGGTCATTCGCTTCAAGGAACGTCATGTCCGTACCATGGGGCGTACTGCCCGCGGTGTGCGCGGCATGCGTCTGCCGACCGGCCAGCGCCTGATCTCGATGCTGATTCCGGAGCGCGAAGCGCAGATTCTGACCGCCTCCGAGCGCGGCTACGGCAAGCGCACAGTGCTGGAAGAGTTTCCGCGTCGCGGTCGTGGCGGTCAGGGCGTGATCGCCATGGTATCGAATGAGCGCAATGGCCCTCTGGTTGGAGCCGTTCAGGTAGTTGATGGTGAGGAAATCATGCTGATTTCCGATCAGGGGACGCTGGTTCGTACTCGGGTCAGCGAAGTCTCCAGCCTGTCGCGCAACACCCAGGGTGTCATGCTGATTCGTCTGGCCGCGGAAGAGAAGTTGGTCGGCCTGGAGCGTGTTCAGGAGCCATCGGAAGACGATATTGAGCTGGAAGAGGAAGCTGCCGCAGAAGGCGATGCACCGCTTCCGGAAGGTGAAGAGCAGCAACCCGTGGATGATCAGGAGTAATCGTGAGTAAGCGTCTGTTCAATTTCTGTGCTGGGCCGGCCGCGCTGCCGGAAGCGGTGTTGCAGCGAGCTCAAGCTGAGCTGCTTGACTGGCAGGGCAAGGGCCTGTCAGTCATGGAAATGAGCCACCGCAGCGATGAGTTTGTCTCGGTAGCCCAGCAGGCCGAACAGGATCTGCGCGACCTGATGGCGATCCCGGACAATTACAAAGTGCTGTTCCTGCAGGGCGGTGCCAGTCAGCAGTTTGCCCAGATCCCGCTCAACCTGATGCCCGAAGGCGGCAGTGCCGATTACATCGATACGGGTATCTGGTCTCGCAAGGCAATTGAGGAAGCATCGCGCTTCGGTAGTGTCAATGTCGCGGGCAGCGCCAAGAACTACGATTACTTTGCGATTCCCGGGCAGAACGAGTGGCAGTTGTCTGCGGACGCAGCATATGTTCACTACTGCCCGAACGAGACCATCGGTGGTCTTGAGTTCAACTGGGTGCCGCAGACCGGTGAGGTGCCGCTGGTGGCGGATATGTCCTCGACCATTCTGTCCCGTCCGGTGGATGTCTCGCAGTTTGGCATGATCTACGCGGGTGCGCAGAAGAACATCGGCCCGAGCGGCCTGGTGGTTGTCATCGTGCGTGAAGATTTGCTCGGCCGCGCCCGCGCGAGTTGCCCGACTATGCTTGATTACACGGTCGCAGCGAAAAATGACTCCATGTACAACACCCCGCCGACGTTTGCCTGGTACCTGTCTGGCCTGATCTTCCAGTGGCTGAAGGAGCAGGGTGGTCTGGAGGCGGTCAAGCGCGTCAATGATGCAAAGCAGAAAACTTTGTACTCGGCGATCGACGCTAGCGAACTGTATACCAACCCGATCAATGTGGCTGATCGTTCCTGGATGAACGTCCCGTTCCGTCTGGCCGATGATCGTCTCGACAAACCCTTCCTTGCGGGCGCCCAGGAGCGTGGTCTGCTGAATTTGAAGGGTCACCGTTCGGTGGGCGGCATGCGCGCGTCCATCTATAACGCGGTGCCGCAGGCGGCGGTTGACGCTCTGGTGGCCTACATGGCCGAGTTCGAAAAGCAGCACGGTTGATACTCATGTCCGATGAAGATCAGTTGAAGGCGCTGCGTAAGCGCATCGACACCATTGATGAAAAGATTCTTGACCTGATCAGTGAGCGGGCGACCTGTGCGCAGACGGTTGCGCACGTCAAGCAGAAGGCGCTGGAGCCCGGTGTGAAGCCGGTGTTCTATCGCCCGGAGCGCGAAGCGTGGGTGCTCAAGCACATCATGGAGCTGAACAAGGGGCCGCTCGACAACGAAGAGATGGCCCGCCTGTTCCGTGAAATTATGTCGGCCTGCCTGGCACTGGAAGAGCCGCTGCGTGTGGCCTACCTCGGTCCGGAAGGCACCTTTACCCAAGCGGCAGCGCTCAAGCATTTTGGCCATTCGGTGGTCAGCGTGCCGATGGCGGCGATCGACGAGATCTTCCGTGAAGTCGCCGCAGGTGCTGTGCATTTCGGCGTGGTGCCGGTAGAGAACTCTACCGAAGGAGCAATCAACCACACCCTGGATAGCTTCCTTGAGCACGATCTGGTGATCTGCGGTGAAGTGGAACTGCGTATCCACCATCACCTGCTGGTGGGTGAAAACACCAAGACCGACAAGATTTCCCGGGTCTACTCACACGCTCAGTCATTGGCGCAGTGCCGCAAGTGGCTTGACGCGCATTACCCCAACGTAGAGCGTATTGCGGTCTCCAGCAACGCCGATGCGGCGCGTCGGGTAAAGGGTGAGTGGAACTCGGCGGCGATCGCCGGTGATATGGCGGCGGACCTCTACGGCCTGACTCGTCTGGCTGAGAAGATCGAAGATCGCCCGGATAATTCCACGCGCTTTTTGATCATCGGCAACCAGCAGGTTCCGCCGACGGGAGACGACAAGACCTCGGTCATTGTGTCCATGCGCAACAAGCCGGGTGCCCTGCATCATCTGCTGGAGCCTTTCCACTCCAACGGCATCGACCTCAGCCGCATCGAGACCCGCCCGTCGCGCAGCGGCAAGTGGACCTATGTGTTCTTCATCGACTTCTTTGGGCATCAGCATGATCCGCTGATCAAGGATGTGCTGGAGAAGATTAATGATGATTCGGTGGCTCTGAAGGTGCTGGGGTCCTACCCGAAAGCGGTACTTTAACTGCGGCACCGGACGCCGCCCGCGCTGTCTGCGAATGTGCAGACGTGTCGAGGTGTGCTCCGGGGCTAGAAGCTTGAGGCTTGTGTGATGAGTTGTGATTTTCTCAGCCTGGCACGTCCGGGTG
Source organism: Halopseudomonas sp. (assembly GCF_038130085.1). Taxonomy (NCBI): domain Bacteria; kingdom Pseudomonadati; phylum Pseudomonadota; class Gammaproteobacteria; order Pseudomonadales; family Pseudomonadaceae; genus Halopseudomonas; species Halopseudomonas sp. The sequence goes on along the minus strand of NZ_JAYPMU010000005.1, from coordinate 117,767 downwards.
TACAGAAGCTGTCTCCCTATGTGCCGGGCAAGCCGGTAGAAGAGTTGGCGCGCGAATTTGGGCTGCGCCCGCAGGATATCGTCAAGCTGGCCAGTAACGAAAACCCGCTCGGCCCAAGTCCGGCCGTGCGCGACGCTATTGCTGCTGCCTTGCCTGAGCTGACTCGCTACCCTGACGGCAACGGCTTCGCGCTTAAGCAGGCGCTTGCTGCCAAGCTTGGTGTGGATACCGCTGGAATCACCCTCGGTAACGGCTCCAACGATATCCTTGAATTGGTCGCTCGCGCCTTCGTGGGGCCTGAGCACGAAGTGGTCTTCAGCGATCATGCGTTTGCGGTGTACCCCATCGTCACTCAGGCTGTTGGTGCCAAGGCGGTATCTGTCCCGGCCAAAGACTGGGGACATGATCTTGACGCTATGGCTGCGGCAATTACACCAGCTGCCCGCGTGGTCTTTATCGCCAACCCGAATAATCCGACGGGTACTTGGATTGAGCGCAGCGCACTGGAAGCCTTCCTTGATCGGGTTCCCGAGAATGTCATCGTGGTGCTCGACGAGGCCTACACCGAGTACGTTGAAACCGACGACGTGCCCAATGGGGTCGACTATCTCGGTCGCTACAGCAATCTGCTGGTCTCTCGTACCTTTTCCAAGGCCTACGGCCTTGCGGCCCTGCGCGTGGGGTATGGTCTGTCCAATCCGGCGATCGCCGACGCATTGAACCGTGTTCGCCAGCCGTTCAACGTCAATAGTCTTGCGCTGGCAGCGGCTCTGGCCGCGCTGGAAGATGAGGCGTATTTGATTGAAAGTCGCCGCATCAACCGTGCAGGCATGCAGCAGCTGGAAGATGGTTGCACTGCGCTGGGGTTGAGCTGGATTCCGTCGCGCGGCAATTTCCTCGCGATTGACCTGGGTCGAGAGGCGGCACCGGTATTTCAGGGGTTGCTGCGTGAAGGCGTGATCGTGCGCCCGGTCGCCAACTACGGCATGCCCAATCACCTGCGGGTCACTATCGGTCTGCCTGCCGAGAATCAGCGTTTCCTTGATGCCCTGAAACAGGTGCTTGCGCGTGTCTAATGTAACCGCAATGTCACAGGGCGTACCGACAATCGGGCGTCTCGCGGTTATTGGCTTGGGGCTGATTGGCGGCTCGTTTGCCAAAGGGATGCGCGAGAGCGGCCTGTGCAGCGAAGTCATTGGTTGTGATCTGGACCCGGTAGCGCGTCGCCAGGCGGTGCCACTCGGTGTCGTCGATAAAACGACAGCAGATCTCGCTGAGGCTGTTAAAGATGCGGATCTGATCATGCTTGCTGTCCCAGTGCTTGGTATGCGCGCAGTGCTTGCGCAGCTGGCTGTGCTGGACTTGGGCGAAGCAGTTATCACCGATGTTGGCAGCACCAAGGGCGCTGTGGCGCTGGCGGTCGAGGAAGTGTTTGGCGATGTGCCCGCCAATTTTGTGCCGGGCCATCCGATCGCTGGATCGGAGAAGAGTGGTGTCGAGGCGTCGCGTGCTGATTTGTTTCGTCATCACAAGGTCATTCTGACGCCTCTGGAGCAGACCGCTAAGGGCGCTGTTGAAGTGGTTCGGCGTTGCTGGCAGGCGCTGGGGGCAGACGTCGAGCTGATGTCTTTGGCCGACCATGATGAAGTCCTGGCGGCCACCAGCCATTTGCCGCACCTGCTGGCATTTTCGTTGGTTGACACCCTTGCATCGCGTAACGAGAACCTCGAGATCTTCCGTTACGCTGCAGGTGGCTTCCGGGACTTCACCCGCATTGCCGCGAGTGATCCGGTGATGTGGCGCGATGTGTTTCTGGCCAACCGGGATGCTGTTTTGCGCAGCCTGGACGCCTTTACTCAGGATTTGGGTCGATTGCGTGAGGCGGTGGAAACCCGCGACGCCAATACGCTGCTCGGTGTGTTTACCCGGGCGAAATCAGCTCGAGAGCATTTCAGCACTATTCTGGCCCGCAGGGCCTACATGGAACCTATGCAGACTAACGAATTCAATTTCATCGCGCGCCCCGGCGGTCAGGTGACCGGCAGCATTCGCGTACCGGGCGACAAGTCCATTTCCCACCGCTCCATCATGCTCGGCTCGTTGGCCGAGGGTGTGACCGAGGTAGAGGGTTTTCTTGAGGGCGAAGACAGCCTCGCAACACTGCAGGCGTTTCGCGACATGGGCGTGGTTATCGAGGGGCCGCATCACGGCAGGGTAACCATCAATGGCGTGGGTTTGCACGGTCTGAAGTCGCCGCCGGGCTCGCTCTATCTGGGTAACTCCGGGACGTCCATGCGCCTGTTGTCCGGCCTGCTGGCGGGTCAGGAATTCGATACCGTACTGACCGGTGATGCGTCGCTGTCCAAGCGTCCGATGGGGCGAGTGGCCAAGCCGCTGCGCGAGATGGGCGCGCAAATCGAGACTGGCGATGAAGGTCGTCCGCCACTGCGCATCAAGGGTGGCAGTCGCATGATGGGCATGGACTACCAGATGCCGATGGCCAGTGCGCAAGTCAAATCCTGCATTCTGCTGGCCGGTCTGTACGCCTCCGGTACGACCTCGGTAACCGAGCCGGCGCCGACCCGCGATCATACCGAGCGCATGCTCAAAGGCTTTGGTTATCCGGTCAAGGTTGATGGCGATACCGTCACCATCGAGTCCGGCCACAAACTGACCGCCTGCCGAATCGATGTGCCGGCAGATATCTCGTCCGCTGCCTTCTTCATGGTTGCCGCGAGCATCTGTGAAGGCGCCGACCTGACGCTTGAGCACGTGGGTATCAATCCGACTCGCATCGGTATCATCAACATCCTGCGCGAAATGGGCGGCAACCTGGAGTTGCTGAACGAGCGTGAAGTGGGTGGCGAGCCGGTTGCCGACATTCGTGTGCGTTATGCGCCGCTGAAAGGCATCGACATTCCTGTGGATCAGGTGCCACTGGCGATCGATGAGTTTCCTGTGTTGTTCGTTGCCGCTGCATGCGCCGAAGGGCGCACCATTCTGCGTGACGCTGAAGAACTGCGGGTCAAGGAATCCGACCGCATCCAGGTCATGGCAGACGGTCTGCAGGCGCTGGGCGTCAAGGCTGAGCCGACGCCGGATGGCATCATTATCGACGGCGGCCCGATTGGTGGCGGCAGTGTCGAAAGTCACGGTGATCATCGTATCGCCATGTCGTTCTCGGTAGCCGCGCTGCGCGCCACCGGCGACATTCACATCAAGGACTGTGCCAACGTGGCAACGTCATTCCCGGGCTTTGTCGATCTGGCGCAATCGGTCGGCATGAAAGTCCAGCTGGAGGAAAACGCGTGATTGATCAACAGGCCCCCGTCATTACCATCGACGGCCCCGGTGGCTCAGGCAAGGGAACCATTGCCGGTCTGCTGGCCCGTCGACTGGGCTGGAATTTGCTCGACTCGGGGGCTCTGTACCGCCTGTTGGCTTTTGCTGCTCGCAATCACGGGGTCGATCTGACCAACGAGGCGGCATTGGAAGCGTTGGCGGCGCACCTTGATGTGCAGTTCGTCGCCGCCGAAGACGGTCGCGAGCAGCAGATCATCCTTGAGGGTGAGGACGTCAGCCGGGCTATCCGCACTGAAACCGTCGGAGCTGGTGCTTCCCAGGTTGCTGCGCTGCCTGCTGTTCGTGATGCGCTGCTGCAGCGCCAGCGTGCCTTTCGTGAAGGTCCGGGCCTGGTGGCCGATGGGCGCGATATGGGGACGGTGGTATTTGCCGATGCCCAGTTGAAGATTTATCTGACGGCGAGCGCGCAGGAGCGCGCCGTACGCCGTCACAAGCAGTTGCTCGGAAAGGGTGAAACTGCTAATCTGGCGAGTCTTCTAGATGAGATCGTCGCGCGTGACGAGCGAGATATGAATCGCAGCGTCGCTCCGCTCAAGCCAGCGGAGGATGCCATTCAGATCGACTCGACGCAGATGGGCATCGAAGAAGTACTTGAAACAGTTCATGCAATGGCGCGCGAGCGCAATTTGCTGGGCTGATCAGTCTGTACTTTCCGGGCAACCAGCGACACCGGAGAGAACATTGAGATAATCAACCCACGCAAGCTGGTGGCGTGGCGGGACAGTGGCTGCACAGCGCGCTCTTGAGCGGCTATGCGGTAGCATCCCAAATACTTAATTTACAGGATTCCAAATGAGCGAAAGCTTTGCCGAACTTTTTGAAGAAAGCCTAAAAACCCTTGATATGGAGCCGGGCTCCATCATCACTGGTATCGTTGTGGACATCGACTCTGACTGGGTCACCGTTCACGCCGGTCTGAAATCAGAGGGTGTTATCCCGCGTGATCAGTTCCTGGACGAGCAGGGCGAACTGACCATCGCTGTGGGTGATGAGGTGCACGTTGCACTGGATGCCGTCGAAGACGGTTTCGGTGAAACCAAGCTGTCCCGCGAGAAGGCCAAGCGCGCCGAATCGTGGAAGGTCCTCGAAGCTGCTTTCGCTGCAGAAGAAGTCGTCAAGGGCGTCATCAACGGCAAGGTCAAAGGTGGCTTTACCGTCGACGTCAACACCATCCGTGCGTTCCTGCCGGGCTCGCTGGTTGACGTGCGCCCCGTACGTGACACCACCCACCTGGAAAACAAGGAACTGGAATTCAAGGTCATCAAGCTGGACCAGAAGCGCAACAACGTTGTCGTTTCTCGTCGTGCTGTCCTGGAAGCCGAGAACTCCGCCGAGCGCGAAGCCCTGCTGGAAACCCTGCAGGAAGGTCAAGTTGTCAAAGGTATCGTCAAGAACCTCACCGATTACGGTGCGTTCGTCGACCTGGGCGGCGTCGATGGCCTGCTGCACATCACCGACATGGCGTGGAAGCGTATCAAGCATCCGTCCGAGATCGTCAACGTTGGTGACGAGATCGACGTTAAGGTCCTGAAGTTCGACCGCGAGCGCAACCGCGTTTCCCTGGGTCTGAAGCAACTGGGCGAAGATCCGTGGGTCGCTATCACCGGTCGTTACCCGGAAGGCACTCGCGTGACTGCCAAGGTCACCAACCTGACCGACTACGGCTGCTTCGCTGAGCTGGAAGAAGGTGTTGAAGGCCTGGTTCACGTTTCCGAAATGGACTGGACCAACAAGAACATCCACCCGTCCAAGGTTGTCAACGTTGGCGACGAAGTGGAAGTTATGGTTCTGGATATCGACGAAGACCGTCGTCGTATCTCCCTGGGCATCAAGCAGTGCAAGATGAACCCGTGGGAAGAGTTCTCCAGCAAGTTCAACAAGGGCGACAAGATCTCCGGTTCCATCAAGTCCATCACCGACTTCGGTATCTTTATCGGTCTGGACGGCGGCATCGACGGTCTGGTTCACCTGTCCGACATCTCCTGGAACGAAGCTGGCGAAGAAGCGGTACGTCGCTTCAAGAAAGGCGACGAGATCGAGACTGTCATCCTGTCTGTTGATCCGGAGCGTGAGCGTATCTCCCTGGGCGTCAAGCAGCTGGAAGATGATCCGTTCTCCAACTTCGTTTCTCTGAACGAAAAGGGCAGCATCATCACCGGTACCGTTAAGGAAGTTGATGCCAAGGGTGCAGTAATCACTCTGGGCGACGACATCGAAGGCACTCTGAAGGCCTCCGAAATCAGCCGTGACCGTATCGAAGATGCTCGCAACGTTCTGAACGTTGGCGATGAAGTCGAAGCCAAGATCATTGGCGTTGACCGTAAGAGCCGCGTTATCAGCCTGTCCATCAAGGCGAAAGACGTTGAAGACGAGAAAGAAGCCATGCAGGATCTGCGTAAGCAGGAAATGCTGGCCGCTGGTCCGACCACCATTGGTGATCTGATCAAGCAGCAGATGGAAGGCAAGGGCAACTAAGCCGTTCCAGCTGTGAAAAAGGGCGACTTCGGTCGCCCTTTTTTGTGCCTGAATATTGGAGGTGTTGCGCTGGCTTTTTGGACTGGTTCACATGCTGGTTCTGCGAATCCTCAGCAGCCTTGTGCTTATGCTCCGCATATCAGGCTGTTCAAACATAGTCAAGCATGGTAAAACCTTATAAAACGAGTCTACTCGCTTGATAAGAAAGGGAAAACCATGACCAAGTCGGAGTTGATCGAGCGCATTGTCGAGCAGCAGGGGCAGCTGTCGGCAAAGGATGTCGAATTGGCAATAAAGACGATGCTGGAGCATATGTCGCAAGCTCTGGCCACCGGAGAGCGGATCGAGATCCGCGGCTTTGGCAGTTTCTCGTTGCATTATCGTGCGCCTCGGGTCGGCAGGAACCCTAAGACCGGTGACTCTGTGGAGTTAGACGGTAAGTTCGTTCCGCACTTCAAGCCGGGCAAGGAGTTGCGTGACCGGGTTAACGAGTCACTCGAAAACGCCTGATCGCATACCTCGCTGCTGATACCCTGGGTTATACTTCGCAGACACTCAACGGATGCGGAGTTGTCTCACATGCTTTGGTTAAAGCGCGTGTTGTTGATCCTGGTTTTGCTGCTGGTAGCATTAGCGACCATGGATTTCATGCTGGAAAATCAGCAAGCCACCTCACTGCAATTTCTAGAAATGCAGTCGCCTGCTTTGCCCCTCTCCATTTACGTCGTGCTCGCATTTATTCTTGGTAGCGTTCTTGGTGTGTTCGTTGGCTGGCTTATCACGACACGTTTGCGTCTGAAGTTGATGGTTCAGAGCAACGAGCTGAACCGCTACCGCAAGGAAATCGACAAGCTACGTACCCAAGCTGTCAAAGGCTGATTCCATGCAGGAACTGATGTTCCTGGGCCTGTTTGTGCTGGCCCTTGCCATAGGTTGGTTCTTGGGTCGCAGGGAGGCGATCAAGGTCGGTTTCATGCTCAAGCCTAATGGCAGTGCTGTCGATCGCCAGTACTTCATTGGCCTCAATTATCTGCTTAATGAGCAGCCGGATGAGGCGATCGAAACGTTCATTCGGGCGCTTGAAGTGAACCCGGAAACAGTCGAAACCCACATTGCGATTGGCAAGTTGTTCTGCCAGCGTGGTGATGTTGAGCGGGCGATCAAGGTCCATCAGAATCTGCTCGCGCGTCCGAACCTTACAGCCCCGCAGGCGGATCGGGTTCAGTTGGAGTTGGCCCGTGACTACCTTGCTGTCGGAATGCATCAGCGGGCAGAGCGTCTGCTGGAGGAGTTGGCGGGTTCCATTTCGTTGCTCAGGGCTGACGCGCTGGTCGATTTAGTGACGGTATACGAGCAGCAGCACGAGTGGCAGCGAGCAATCGAAATCGGTCGGCGACTGATACGCGAGCAGCCACAATTTGGCGTTACTCTCGCACATTACCATTGTGAAATGGCGGTTGCTGCTCTGCAGCAAAGGGATGTAAACCAGGCGCGCAGCTGGCTTCAGGCTGCGCTGAAGATTGATGATGGCAGTGTGCGCGCCATGATTCTGCTGGCCGAGCTTGAAGAGAAAGCCGGTAATCTGAAGGCGCTGCCAAGCCTCTTGCAACGAATTGCCATCAATTCGCCAGAGTTTGTGCCCGAGGTGCTGGCGTTGGCTCGGCGCTGTGCGGATAATGGCGCGCTGAATTTGACCAGCTATCTCGATCAGGCGCTAGCGCAGCCTGGTCAGCCACCAGTCAAAACGCTGTTGGCTCGCGCCCAGCAGATGTGCGGCGAGCGGGGCAGGGAAGCAGCTGAGATGTTCATGCTCCAACGCCTTGAAGTCCAGCCCTCGGTGGCTGGCGTGCTGGGATTGCTCGAGTTGAGAGACGACGGGCAGGCTCAGTCCGAGGTGTTGGCTCCTCTGCAATTGCTGGAGGTATTGCAGCGAAAGCGCCCGCAGTATCGCTGCGAGCACTGTGGGTTTGCAGGCCACTCGTTGTACTGGCAGTGCCCCAGTTGCCAAGGATGGTCTACGGTCAAGCCGCTGAAAGGCCATGAATTGGTCTGAGGCCTGCCCAAAACGTTATTTGTTAACAGGATGCATGTTATGCCCAATACCAGCCCAATCATTGTTGCCCTCGATTTCGCTGACGCCCATTCCGCGTTGGAAATGGCGCAGGTGCTGGATCCCGAAAAGTGCCGTGTGAAGGTGGGCAAGGAGCTGTTTACCAGTGCAGGGCCAGCGGTCGTTGAATCGCTGCAGAGCAAGGGCTTTGAAGTCTTTCTGGATCTCAAGTTTCACGATATCCCGAATACCACTGCGAGTGCTGTGCGTGCGGCGGCAGAGCTGGGTGTATGGATGGTCAATGTTCACGCCAGCGGCGGCCGCCGAATGATGGAGGCTTGCCGTGATGTGCTTGAGCGTCGCGGTGGCAAACGTCCGCTGCTCACCGCGGTAACGATTCTGACCAGTCTGGAGCACGAAGATCTGCAGGAAGTGGGTGTTGATATCGAGCCAATGGTGCAGGTGCAGCGCTTGGCGCGCTTGACCCAAGACTGTGGGCTCGACGGTGTCGTTTGCTCCGCTCGTGAAGCCAAGGCGCTGCGTGGCGCGCTGGGCGATCAGTTCCTGCTGGTGACGCCGGGCATTCGCCCTGCAGACAGCGCGGCAGATGACCAGAAGCGTATCGTTACGCCAGCCCAGGCAATTGAGAACGGCAGTAGCTATCTGGTAGTCGGCCGGCCGATTACCCGGGCGGATAACCCGAACGCGGCGCTTGAGGCCATTCTCGCTTCGCTCTAATGGGTGTTCTGCTGAATAAAAAAGGCCGGGAGTATCCCGGCCTTTTTTATTTACGGCGTGATCGCGACTTTCAGCACGCCATCACGCTGGTGGCTGAACAGTTTGTAGGCTTCGACGATATCGTCCAGGGTAAACCGGTGGGTGACCATCGGCGTCAGATCGACTCGACCAGATGCCACAACCGCCATCAGGCGCCGCATGCGCTCCTTGCCGCCAGGGCAGAGTGTGGTAACGATCTTGTGATCGCCCAGGCCGGCGGCGATGGCGTCCAGCGGCATGGACAGCTTGCCGGAGTACACGCCGAGGCTGGACAGGGTGCCACCCGGCTTTAGCGCGCGCAGGCAGGATTCGAACGTTTGCTGAGTGCCCAGTGCTTCGATGGCAACGTCGACTCCGGTACCGCCGGTGATAGTCTGGATGCGCTCGAGCGGGTCTTCTTCCCGGAAGTTGATGGTCACGTCTGCGCCTAGTCGCCGGGCTACATCAAGGCGTTCGGAAACGCCATCGACGACAATAATACGCGTTGCTCCCATTAACTTGGCGCCTGCGGTGGCGCAGAGGCCAATGGGTCCTTGTGCGAAGATCGCCACTGTGTCACCAATGCGGATATGGCCGCTTTCTGCACCACCAAAGCCGGTGCTCATGATATCTGGGCACATCAGCACCTGCTCGTCGCTGAGTCCATCCGGTACCGGGGTAAGGTTTGCTTGCGCATTGGGAATCCGGACGTATTCAGCCTGGCAGCCGTCGATGCTGTTTCCCAGTTGCCAGCCTCCCATCGCATGTCCGCCGCATTGGCTGGAATGACCGTCCAAACATGCATGACACTGGCCGCAGGGGGTGATGGCGCCGGCGATAACGCGCTGACCAATCTCGTATCCAGTCACCGCGCTGCCAAGTTTTTCAATAACGCCGACAGGTTCGTGGCCAACGATGAGCCCGGGGCGGACCGGGTACTCACCTTTCAGAATGTGTACATCGGTGCCACAGATGGTGGTTGTGGTGACCCGCAGTAAGGCATCGGTTGGGCCGATTTCAGGGATTGGGCGCTGTTGAAGCTCGATGCGGCCGGGTTCGACGAATACGGCTGCGCGCATGCTGTTCATGACTCCTCCTTGACCAGGCAGTGAGGTGGAGTCTTGAGCATAGGGGATTTTGCAAGGAAGGCCTTGACCGAAGTCAAGGGAGTGCAGCACTACCCGGAGGTAGTGCTGGTGAGACCGCTAATCAGCTGATCTGGGACTGCTGATAGTTCTCGAGGCCGACTGCTTCGATCAGGCTCAGCTGGGTCTCCAGCCAGTCGACGTGCTCTTCTTCTGCTTCGAGGATGTCTTCGCATACCTCGCGGCTGCCGTAGTCGCCAGCCTTCTCGCAGAAGGCAATGGCTTCTTTCAGGGCGGGCAGGGCTTGCATCTGCAATTTCAGGTCGCAGTCGAGGATTTCCTTGGTGTTCTCGCCAATCTTCAGCTTGCCGAGGTCCTGCAGGTTGGGAAGGCCTTCGAGGAACAGAATGCGCTTGATCAGGCGGTCTGCATGCTTCATCACGTGAATGGACTCGTGATATTCCTTGTCGCCCAGCTTTTCCAGGCCCCAGTCCTGCAACATGCGTGCGTGCAAAAAATACTGATTGATGGCAATCAGCTCGAAACCGAGCACGGTATTAAGGTGTTGAATGACTTTCTTGTCGCCTTTCATTGCGCGGCCCTCCGGACTGTTCAGTCGCCAAGTGTGGGCCGCTGCTGTGGGGTTGTCAAATCTAAGTATTTGAAAAGAAAGGCGTTAAAAATGATTATCAGGCGATAATGAGAGTCGCAATCAAGCAGCGACGAATTGGCCTGAAGCCATGCCTGAGGCGGCCTGGGCGGTGAGGGTTTCGCTCAGCAGTGATTTGCAGTCGCGGGCGCATTTGCCGCACTGGGTAGCCACGTCCAGATCGTTGCGCAGATCGCGCATGGAGCAGGCTCCGCCGGCGATGGCGTCCTTGATCTGGTTGTCGGTTACACCTTTGCAGAGACAAACGTACATGTAATCACTCCTGAACAGCCTTGGCTGACAATGAGTGCATGCTAATTCGAATGAGAATGATTGTCAAAGGAAATAGCATCCGTCTATCTGGGTGATTGAGGGATGCCGTTCTGCGTTGGTTTACCAGGGAAGGAAAGACAGGAGACGGGCCTTGCGGCCCGTCTGGACTTGAACTCAGTCGAGAACGTCGTAGATGATGGACTCGATAATCCCGGTGGTTACCTCAGCCAGCACAACATCGCCGTCGATTTGGCGCCATTCGTAGCCATCGTAGTGTGGCAAGCGGTTTGCCAGTCGGGGGTCAAGTTGTTTGGCAATGCCCGGAGGCAGCGGCTTGCCGCGCGCCAGGTTCTTGCGAATACCCGGTGGCAGGCTGCTGTCACGATGAACCAGATCGCGGTTGTCCCGGAAAATGCGGCGAATGACGTCTTCTTCAATTCGGTCGGATGGGCGGGTGTAGCGATCACGGTCCCGGTCACGATCTTCATAGCGGTCTCTGTCGTGGTCCCGATCACGATCATCTCGGTAGTCGCTGTGGTGGGACTGGTGGCCGTTATTACCGTTACCATTGCCGCGCTCGTCCTGCTTCGCTTGAATCGGAGCGGCGATGACCATGGCCAGCAGGCCAGCAACGAGCGCGGGTTTCGTTTGTAGGCGCATGAACGTGTCCTTCATATGCGAGTAGTTTCTCTTGGAGTGCGGTTTTGTGCCCATGGTTCCCGGCTACCTGTTCGAGGACGGCGTTCTCCAAGTCCACAGCAGGCTCCAAACCAGTGCGCCCGCACCAAGCCACAGCGTCTCGGGTAACACGCCGCCACGGTTCAGCCATTCGTGGGCAAGCCAGGGACCGATCAGTTGAGTAACACTGTAGAGCGCAATCAGCGCGGCGGAAAGTCGTGGCCCCTGGTGCGGTTGCAAACTGCGACCCAGTCGCTGGGTAAGCAGCACCGCGCCGAGAAAACTGCTGCCCATCAGGGCAGAGCAGAGCACTACGCCCCACGCGCCAGGCAGCATCAGGGCGCAGATGACACTCGTCAGTTGTATCGCATAGTTGAGCAATAGTGCCCGCTGGTCACCCAGGCGCTGACCAAGGTGATTCCACAGCCAGGCGGCGGGCAGGGTGGTGGCGGCGACGATCAGCCAGCTCTGCTGCACCATTGGGTGCGCGGTGCCGAGTTGGATGCTGGCGATCATCGGCAGAAAGGTCATCGGCAGGATGTAACCAAGACCCGCCCCTGCGTAAGCAAGGAACAGGGGGAGAGTTTTACTATCCAGCAGCGGCGAGTGCCTTGCGCCGTTGTTGTGTGTGCTCGGGGGCGTTGGTTCCGCAACCTGCAATCGCAGCAATACCCAGCCGCCCCAGAGGGCCAGGGGAAGACTGAAGAGCGCCGCGGGCCACCATCGATCCGCTGCTGTCATCGCTATTCCTGGCGGATTAGCGAGCACCCCGGATATCAGTAGCCCTGCGCCAACGCCCAGATAGATCAGCCCGCTGAGGTTGATCCGCTGGCGAGCCGCCAGCCACTCCATGACCAGCGCAGGCACCATGACAAAGATCAGCCCATTACTGATCCCGTTGCCCAGCCGCAGCACGGTGATTCCAAACAGGTTATCGGTCAGGCTTAATCCAATCAGGGTAAGACAATGCACGGCCAAGGCCAGAGGGACGCTTCGGTAAATCTGTCTGGGGCGATGCCAGCGAATCGCAATCAGCGCCCCGATCAGGTAGCCAACGTAATTCCAGGTTGCCAGCGACGCCCCTTGTCCGGTGCTGAACTGACCGTCGCTGACCAATAGAGGCATTAAGGGCGTAAAGATAAATCGCCCCAATCCGTGAACGACCAGCAGAAGCGCTGCGGCGGCAAGCACCGCATGGCGAGTGGAGGGTGCAGGAAACGACATCAGGCTTCTCCTGGTTCAGGCCCGGGTGCGGGAGGTGTGCGGCGGCCCAGCAGTCGGTGGACGCGCCATCATCGGGGCGAATAGGCGGTATACGCTCGGATGATGACGTGCGAACAATGCACCGTTTACGCCTGCAGGCCGCATGCTTGCTGAATCTGGGCGCGAGAGGTGCGGCCGGAGCATACCAGCGGCTGAAACATATTGCATGAAGTTGGTAGGCGCAGCACCGCGGGGCGGTGGTGCGAGAGGCGCACTCTGCGGTATAGAGTAGACAAGTGTGCACTGACGCTGTGGCAGTTCCAGTGCGTAGTGAGAAGACAAATATAAGAAAGCGGGCGGCGCTCGCACGATTCTCTGGAGAGTGGCATGTCGCAGTCGAACAGCGATGCAAACGGCGTTCTGAAACGCTCAACGATTCTGCTTCACGGGTCCATCGGCATGCCGCTGGCCATCATCGGCTACCCCCTGGTGGTCTACCTTCCCCCGTTTTACGCCCAGGAAGTGGGTTTGAACATGGCGCTGATGGCGCTGGTGCTGGTTATCGCACGTTTGTCAGATGTTGTGACTGACCCGCTTATCGGCACGTTGAGTGACCGCTGGCGTACTCGCTTCGGCCGCCGCAAGCCTTGGTTGGTCATGGGGGTACCGCTGATGCTGGCGGGAACGGTGATGATCTTCATGCCACCAGACGGCGCCGGCATCGGCCACCTGCTGTTATGGACCGTGCTGATGTACCTTGGTTGGACCATGGTGACCCTGCCCTACGGGGCCTGGGGGGCGGAACTCTCCAATCAGTATCATCAGCGCAGTCGCGTGGTCGCCTCCCGTGAAGGCTTTGTGCTGATTGGGCTGTTTCTGGCAGCGCTGGCTCCTGCGCTGGTTCAGGCGCTGGGCGCACGTTATCAGGCGGGTCAAACCGATGGCTGGTTGATGGAGACAGCGGTACTGCTGTTCGGAAAGGATGGGCAGCTGGGTATCGGTTACGGCCCAATTCTCGCCGTCATGGCCTGGATGCTGCTGATTCTGCTGCCGCTGACGGTGTTCTGGGTCGTCGGGGCGGTCAAGGAAGCACCTCCGCAATCGGCTGAGCGTACCGATTGGAAGAAGGGCCTGCGGGTCATGAAGAACAACGGCCCATTCAAGCGCATGATTCTGATGCTGCTGGTGGTGGTTACCGGCGAAGCGTTCCGCAATGCCCTATCGGTATTCTTCATGCAGCACGTCATTCAGATTCAGGGGCAGATCGGTTTGATGTATCTCCTGTACTTCGGTATCGGCATACTCGGTATTCCGTTCTGGCTCTACGTCGGCAAGCGCATTGGCAAGCACCGGGCCTTCTGCGCCGCGTTGGCCATTTCCAGCACGAGTATTTTGGGTATGTTCTTCCTGGGTGCAGGCCAATTGGCACCGTTTGCCGTGTTGTTTGCGATCAAAGGATTTTGTTTCGCCGCCTTCCAGTTCCTGCCGTTATCGATGCTGGCTGACATTGTGGATCTGGATACCGCACGCAGCCGCGAACATCGCACCGGTCTGTTCTTCGCTATCAGTGGCATGGCGCAAAAAGCCGCAATGGCGCTTGGGCTAGGTCTATCGTTGGGGCTGCTGTCGCTGGTCGGCTTTGATGCCAAGGCGGTTGAGCACAGCGCCGAGCAGTTACTGTCGCTGCGGGTTCTCTACATCCTCGGGCCGGTGTTGCTGTACATGACGGCGTTTTTCATCGCCTGGCGCTACCCGCTGACGGCCGAACGTCAGGAGCGGATTCATCGCTGGGTCTTGCGCCGCGAACAGCGTCTCTCCGTCGCAGTGGCGACACGCTGATCTTCGGTTTCACCGGTTTTGTCGGCACATTCCGCGCGCGGATGTGCCGACATTGGGTATGCTGGCGTCCTGAAGAGGAAACGGGTGGGGCAGATAAGCCATCCGGTATGCCGCAAATCTGATCGGAAGGACACGCAGGATCATGTCGGAACACTCGCAGTTTCGTTTGCTTGGCAGCAAACGGTTTCTCCCGTTTTTCATCAGCCAGTTGCTTGGTGCCTTCAACGACAACCTGTTCAAACAGGCGCTGATCCTGGCGATTCTGTTCAAGCTCAGCTTCAACAGCGATCGTGACTTGCTGATCAACCTGAGCGCACTGCTATTTATCCTGCCGTTTTTCCTGTTCTCCGCGCTGGGCGGTCAGTTCGGGGAGAAGTTTGACAAGGACCTGCTGATTCGCCGCATCAAGCTGGGCGAGGTCTGCATCATGCTGCTGGGCGCCCTCGGTCTCTGGCTCGGCAGTCTGCCGCTGCTGCTGGTCGTGCTGTTTGCGATGGGTACCCAGTCGGCGCTATTTGGGCCGGTCAAGTATTCGATCCTGCCGCAGGCGCTAGAGGAAGATGAACTGGTCGGCGGTAACGCTCTGGTTGAAATGGGCACCTTTCTCGCGATTCTGGGCGGCACCTTGTGCGCCGGTATTCTGATGGCTTCGGGTGGTTGGGCGGCATTGGTCGGTGGCTCGGTGGTGCTGGTGGCTATCGGCGGCTATCTCGCTGCGCGCCGCATTCCGGCGGCCAGCGCCGGTCTGCCGAACCTTGCCATTGACTGGAATATCTTCCGTCAGTCCTGGGTGATTCTGCGGCTGGGATTGAAAGAGCAGGTGCCCTCGGTCTCGCGCTCGATCCTTGGCAACTCCTGGTTCTGGTTCCTCGGCGCAACCTATCTCACTCAGATTCCGGGTTTTGCCAAGGACTACCTGCACGGTGATGAAAGCGTGGTGACGCTGATCCTGACGGTGTTCTCGGTTGGCATCGCGCTGGGCTCGGTGCTGTGTGAGCGCTTGTCGGGGCACAAGGTCGAGATCGGTTTGGTGCCGTTCGGCTCGTTTGGCCTGAGCGTCTTCGGCCTCCTGATCTGGAGCTTGTCGGGCAGCATTGCCGTCGGAGCCTCACCCTATGACTGGATCGAACTGCTCAAGCAGCCGGGCGCCTGGGGTGTGATGGGCAGTATTCTCGGTTTGGGCGTGTTTGGCGGTTTCTACATCGTGCCGTTGTATGCGCTGATTCAGTCGCGCAGCCACGAAGACGAGCGCGCGCGCGTGATTGCCGCTAACAATATTCTGAATGCGTTGCTGATGGTCTGCTCGGCGATTCTCGCGATTGTCATGCTCAGCGTGCTGGAACTGTCGATTCCCACGCTATTCCTGACCATCTCGCTGCTTAACTTGCTGGTTAACGGCTACATCTTCAAGGTGGTGCCCGAGTTCAGCATGCGCTTTCTCATCTGGTTGCTGGGGCACTCGATGTATCGGGTCGAGCACCGCAATCTGGACGCCATTCCGGATGAGGGGGCCTGTGTGCTGGTCTGCAATCATGTGTCGTTCGTGGATGCGCTGCTGATTGGTGGCGCGGTGCGCCGGCCGGTGCGTTTTGTCATGTACTACAAGATTTACCAGCTACCGGTACTCAACTTTGTGTTCCGCACCGCGGGTACGGTACCCATTGCTGGGCGCCAGGAAGACGAGGCCGTGTATGAGGCCGCGTTCAAACGCATTTCCGAGTATCTGCGTGCCGGGGAGGTGGTCTGTATCTTCCCTGAAGGCAAGTTGACGGCTGATGGTGAGATGGACGCGTTTCGCGCGGGCATAACCCGGATTCTCGAAAATGATCCGGTACCGGTCATCCCGATGGCGTTGCAGGGGCTGTGGGGCAGTTTCTTCAGCCGTGATCCGAACAAGGGCTTCTTCCGGCGTTTCTGGTCGCGGGTGGGGCTGGTGGCAGGAGAGCCGGTTGCTCCGGAGGCTGCGCTACCGGAAAGCCTGCATCAGCAAGTACTGGCGTTGCGCGGGGACAGGCGCTAGAGAGCACAGGGGCACGGCATAGCCGTGCCCTCAACGCTCGATCAGTGCTGGTGGCCACCTACGCCATGGGCGTGACCGTGGGCCAGTTCTTCTTCAGTTGCTGCGCGAACGTCAATCACATCGACGTTGAATGTCAGCTCACGGCCGGCCAGCGGGTGGTTGGTATCAACAACTACCTGCGACAGCCCCGGCTTGACCACGACTACCTGACGCGGACCTTGCTCGGTCTGCAATACGGCGATCATGCCCGGCTTCCATTTTTTGGCGCCTTGCAAGTACTTGGCCTGTACCTTCTGCAGGGCGTTTTCGCGCGGCTGACCGTAGGCCTTTTCCGGCGGAATGGTAACGGTGAAGCTTTCGCCGGCACTGCGGCCTTCCATTGCTTCCACCAAGCCATCGATCAGGCCTGCCTGACCGTGCAGGTACAGCACTGGCTCGTGTTCGCGGGAGGATTCGATCGGGCCATCAGCATCGGACAGGTCGTAGTGAAACTGGACAACGGTTTTTTCGGCAATTTGCATGATTCAATCCGCTCGGGTTGACTGGTCAAAGGCCGCCATTATCCAGAGTCACACGACATATTTCCATCTGCGGTTCAATTACCCCAAAGTTCCTCCAGACGCGCATCGCGGCCGCAGGTTGTGCGGTAGAAGTTATAGCGCAGCGGATTCTTGTGGTAGTAGTCCTGATGGTACTCCTCAGCCGGGTAAAACGGCTGGCGCGCCAGAATCAAGGTGGCGATCGGCTGGTCGAACCGGCCTGACCGCTCCAGCGCATCGCGTGAGGCCTCCAATAACGCTTTCTGCTCGTCGTCGGCGTAGTAGAGCGCGCTCCGATACTGACTGCCATGATCACAGAACTGCGCGTTGGGCGTGATCGGGTCGATGGTCTTCCAGAATGCTTCCACCAGCGCGGCGTAGCTGGTTTTGCTTGGGTCAAAGAATACGGCTACCGATTCGATGTGGCCGGTGCCGCCGGCCGAAACCTGATGGTAATCGGCGGTGCTGGCGTCGCCGCCGGTGTAGCCGGAAATGGTCTCGACCACGCCCGGCATCTTGTCGAAATCTGATTCCGTGCACCAGAAGCAGCCGCCGGCAAATACCGCCATCTCGGTACCTTCAGGGCCGTCAGTCAGCGCTTCATTAGCGAAGCTGATCGGGGCGAGCAGCAGTAGGGTTAGCAGTGTAGTGCGGATCATGCGTCACCTCGCAGGGCCGGCAGCGGCTCTCCGGCAGCAATGAACTCAAGGGCCACGCCGTTGTTGCACCAGCGTTCGCCACGTGGCGGCGGCCCGTCGTTGAAAACGTGGCCCTGATGGCCACCACAGCGTGCGCAGTGGTACTCAGTGCGCGGCCAGATCAGGGCGTAGTCCTGTTTGGTGCCGATGTGGCCGGCAATGGGTTGGGTAAAGCTTGGCCAACCGGTACCGCTATCGAACTTGTGTTCCGACAGGAACAGCGGCAAATGGCATGCTGCGCAAACATAGGTGCCTGCGTCGTACAGCTTGTCCAGCGGGCTGCTGCGCGGGCGCTCTGTGTCTTCCTCGTACAGCACCTTCCAGGCGGCTGGCGAGACTTTGTCGCGCCAGTACTCGGCTGGCACATCAATTGGCTCGACGGTTGCTTCGTGGAACGCGTCGGCTGCCTGAGCGCTGCCGGAAAGCAGCGGCAGAGCAGGGGCGGCCAGCAGGCCGGAAAGCAGGGTGCGGCGTTTCATGGTCGTTCCTGTTTGGTGGGTTCATCTATCTGACGTCGGACAAGGGCATTTGTTACAGCAAGCCTGAATGATCATTCCGAATGATGGTTGTTGAGACAGCTTGGCGGTGTGTCCCATCATAGGTAGATTAATAGTTCCAATCCCATAACAGAGTAGAACAAGAATGATCGGATTACGGATACGTACCCTGCTGGGCGGGGTGGTGCTCGCCGGCGGGCTGGTTGCGGGCAGCTGGGCAGATAGCGCGCCCGAGAGGTTTTCACAGCAGCGGCTGGATGCCTTTGGTGCGGCGATGGCGCAGGAGGTGCAGCAGGGCCGTATCGCTGGCATTGCGACCCTGGTCTACCAAGGCGGCGAGGTAGTTCAGCGCGGGCAGTATGGTTTTGCTGATCGCGAGCAAGGTAAGCCACTGACGCCCGACAGCCTGTACAAAATTTTCTCGCTCACCAAGCTGGTAACCGGTACCGCGCTCCTCACGCTGTACGACGAGGGTCGCTTCGAACTCGATGATCCGGTCGGCAAGTACATTCCCGAGCTGCAGAACCTCCAGGTTGCCGTCGCCGATGGCCCGGATGGCATGCCAGAGACCGAACCTGCGGCGCATCCGGTCACCATCCGCGAGCTGATGACCCACACGGGTGGTTTTACCTACGGCCGTTTCGGCAATACCCAGGTTGATCAGCTGTATGTGAAGGCGGATATCCAGAACCGCGACTCTACCTTTGCCGACATGATGGCTAAATTGCAGCATATCCCGCTGGTATACCAGCCGGGCACGGTCTGGAACTACAGCATTTCGGTAGATATTCAGGCCTATCTGGTGGAAGTGCTGTCGGGCAAATCGTTTGATGTGTACCTGCAGGAGCGTCTGTTCGACCCGCTGAAAATGGTCGATACCGATTTTTATGCGCCGGCAGATAAAGCCGACCGGCTGGCGCTGTCCTACAAACCTCAGGAAGACGGCTCGCTGGCACCGCTGCCGAATACGCCGTTCCTGAGTAAGCCGCGGTTTCTCAATGGCGGTGGTGGGCTGATTTCATCCATGGATGATTACCTGCGTTTTGCACGCATGTTGCTGGCCGGCGGTGAACTGGACGGGGTGCGGATCCTCAAGCCCGAAACGGTCGAGTTGATGCGTCAGAATCACCTACCGGACGGCGTGGCGAACATCGGTCCGTTTTTCCCCGGCAACCAGTTCGGTCTTAACGTCGCCGTGGTTAACGACTCGCCGGCTGCCGGTTATCTGCCCGAAGGTACTTTCTGGTGGTGGGGTATCCAGGGGGCCTGGTGCTGGATTGACCCGGCTAATCAGGCGATCGTCATCGGCATGATGCAGAACACCGACTATCGTCTGTCGCGGATGATTCACGGCAAGGCCAGTCGCGCGCTCTACGGCCCAGCGCAACCCTGATGGATGGTGAGGTGGTCGGAAGGGCCGAGCACTGACTCGGCCGCGGATGAGCAGGCTGGTTTGCTTCGAGCGGTTGCTCGACCTTGCAGGGATTGTCAGGCGGAGCGGCCGGTATCCAGCACTTGCTCTAGCGGTAGTTGGGCATGCAGGTTCACGCTGCCTTGAGCAGGGAATACCACCAAATGCTCCGCTGCAACGCGTAAACCCACCTCGTCGCCGGGCTGGTGGTCGGCATGGCTTGGAAACAGCGCTTCAAGCTGAGTGCCGGTTGGAAGCTGAAGGCGGTAGAGAATGGTCGCACCCTGGAAGGTCCGATCGGTGACCCGCGCTCTCAGTTCGCTGCTGGCGTCGCCCACCAGGTCATCAGGACGCAGCAGCACGTCAACCGCACCGCCAACCGGCAGTTGGTAAGCCCGATTGCCGTGAATCACGCCCAGTTCGGTCTGTACTGTATCGCTGGAGAGCAGCTGCCCGCGAATGAAGTAACCTTGGCCAATGAAACTGGCAACGAAGGGTGTTGCTGGTTCGTGGTAGAGGTTGTACGGGGTGTCCCACTGCTGCAGCTGACCGTCCTTCAGCACGCCTACATGATCACACACGGCAAAGGCTTCGGCTTGATCATGGGTCACCAGCATGGCGCTGATACCGCGCGATTTGAGGATGTCTCGGACTTCGGCAGACAGCCGGCGACGCAGCTCACCGTCCAGATTGGAGAACGGCTCGTCCAGCAGCAGCAGGCGCGGGTTGGGCGCCATGGCGCGGGCCAGGGCTACCCGTTGTTGCTGGCCGCCGGACAGCTCGTGGGGGTAGCGTTTGCCCAGCTTGTCCAGCTTTACCAACGCCAGCAGTTCATCGACGATCCGCTTTCGCTCCGGATTCTGGTGAATGCCGAAACCGACGTTTTCAGCGACAGTCAGGTGCGGAAATAGCGCATAGTCCTGAAACACCATGCCGATCTGTCGCTGCTCGGGTGCGATGCGCAGGGCAGGGGTGCTCAGTGCCTTGCCGTCCAGCAGAATCTCGCCGCCGGTGATCGGTTCGAATCCGGCGATGGCGCGCAGGGTTGTGGTTTTACCGCAACCTGAGGGCCCCAGCAGGCAGCCGATATCACCTTCGCGCAGGCGAATGCTCAGGTCGTTGACGATCAACTGCTGGCCGTAGCCGCATTTGAGGTTGTTCAGCTCTAATACCGGGCTGGACATGCTGCCTCACTCAACCAGCAGGAATTCGACCAGCGCCTTTTGCGCGTGCAGACGGTTCTCGGCCTGGTCCCATACGACGCTGCGCGGATCGTCCATCAGCTCGCTGCTGACTTCCTCGCCGCGGTGGGCTGGCAGACAGTGCATGAACAGCACCGACTCGTCGGCCGCATCCAGCATGGCCGGTGTCACCTGATAGGGCGCGAACTGCTTCAGACGTGCTTCTGCTTCGTCTTCCTGGCCCATCGAAGCCCACACATCGGTATTGACCAGATGTGCGCCGGCAACGGCTTCCATCGGATCGCGCATGACCGTGACGCGGTCACCAGCTTGCTCAAGGAACTGCGCTGAGGGCTCGTAGCCTTCCGGGCAGGCAACGCGAAGCTGGAAGTCGAACTGCACGGCTGCCTGAATAAAGGTGTTGCACATGTTATTGCCGTCGCCAATCCAGGCCACGGTTTTCCCCTTGATCGGGCCACGGTGCTCCAGATAGGTCTGCATGTCGGCCAGCAGTTGGCAGGGGTGCAGGTCGTCGCTCAGGCCGTTGATGATCGGCACCTTGGAATACTGCGCAAAGGTTTCCAGCGTCTCGTGGGCGAAGGTGCGGATCATGATGGCATCGCACATGCTGGACAACACGCGTGCGCTGTCTTCGATCGGCTCACCACGGCCCAGCTGGGTGTCACGCGGGGACAGGAAAATAGCCTGACCACCCAGGTGAATCATGCCGGCCTCGAACGAGACGCGGGTACGGGTGGATGCCTTTTCGAAGATCATCCCCAGCACGCGGTTCTTCAGCGGCTCATACACCACGCCCTGGCGGTGCAGCGACTTGAGTTCGATACCGCGTTTGATCAGGCCGATGAGCTCTGCTTCAGAGCAGTCCATCAGCGACAGAAAGTGCCGTGTAGTCATATGTGTACTACCTGAGTTACCTCGGCCGCCCGGCGACCGGAAACAGTGACCCGTACCACGACCTGACGGCCTGGTATCAGCCACAGCAAATAAAGAGAAGCGGGGATCTTATAGGGAAATTCCGGGCAAAGGCAAATAAAGCGCCCGGGCCCGCTGATTCAGTGACTGAATGGGCCTGCATTCCGCCGCGCGCAGCGCGGTGGCAAGGGACCCGCTACAGCCCCTAGAATGGCGGAACATAAAAATATTTGCCTGGTGAATAACATGTCCGTGACCCACTACCGCGCTTGCCACCTGTGCGAGGCCATTTGCGGCCTGGCGATTGAAACCGAGGGTGAGCGTATCCTCTCGATCAAGGGCGACCCGCAGGACCCGTTCAGCCGTGGGCACATCTGCCCCAAAGCGATCGCTTTGCAGGATATTCAGAACGACCCCCAACGCCTGCGCAGGCCAGTGAAACGGGTGGGTGAGCACTGGGAAGAGATCAGCTGGGACGACGCCTTCACCCTGGTGGCCGAGCGCCTGGCTGCAATTCAGCAAGCACATGGCAACAACGCCGTGGGTGTCTACATGGGCAACCCGAATGTGCACAACTACGGCTCCATGACCCACGGCAATTACTTCCTGGGTCAGTTGCATACCCGTCAGCGCTATTCGGCTACCTCTGTCGATCAGTTGCCGCATCATTTGGTGTCGCTCTGGCTCTACGGCCACATGCTGCTGATCCCGATCCCGGATATCGACCACACTGATTTCTTCCTGATGCTCGGCGCCAACCCGCTGGCCTCCAATGGCAGCATCATGACTGTGCCGGACGTGACCAAGCGGATCAAGGCTCTACAGGGTCGTGGCGGCAGGTTAGTGGTCGTCGATCCGCGGCGCAGCGAAACCGCAGCGATTGCCAGTGAGCATCTGTTCATTCAGCCGGGTACCGACGTTGCACTGCTGCTTGGCTTGCTCAATACCCTGTTCAGCGAGAATCTGACCCGCCAAAGCCCGGTGCTTGACGCCGTTGCAGGGCTGGAAGACGTGCGGGCAGCGGTCGCCGAGTTCACCGCCGAACAAATGGCCCCAGCCTGTGGTATCCCTGCCGAGCAGATTCGCCAGCTGGCACGCGACTTTGCTGGCGCTGAGCGTGCCGTGTGCTATGGCCGCATGGGTGTCTCGGTGCAGCGGTACGGTACCCTGTGCCAGTGGTTGATTCAGGTCATCAACCTGGTGACTGGCAATGTGGATGCAGTGGGTGGCTCACTGTTTCCTGAGCCGGCGTTCGAGGTCGCATCGGCTCGTCGCCCGGGCCACTTCGACAAGTGGCGCTCGCGGGTATCCGGCTTGCCGGAGTTTAACGGCGAGCTGCCGGTCGCAGCGCTGGCCGAGGAGATTTTCACCCCGGGTGAGGGGCAGATTCGTGCACTGGTTACCTCTGCAGGCAACCCCGTGCTCTCCACGCCCAATGGTCGCCAGCTTGATGCCGCGCTGGAAAGTCTGGAATTCATGGTCAGCGTGGATCTGTATATCAACGAGACCACACGCCATGCGGATGTCATCCTGCCGCCTACAGCGTCGCTGGAGCACGATCACTACGACATTACCTTCAACAACTTCGCCGTACGTAATGTGACCCGCTATAACGAGCCGGTGCTGAGTAAGCCCGAGGGCGCGCTGCACGACTGGGAGATTTTTGTCGGACTGGGCAGGGTGTTTGCTGCGGTTACCGGCCAGCAGGCGCGGCCAACCCAACCGCCGCACGAGCTGGTCGATATGGCGGTGCGTGCCGGCCCCTATGGCGATCGCCTGTCGCTGGATGTGCTCAAGGAAAACCCGCATGGCATCGATCTTGGGCCGCTGCAACCAAATCTGCTGCGTCGAATTCAAACCGAGAGCAAGCGGATCGAGTTGGCCCAGCCGGCGATGCTGCAGGATCTGCAGCGGGTCGCTGCCGAGCTGGCCGAACTGGCGCCCGCCGCCGGGGAGCTGCGCTTGATTGGTCGGCGCCATGTGCGCAGCAACAACTCCTGGATGCACAACTATCAGCGTCTGGTGAAGGGCAAGCCGCGTGATCAGTTGCTGATGCACCCCGAAGACTTGGCTGCTCGTAACTTGGCGGACGGCCAACAGGTTACTGTGCGGTCACGGGTAGGCGAGGTTCAGGTGGTCGTTTGTGCCAGTGATGAAATGGCGCCTGGCGTAGTCAGTCTGCCGCATGGCTGGGGGCATAACCGGCCCGGTATTCAAATGGATATTGCCGAGCAGCATGCGGGTGTCAGCGTCAACGACCTGACCGATGAGCGTTTCCTCGATCCGGTTACCGGTAATGCCGCACTTAACGGCTTGCGGGTCGAGGTGGTGGCAGCATAAGCGAGCGCTTTGCTGTAGAATGCGCGGTCAGCAACGCGTTCGAACGCCCTTTACGTAACGAGGAATACCATGGATATCATCGATACCATCAAAGAACAGATCGCCAACAACCCGGTGCTGATCTACATGAAAGGCGCGCCGAATGCTCCGCAGTGTGGCTTCTCCGCACGTGCCGTGCAGGCGCTGATGGCCTGCGGTGAGAAGTTCGCCTACGTGGACATCCTGCAGAACCCGGACATCCGCGCCAACCTGCCGGGCTATGCCAACTGGCCGACCTTCCCGCAGCTGTGGATCAACGGCGAACTGGTTGGCGGCAGCGACATCATTCTGGAACTGCACGAATCCGGTGAGCTGCAAACCATGATCAAGGCCGCTCAACCGGCTGCCTGATCATTCTCATGCGGTACTCAAACGCCCGACGGCCAAAGGCCTCGGGCGTTTTTGTTTGTGCACGCAGTGCATTCTGCAGGTATCGGGCACAGCACGTGCGAGTGGTTGTACCGCGACGCATCAGCAACCGCAGGGACACGGTATGTCGTGTATGTGGCGCAGGAAAGCGCGATTTTGAACTTGGCCATCGAGCAGGGTGGCTAGTCCGTTAGAAAAACGCCTGCTGGCCGCTGGCAACGAAGTGCGGATTCTCGAAGCCGGGTTTGCCGTATAGCAGAGGGCCGCCTTCGAAGGTTTGCACTTGTCCACCGGCGGCTGCCAGCACCGCGTGACCAGCCGCGATGTCCCATTCCATGGTGCGACCTTGGCGGGGGTAGATATCGGCCTTGCCGGCAGCAATCAGGCACAGTTTCAGTGATGAGCCAGCGTTGACTATGTTGCGCACCTTGCGGCCAGCCAGCAGCTTCTCCAGCGCAGTCACGTCGCCGTGTGAGCGGCTGGCGAGAACGTCCAGACCGTCAGGGGCGGGTGCTCTAACGTGAATGGGGCGGCGGTCTGACGAGTCCTCGTAAAAAGCCCCTCCCGCTAGGGAACCGGCATAAAGCTGACCCAAGGCGGGAGCCAGTACCACACCCAGAACAGGCCGGCCATGCTCGATAAGCGCAATGTTGACGGTAAATTCGCCGTTGCGATTGACGAATTCGCGGGTTCCATCGAGTGGGTCGACCAGCCAGAAACAATCGCCAATCTCCGGAATCTCCCCGGCAGCGCAGGCCTCCTCTGCAACCACAGGGAACTGCAGAGGTAATTCAGCAAGGGCCTTGAGAATGATGGCTTCAGCTTTCTCATCCGCTTCGGTCACTGGAGAGGCGTCTGCTTTGCCGCGTACAGCAAAGTCGCTTTGGTACACCTCCATGATCAACTTACCAGCATCGTGAGCAATGGGTAGAAGTGCTTCCAGCAGGGTTAATTGGTCACTTGCCTGCACCTGATATCTCCACTTGGATGGTACGGATGCGCAGGATAGCATTAACTGTCTTGCGCATTCGGGCTGTTCAGTGCGCTCCGTTGCTGACGCTCGACCAGCGCCATTGCTCCGGCCTTTCGCAGAGCCCTGCCTGCACCGGGCTGCTGTGTACCTGCTGAATGGCCTTGCCCAGCTGCTGCGCTTCAGGGATGTAGCGATCCCAGTAGTCGCGCTTCCAAAGCATGCGCCCTGGCGTTTGTAACTTCAGCTCATCCTTGTTCAGCAACATCCAGCGGGTGGTTGCACTCTTCCAAGCCTGCACAATTCGCGGCATGGAGTAGGTTGGTTCAAGCAGAATGTGGGCGTGGTTGGGCATGATGCACCAGGCGATCAGCTTGTAACGCTTGCGATTATGCAGTTCCAGCGCGTCGGCCAGCTCTGCGGCCATGCGCGGTTCGGAAAGCAGGCAGCAACCTTCACCTTGCAGCAACACCTCCTCGAGACGCTGGCGGCGCTGCAGGGCACGTTGTGCCTGAGGCAAGTCTTTCAGTTCGTCACTGACCGCACGCAGGGCGTGTTGGGGCAGGGCATCTGCCAACTTCAGGGTGATCAGCTGTACGTCATACGGGATGGGGCGTTCGGGCTGACTGGGTTGCCGCTGCCAGCCTTTCCATACTTCGGCGCGGGTAAAGCGGGGTGTGAAGGTGTTTCTGGACATTGATCTTCCCTGTCGTTGTTCCAGCGGGAACCATAACAGCGGTAAGCGTGATGTCATTTCGCCGCATTCTACAAATGTGAAGCGAATAATGTTTTTGTCACAAAGTTGATGCGAAAGAGGGTTTTATCTTTGGCTGGCCAAAGTGTGTCGGCGCCACAGGGTATAGATCCCGATGACGAGCAAGCCAGCGCACAGGCCCGTGGTATTGGATGCGATATCCCACCAGTCTGGGGAGCGGGTAGGGTGCAGGGACTGCACCAGCTCTACCGCAACGCCCACCAGCGTCATGAAGGTCGCTCGAAACCACCAGCGCCACCGAGGGAAGGCCGTGAAGCTCAGTACCGTTAGGGCGAAGATGCCTCCGGCGTGATAACCGGAGGCTTGCCAGCTGTAGGCGGCAGGCGGTGGGCTGGGGCTCATGCCGAGATACAGCCCGAGTGCCAGCAGGGCAAAAAAGGCCAGCTTGAACCACAGGCTGTAACGCGCCAGCAGGCGCTCAAGCAGCAGTTTCATGATCAGTGCGTTACGTTGTTGAAGCTGTTGTCGAACAACTGCAGATCGCGGTCTTGGGTCAAGCCGTACAGGTCATAGTTACGCCATAGCTTCGCGCCACCGTCCCGGGTTAGCGGGTTCCACACCAAGTTTGCAACGGACTTGTTTGAACGGAGGAAGAACGCGTCGAATGGCATTTGAATATAAACACCCTTGTCGAAGCTACCCTCGCCAAACTCTTCCTTGGACACGTCTGTAAAGGTGGCCCAGCCGCCCATTACGACGCCGTTGCGGAAGCGCCGGGACAGGTCGATGGTCCCGCCGATATCACCAGCAAGATAGCGGCCAACACTGCCTTTGATTAGGACGTCGTGGAAGCCAGTGCGCAGGTAGCCAGTAACGTGGCCGGTAAGAGTGGAGTAATCCCGGAAGCTGAAGTCTTGCTTGTAGCCGCGCTGCTTGACCCAGTTGACATCAACACCTACCGCCCAATTGACGCCATGAGGACGATAAAGCACCTCGCCGCCGACACCGCCGTACATATCTTCCAGAAGACCAGCATAAGCCATGCCGAACCAGTCGCGGTTGATCTGTTCGGTCTGAGTATATTGCAGGCGGTTTAGCTGTGCGTCGGAGCTGGTTAGGTACTCGCGCAGATCGGTACGTACCCGGGGCAGGTTGCTCGGGCCGTCGTACTCGAATTGGTCGTAGTTGTTCAGCAGGTTGATTGCGATGGTGCCATCGAGCCATTTGTTGCGGTCGAAGTAAAACTGGCCGTCGGCACGCAACAGGAATTGATACAGGATGAAGCTATCCGGACCACCGACGTTCTGTCGATAACCGAGAGCCAAACCGGCATTGGCTCGATCAAGTTCCTCGGTATACACCTCATCGGCGTCCAGGATTGACGGTACAGCATTGGCCATGCTGTAGCGCAGGGCGCGACGATCTGCCTCGAACTGTTCATATTGGCGAAGGGTTTCGGCATTCAGGCTGGTCTGATTGAGCTCCATTCCGTAGGGCTTTTGCACCAGCGTGTACCAGTCGTAGGTGCCTTCTCCGAGGCTATTGTCGAGGATTCGGGCTGCCCGGCTCATGCCCTCTGCCTGGCTGGGGTAGGTAGTTTGTTCCCCGGTAATGATGACCTCGTCGTCCTTGATTGCGATGCTTTGCACCTTGATGCCTGCATTGGAGGTCAGACGCTCGCTGATATCGGCCCAGTCAACGTTGCTTCCGCTTACGCCAGCGGGGAGCGGGCGGCGTGCCTCTGGAGCCGGGTCGAGAATCTTTGGAGGGCGCGGCATGTTTCGCAGGTTGGAGTGCATGGTGATCCCGAACATCGCGGTGTTACCACGCTCCCAGGCAACGGTAAAATCTGCCCAGTCTGCCAGGCTATACAACACTCCCACGTTGATCGGTGAGTCCTGCTTCTGATTATTCTCGAAGGGCTCTGACTTGTAGTCGTTGCCGTCGAGCTCGAGCTTGATGCGTAGGTTGTCCCAGGGTGTCTGATATTCCACACCACCAAAAATGCCGGGGCGGCCGCTGAAGTAGCTGCTGGTATTCAGCGTACCGCCTGGGTCGTCATTGCGGGCGCGGTCATCAAAGCTATCGCTGATTAGCGACAGCGGGTTGCCGAAGTCGCCACGATTACCGATATAGCCCCACGCGACGCCGAGACTCAAATCCAGATCATAGAAGCGCTTGTTGGCAACGATGAATTCGCTTGAGAACAGTCCGGTACCACCTACGTCGCGGAAGCCCAATGCGACTTGAGGCAACCACCGGCTTTCTTGCCAGAGCCTGAACTTGGCGTCTATCGCCTTGTCTTTCAAGCTCTGGCTACTAAAGTCCTCGCTGCCGTAATTGATATTGCTGACATCAATGTAACGAATAGTGCTTTCGAGCCAGGGAAGCGGCTGCACCGAGATACTGTAGCGGGTGTAGGGTGAGGTCCGGCTGGCGGTAAAGCTGAACTCGCCTTCGGGTGCCATGCGCGCGGTTGGTGTCTGCAGCAGGCCGACGCCACCGAAGTCATGCTGGGTGGTGCGATAGCGAGGGTTTTCTGTACCGGTCTCTGCGTTGGCGATGGCGGCAAGCAGCTGTGTCGTCGACACAGCCAGCAGCAGGCGAAGAAGCGATTTACTCATCTGCGGCATTCGCTCCTACACCGATGTACTGGGTAGCGAGCAGGGCCGCCATGTCGTCGTTGAATGCGTTACCACTGTCGCCGAATAGTGCCGCCTGAAAGGGTACATACACGCTGCCGCCTTCTGCTTGCCATCCGTCCTGACTGTTCCAGGGAGCGATGCCGATGGTCTGTACAGTGCCATCTGGCTGGACCAGATAGAGGTAATCCGGGTTCGCAGTCCAATGGCGGGGGCATGCCGCGAGATAGTCCTGTGGTCGTTGCGCGGCAACGAAGTCGAGCACGCACTCCTGGTTAACTGCACCGGTTACGCGAATGGTGCTTGGTTTGGGCGGGTAGACCACCCGGTCACCCGGTTGCAGTATTGGGTTGAACGCGCGCAGTCGTTGTTTCAGCGGGTTCATTTCGGTTTTGATTCGTCCGGTGATTGGCATGCCCGAGACTTGTTGCAGTTGGCGCTCAAGCAGGGCAGTCAACGATGGGTCTTGTATGCGCTCAGCGTTCACCCGGGCGGTGTGCAGGTCAAAAATCAACCCGGCCTGGAGTTTGCGCTGTTCCTTTTTTGCGCTATCGCGCAGCAGCGCTGCGCCCAGCGGCCAACTTTGGAGGCTTACGCCGGCGGCGTTAGTTAAATCTCGCAGGCGCAGGTCATCGCGCCACTGGTAAGGGCCCGGTGATTGCACCAGCCCCCATATAAAAACTTCATCGGCCTGCACAGTGGTCATCAGTGGGGCGGCCAACAGGCAGGCCATCAGCGCAATCCGTTTCAAGGTTGTTCCCCTTGCGCCGGATGGTGGGTGAACAACATGTTCATAGCTGGCAGGTTGGGTGCTGGATGCTGAATGCTGCGGCGCACTTGGCCTGTGGCGGGATTTACCCAGTAGTAGTTGGTTGCCCGAAAGTTGATCTGTGGCATCAGGATCTGTTCATCAATTCTCTGATAGGCCTGTTGCTTGCCATCAATGGCAAGGTACTCGACCGGGCCTCGGTAGTAGGTCGCCAACTGCTGCAGGCCTGTCTGGTAGGTAAGCGGGAAGTCTACGGTGCGCGACACTTGTGTGCCGTCGTCAATGTTAAGCAGGCCAGTTACAAATGGGTCGTCGTTACCCAGTAGTGCGGTTACGTCCGTTTCCAGACCAACTAGCTGGCTTATCCGGCCGTTGTAGGTTTCTAGCTGTTCTGTCAGGCCGTACCAACGGATGCGGCCAGCGCTTCCTTTGGGCGCAACGTACAGACCTTCTGCTTGGCCTGCTGCAATCAGCAGAGTGTCAACGCGAGGGTTGTTTACCCGCTCTGCAGGTATCCTGTTCTGCTTGCCGTCGGTCAGTATTTGCAAGGACCTGACCGAGTCAGACGTCAGCGAGTTACAGGCGCCCAAGGTCAGTGCTGCAATTAGCAGCACTGCGGCTCGTATGAAAAGGGTCACGGAGGTGCCTGTCAGTTGCCGTCACGCAGATCGTTGTAATCGCTGCCAACCCGCACGGTAGTGCCGAGGATGTTGGCGCTGGGGAACAGCTGGCTGACGAAACGGTTCCAGCGGGTAATTCCCGCGGCACCTACAAAGACAACATCCTGCGGGCGCATTTCAAACTGGTCTGCCAGGATGAAGGCGGAAGGTGACTGGGCGTTGAGCTGGAAAATGGTGGCCTTCTCGGTTTCCAGGTTCTCCACACCGCGGATTACATATACCTCACGGCCGCTGGAACTGGTCGGTGAAGGGCCACCGACGGTTGCCAGTACTTCGCTCAGGGTCATGCGGCTGGTGCGATAAGACAGTGCGCGCGGGTCAGCTACTTCACCCATGACGAACACCTTGCGGGTGTCGTTCAAGCCCATATGCAGCTTGTCTCCAGCCTTCAGGTAGACGTTGCCAACGGCACTGGGGTGGCTGGTCAGATAGTCGTAGTCAAGTGTGTAGACCTGGCCATCACGAATCAGGTTCAGGTGCGAGAGGTCGGCGCGGCTGTCGTCGATTCCTGCTTCGCCGACAGCCTGCAGCAGGGTCAGAGGCTGTGACGTGATCGCGCGGAAGCCCGGCTCCTTGAAAGCCCCGCTCAGGGTCACTTTCTGACTGTTGTAGCCGATGATGTTGATGTCGACTTGTGGCTGCTCGATGTAGCGGGCCAGGCGATCGGTAATTACCTTGCGCAGTTCTTCCTGAGTCATGCCGGCAACTTTGACGCTGCCAATGAACGGGTAGAACAGGGTGCCGTCGTCACGTACCACACGTGCGTTGGCTTCGTTGGTCTGCTGCTGGCCGCCGGGCACTGTCAGTTCAGGGTGGTCCCATACGGTGATGAACAGGCCGTCGTTCGGCCCCAGTCGATAGTTGTCTGGCGTGTAATCCAGCAGGGCGGCTGGAACCTCGCGGTTTGGCTGCACGGCGTGCTCTTGGATCAGTACCTTGGGGGTAATCTGGACCATTTGAACCAGGCTTTCCTCTGCAGAGTCCTCGGCCAACAGGCGATCGGTGTCCATGTGCATGCCGGGGGAGAACATACAGGCCTGAAGGAACAAGGCGGAGAGGCTCAGTGCTGCTAGAGGAAGGCGATTCATAGGTCTTGGTCTTATTTGTAGTAATTCGAAGTAAAAACCAAAAAGCCATCTGGAGAGGCAGATGGCTTTGGCAGATCGTATGTTGAGACTCAGTTAGTGCCAGTCGAGCCAGTCGAGCCGGTGGCGTTTTTGGAGCTTCCGCCTGAATCCAGCGCAGAAGCTCCCAATCCGACGGCGATTGCAGCTACTGTCGCTTCAGTAGCGCCTATGCCGCCTTGGGCTTCGCCCTCCAGGGAGGATCCCGTTCCTTCGTCAGGGACGCCTGCATCGTTGCCAGTATCTCGAATTTGACCAGTGCCGGGGGGCAAGATAGCGCCTCCTTGCACGGGCACTGCGTTCAGGTTCAGCGAAGAGTCGACGTTAACGGCTTGACCGAGCGATACACCAGACGCCAGCAGCAGGGTGCTGGCAACGATTGCAATAGCTTGCTTCTTCATAAGATTAACTCCCTGTCTCTAAACAGTGGTTTTGCAACGATTATACGCAAGCACTCCGGCAATGGAAGTGCCGATTGTGTTACTTGCCGTCCGACTTGTACTCGTACTGATAGTAACCGTAGTTGCCATAGCCGTAGGCGGAGGCCTTTTTTTCGACGGCGTTGAAGATCGCGCCCTTGATTTCGACCCCGTTGTTACGGAAGCGTAGCAGGGTTTGCTCGATTTCTTTCAGCGGATTCAGGCCAAAACGCGAGACGATCAGGCTGGTGCCGGCCAGGCGGCCCACCAGCGCTGCGTCGGTTACTGCCAGAATCGGCGGGGTATCGACAATGATCATGTCATACATACCACTTAATTGTTTCAGCAGTGATTCGAAGTTCACGTGCATCAACAGTTCGGACGGATTCGGCGGAATCAGGCCGCGGGCGATGAAGTGCAGGTTGGGCACTTCACTCTTGTGAATGATGTCGGCGAGGGTATGGGTGTTCACCAGCAGATTGGACAGCCCGGGTTCCGCCGGCAGGCTCATCAGCTTGTGGGCGTAACCCTTGCGCATGTCGGCGTCGATCAGCAGGACCTTCTGGCCAGCCTGGGCGACGATGGCGGCCAAGTTGGTCGAAACGAAGGACTTGCCCACGCCCGGGCTGGGGCCGGAAATCATCAAAACGTTGTTGCGCGCTTCCATCATCGCGAAGTGCAGGCTGGTGCGCAGGCTGCGCAGCGCCTCGATGGAGAGATCCGCCGGGTTGGTCGCCGCCAGCAGCTGCGAATTCTGGCTGACGGTCTTGCCCTTGGTGTTGCGCTCGATCTGCTGCTGATCCTTGCTGAACGGAATGGAGGCGTAGACCGGCAGGCCGATCTGCTCCAGCACTTCCGGGTTCTCAATGCCGCGATTCAGCGCATGGCGCAGCAGTGCAATGGCGACACCTAGCATGCCGCCGAGCAGGGTGGCGAGTACTACAATCAGCGCTTTCTTCGGTTTGACTGGCTGGCTGGTATCGACCACGGCGCTGTCGATGATGCGGACATTACCCACTGTGCCGGCGCGCACCACGTCCAGCTCCTGCGAGGTGTTGAGCATGGCTGTGTAAATCTCGGTGCTGACCTTGACGTCACGTGACAGGCGCAGCAGCTCCTGTTGGGTGGCGGGTAGATCGCTGACCCGGTCTACCAATTGCTTACGGCGGCTGTTCAGTTGATCCAGCTGCTCCATCAGTGCCTGATAACTCGGGTGCTGGCGGGTAAAGCGGCGTTCCATTTCGGAGCGCTTGAGCTGCAGTTCGGAGATGGAGGTGTCCAGTTCGACTACCTGGTCCAGCACGGCCTGGGTTTCCAGGGTGATATCAACCGAGCCGGCTTTGCCTTGATAGGCGTTGAGCGCCTGCTCGGCTGCTTCCAGTTGGCGGCGTACGGTCGGCAGCTGCTCTTTCAAAAAGTCCAGGCTCTGTTGCGCCTCGGCTGATTTACGCTCAACGTTTTGCAGAACATACAGGCGGCCAACCTCGTCCAGGATGCGCGCGGCCTTGGCCGCGTGAGGGCTTTCCAGGCTAAGTTGCAGGATGCCGGAATCGCGACCCTTCTCGCTGACAGCGACGTCGCGCTGGTAGGCGAGGGTGGTGCTGAGGAAGTTGCGCTTGGTGACCAAGAACTCGGTGCCCGGGTTGGCGACAAGGGTTGCGATTTGTACGCGGAAACCGTGCTCCTCGACCTGTGCGCCAACTTTGCCTTGTACCAGCACATCGTCATCTTCAGTGAGTAGCTCAAAGGTGCCTTGCTCGCCTGCACGCAGGATAAGCTGTTTGCCCTCGAGGGCGCTTGGCACTTCCAGCTGGAAAATATCGAGCTTCTCGCCACCCCAGGCGTAGCTGCTCATGCCGAGCAGAGCGGATGCAACGGGTTCGGATTCTGTCGGGCTAAAGCGGCGGTAGAAGAAGGAACCAATGGCCAGCAGCAGTTTGGGCTCGGCCTGAATGTCCAGTTTCAGGTTCTCGACCGTCTGGCCAATGACCTTGCGGGACTTGAGCAGCTCGATCTCGGTGGCCGCCGCGCTGGTGCTGGCAAACATGTCGGCGGCGCCGGCATCGCCCAGCAGTCCGCCGATACCACCTGATTTCTCCTCGATCTGGATCACTGAATCGGCACGGTAGATCGGTGTTGCCAGCAGCGCGTAAGCAATACCGGCAAAGGCGAAGAGCAGCGTGCAGATGATGATGGTCAGCTTGTGGTCGATCAAAGCCCCCAGCAGCGCCAGCAGGTCAATCTCGTCTTGGCTGTTCTGAGCGGGGGTAGGCGTCGTGTTCTGCATCAACAATCAGGTTCCATTACCGGGTGAGGAGAAAGTGCGGCGAGTCAAAGATAACGCAACCAGGCGTCTGTCGCCTTGTCCATTACCTTAAATACGTGTTCAAAGGCGGGCAGCTGCTGCCGGTAGGGGTCGGGCACTTCCGCGTTGTCTAACCACTTACCCAATAGCAAGGCTTTGCCGCGTGCCTGCGGTGCCATCTTGTGGATCTGCTGCAGATGGCGTTGCTCCATGGCCAGCACCAGGTCGGCGTCGTGCAGCATGGCTGCCGTCAGCTGGCGTGCTTTATGCTCGGGCAGCGCTAAGCCTGCGCTGGCCATCACCTGAGCCGCTGTTGCGTCTATCGGTTTGCCTACCAGTGCGCCAAGGCCCGCTGAACTGACGCTGATGCCTTTGCTTGCAAGCTTGTGTTGCAGCAACGCTTCTGCTGTGGGGCTGCGGCAGATATTGCCCACACAGACCACCAGAATCTTCTTGATCATTTGTTATGCATGCCTTTGCCAACGTGGCTGTGACGCTGTCAAACGGGTGACGCTTTGCCGCGTCAATTCACCCGCTTGGGGTGGGGAATAATAGCAGCTGCGCGGAATATGGGAACCGGCTAGTCGCCGCGTTTGCCAAATCCCGCGCGCTGGCGAAAAAGTGTGGACTGGTTCATCGCAGCCAGGCTCGCGTCTCGCCTAAGCTTGCCGCCGACAAAAGGAGTTTGTGCATGGATGCGAATTACCCACGGATTGAGCACCACGGCGCGGTGCAGGGCGTTACCGGTTCCTGTCACCAGTTATGGCTGACGGCGCACGACAGCCTGTTGATTGACTGTGGCTTGTTTCAGGGAGCTGAGACCTCAGGCAAAGGTGCGGGGCGCGACCGGCTGATGATTGAGTTTGACCTCGCCTCGGTGCACGCGCTGGTTGTCACCCACGTTCATGTTGATCACGTTGGCCGCTTGCCCTGGCTGATGGCTGCGGGCTTCAAGCAACCGATTCACTCTACTGAGCCCTCTGCGCTGCTGTTGCCTGCGGTGTTGGATGACGCTTTTCGTGTTGGCGTGGGGCCAGATGCGGAGCTAGCCGAGCGTTACGTGAGCGCGGTTAGTAGCTTGCTGCAAGGGCATGCCTATGGGGCCTGGGTGACCCTGCTTGAGCGGGCGGATCTGGTTTGTCGCATTCGCTTTCAGCCAGCTGGGCATATCCTCGGCTCTGCCTACGTGGAATGCGATGTGCGATATCCGCTTGAGCAGCGCCAGCGCCGCGTTGTTTTCTCGGGAGATCTGGGGGCAGCCGGTGCGCCCCTGCTGGCTGCCCCTGTGGCGCCTGAGAGCGCCGATGTGGTTGTGCTGGAAAGTACCTACGGCAACCGCCTGCACGAAGACCGCCGCATTCGGCGCGCGCGGTTGCAGAGCGTGCTGGAGCAGGCATTGGCCGACGGCGGCACGGTCATCGTCCCGGCGTTCAGCATCGGCCGCACCCAGGAGTTGCTTTACGAACTGGAGGGCGTCATGCACGACAACTCGGACTGGCAGCGCATTCCGGTGATCCTCGATGCGCCGCTGGCGACCCGCTTCACCGAACTGTATCGCGAGCTGCGCCAGTACTGGAGCGCCGAGGCGCAGGCTCGCTACGAGCAGGGTCGCCGCCCATTGGGATTTGAGCAACTGCTAAAGGTAGAAAGTCACGCGCAGCATCAGAGCATGCTCAATCGGCTGGTCAGCACCCGTCAGCCCGCGGTGGTGATCACCGGCAGCGGCATGTGTAACGCTGGCAGGGTGGTGAACTACCTAAAAGCCATGCTGGGTGAACCGCGCCACAATGTGCTGTTTGTCGGTTATCAGGCCAAAGGCACGCCCGGGCATGCGATTCAGCAGTTCGGCCCGGGCGGCGGCTACGTTGAGTTGGATGGCGAGCGCTATACGATCAAGGCAGGAGTGCACTCGATTGGTGGCTACTCCGCGCACGCCGATCAGGCGGGCCTGCTGAACTTCATCCTGAAGATGCCCAGCGGGCCAGCTGAGGTGCGGCTGGTACATGGCGAGGAATATGCCAAGTCAGCTCTGGCGGATCGTTTGAGAGCGTCCACGATTGCAAAGGGCTGGGCTACCCGGGTCACCGTCGCTGGTTAACGACATAGCGTGGCAGGGGCGCGTCCATTTCAAATGAAAATGTCTCTCAATAATACATTTGCACTATTGTCTGTTGTGCGTCTCTGGCTGTTAGAATCCCGTCGGCACCGCATGCTAGATAGCTTGCACTGATTCGGTGCGCGTCGGTATTATCCTCGCCTTTCTTGAAGGGCTGGTGGCGATAAGCCATTTATTGAGTCTGTTCGAGAAGTTTGCCAAGCAATGCATGCGCCGCCGGCGATAACCCGGCTGCAAAGCTGTGCGCCAGTCGTGGTTCTGGTGCACTGCTCTGCGCTATGGCCAATTCTGCGTGAACCTGGTGATCGCACTTCGCTCGAACAGGCAATTGACTGCCGCCTCGTGACGGGACACGAGTCTAGTGAAGGGATGATCTGAACCGTATGTGTGGAATTGTTGGTGGTATCGCCGCGCGCAATGTAACCCCTATTCTCCTGGAAGGGTTACGTCGGTTGGAGTACCGGGGTTACGACTCGGCTGGTGTTGCCGTGCTTGACGCCTCCGCTGAGTTGCGGCGCGCCCGCGCGACTGGCAAGGTCGCCGAACTTGAAGCACTGCTGCAGCAAACGCCCTTAACCGGGCAGCACGGTATTGCTCATACCCGCTGGGCAACCCACGGCAAGGCGACTGAGGCGAATGCCCACCCGCACTTTTCCGACCGTCTTGCCGTTGTGCACAACGGCATCATCGAAAACCACCACCCGCTGCGCGTGCGCCTGCAAGAGCAGGGCTACGTATTCAAGTCCGAGACTGATACCGAAGTCATCGCTCACCTGCTGGCCTATCACTACGCTCGACAGCAAAACATGCTCGGGGCACTGCGCAGCACCCTGGCTGAGCTACGCGGCGCCTTCGCCCTCGGCATCATTCATCAGGACGAACCCGACGCGCTCTATTGCGCCCGCATGGGCAGCCCTCTGGTGGTTGGCGTGGGTAGTGGCGAGCACTTTATTGGTTCAGACCCGTTGGCGCTGCTGCAGGTAACGGATCGCTTCCTTTACATGCAGGAAGGGAGCCACGCACGCCTCACTCGCACCGAGTGTGAAGTCTGGAACCGCAGCAACCAGCCAGTCCAGTTGCCGGTGCAGCAGTATCAGCACGCGGCGTTGAGCTTGGAGAAGGGCGAGTACCAGCACTTCATGCTCAAGGAGATCTACGAGCAACCCTCGGCCATTGCCGAAACACTTGATGGCCTGCTGGGTGATGAGCATGTGCTCACTGCAGCGCTCGGCCCCGGCGCGGAAAGTCAGTTGGCTGAGATTCGCAATATTCATATCGTCGCTTGCGGTACCAGCTATCACGCCGGGCTGGTCGCCAAGTACTGGCTGGAAGAGCAGGCCGGTTTGCCGTGTCAGGTAGAGGTTGCCAGTGAATATCGCTACCGCAGCGTCTGTGTACCAGATGGCACGTTGCTGATTGCTATCTCCCAATCCGGCGAGACGGCAGACACCCTGGCCGCTCTGCGCTATGCACGGGAACAGGGCTATCTCGCCACGCTGGCGATCTGCAACGTACCCGGCAGTTCACTGGTGCGCGAGGCCGATTGGCGCCTGCTGACCCAGGCCGGCCCAGAGATTGGCGTCGCCTCCACCAAAGCCTTCACCACCCAGCTGACAGCGTTGCTCTGGCTGACCACCGCACTGGCTCAGGTGCGCGAGCGTGCGCCAGAGATGATCTCTGCCAACGTGCGGGCACTGCGGAGCTTGCCGGGGCGCATTCGCGAAGCGCTGGAGCTGGACGCTGCCATTGAACAGCTGTCTCACCAGTTCTTTAACAAGCACCACGCCCTGTTCCTCGGTCGCGGCACCCATTACCCCATCGCGATGGAAGGTGCACTTAAGCTGAAGGAAATCTCCTATATTCATGCCGAAGCGTACGCCGCAGGCGAACTGAAGCACGGCCCGCTGGCGCTGGTAGACGACGACATGCCTGTCATCAGCGTTGCGCCCAGCGACAGCCTGCTGGAGAAGCTCAAGTCCAACCTTCAGGAAGTGCGCGCGCGCGGCGGCCAGCTGATCAACTTCGCCTGTGAGCGCGCGGTGCTGGATGAGGGCGACGGCATCACCCACGTTACCCTGCCCTGGGTATACGAAAGTGTTTCTCCGATTCTGTACAGCATTCCGCTGCAGCTGCTCAGTTACCATGTCGCTCTGATCAAGGGCACAGACGTAGACAAGCCCCGGAATTTGGCGAAGTCGGTAACCGTGGAGTAACTCTGCGGGCTCATTGTTTTTACTTTTTTAGTCATCGGAAAATTTAGGTACCAATATGACAGCAAAGACGCAGCAAGCTGCTATTCAAAAGCTCCAACAGAAAGAGGCGCTCATCGGAGTTGTTGGTCTTGGATACGTTGGGCTCCCATTGATGCTGCGCTATAACGCAATCGGCTTTCGCGTGTTAGGTATCGATATTGATGCCAGTAAAGTGAATAAGCTGAATGCTGGTGAAAGCTACATTGAGCATATTTCTGCGGAAAAGATTGCGGCTGCTGGCAAGAGTGGGTTTGAAGCCACTACTGATTTTAGTCGCGTTAGTGAATGTGACGCGCTCATTCTGTGTGTGCCGACGCCGTTGAACAAGTACCGTGAACCGGATATGAGCTTTGTGATCAATACCACTGATGCGCTCAAGCCTTACTTGCGTGAAGGCCAGATCGTTTCGCTGGAAAGCACGACCTATCCCGGTACCACAGAAGAAGAGTTACTGCCGCGGGTGCAAGAGCGTGGTTTGGTGGTTGGTGAGAATATTTTCCTAGTCTACTCCCCTGAGCGTGAAGATCCGGGTAACCCCGATTTTGAGACGCGCACCATTCCCAAGGTTATTGGTGGTCACACTCCAGCGTGTTTGGAAGTCGGCTTGGCCTTGTATGAGCAAGCGATTGATCAAGTTGTGCCGGTAAGCTCAACGAAGGCTGCAGAGATGACCAAGCTGCTGGAGAACATCCATCGAGCGGTCAACATCGGCTTGGTTAATGAAATGAAGATCGTCGCCGACCGCATGGGGATTGATATATTTGAAGTTGTTGACGCGGCTGCGACCAAGCCGTTCGGCTTTACCCCGTATTACCCTGGCCCGGGCCTGGGTGGCCATTGCATCCCGATTGACCCCTTTTACCTGACTTGGAAGGCGCGTGAGTATGGGCTGCACACCCGATTCATCGAACTGTCTGGCGAGGTGAATCGCGCGATGCCGGAGTATGTGTTGACCAAGTTGATGGATGGCCTCAACGAAAGCGGAAAAGCGCTGAAAGGTAGTCGTATTCTGGTGCTGGGTATCGCGTACAAGAAAAACGTTGATGATATGCGCGAATCCCCTTCGGTAGAGATCATGGAGTTAATTGAAGCCAAAGGAGGGCTGGTAGCCTACAGCGACCCCCATGTACCGGTATTCCCGAAGATGCGTGAACACAACTTTGAGCTTACCAGTGAGCCTATGAC
Organism: Halopseudomonas sp.; assembly: GCF_038130085.1. Taxonomy (NCBI): domain Bacteria; kingdom Pseudomonadati; phylum Pseudomonadota; class Gammaproteobacteria; order Pseudomonadales; family Pseudomonadaceae; genus Halopseudomonas; species Halopseudomonas sp. The sequence goes on along the minus strand of NZ_JAYPMU010000005.1, from coordinate 78,192 downwards.
GGCAGAAAATATAGGCAGCTTTGATGCGGTTGTGCTGGCGACGGATCATGACAAGTTTGATTATGAGTTGATCAGGCAGCAGGCGCGATTAATCATCGACAGTCGTGGCAAATACCGTGTCGCAGCAGAAAACGTTATCAAAGCTTGATTCAGCTTCCTCGTTCGTAAGGAACAATGCATGAAAAAGTTTGGACTGATTGGAGCTGCGGGCTATATCGCGCCTCGGCACTTGAAAGCTATCAACGAAACCGGCAACCACTTGGTCGTTGCTATGGATGCCAACGATTCCGTTGGCATCATGGACAGCCATTTCCCTGAAGCGGAATTTTTCACAGAGTTTGAAGAGTTCTCCGGTTTTGTTGAAGACCTCAAACTAAGTGGTCAAAAGCTGGATTACATCGCTATCTGCTCGCCGAACCATTTGCATCTACCACACATGAAGTTCGCGCTGCAGAACGGCATTGATGTGATCTGCGAGAAGCCCTTGGTGCTCAATACTGCCGATCTGGACACGCTGAACCGCTATGAAAGAGAGTACGGGGCCAAGGTCAACTCCATATTACAACTGCGCTTGCATCCTTCCATCATTGCCCTTAGGGACAAGGTCCGGGCTGCGCCCGTCGATAAAGTATTTGATGTAGACCTCACCTATCTCACATCGCGCGGCAAGTGGTACCTCAAATCCTGGAAAGGCTTCGACGAGAAGTCCGGTGGGGTGGCCACCAATATTGGCGTGCATTTTTACGACATGCTCCACTTCATTTTTGGAAAAATCACCCACAACGAAGTGCATTACCGCGATGAGAAAACCTCAGCAGGCTTTCTTAAATATGAGCGTGCCAATGTGCGATGGTTTCTTTCAATTGATTCCAAGCATCTGCCAGAAAATGCTGTTCAAGGAGAAAAGCTAACGTACCGCAGTATCGATATTGAAGGCGAAGAGCTCGAGTTTTCCGGCGGATTCACTGACCTGCACACGCAGAGCTATCAGCGCATCCTGGCTGGAGAGGGATACGGCGTGGAGGATAACCGGGCAGCGATTGAGACCGTTGAAGTAATGCGCAAGGCTGAAGTAGTGAAAAATCCTGAAAACCCACATCCTCTGCTGAAAAAGGTGATGCATGGCTGATTACTACCAACATCCCACTGCTATCGTGGATGAGGGCGCCCAGATCGGTGAAGGTTCGCGGGTTTGGCATTTCGTGCACGTATGCGGTGGCGCGCGCATTGGTAAGGGTGTGTCGCTCGGGCAAAACGTGTTTGTCGGAAACAAGGTTGTCATCGGTGATGACTGCAAAATCCAGAACAATGTATCGGTCTACGATAACGTCACTCTTGAGCAAGGTGTTTTCTGCGGTCCGAGTATGGTTTTCACTAACGTCTACAATCCGCGTTCTTTGATCGAGCGAAAAGATCAATACCGCAACACCATGGTTAAGAAAGGAGCCACTCTGGGCGCGAACTGCACCATCGTTTGTGGCGCTACGATTGGTGAGTTTGCATTCGTCGGTGCCGGTGCAGTTGTCAATAAAGACGTTCCGGCTTATGCGCTAATGGTCGGAGTGCCAGCAAGACAAATTGGTTGGATGAGTGAGTTTGGTGAGCAACTAGCGCTGCCACTCGACGGAACGGGTGAAATTGTATGCCTCCATACCAGCGCGAAATATGTCTTGAAAGGCAGTGTACTCAGCAAAGTGGAAGCGCAGTAAATGATTGAATTTATCGATCTGAAAGCTCAGCAGGCACGTATCAAGGAAAAAATTGATACTGGAATACAGCGAGTGCTCGCTCATGGTCAATATATTCTTGGCCCTGAAGTGGCCGAGTTGGAAGAAAAACTGGCTGACTACGTGGGAGTAAAATATTGTATTACTTGCGCGAACGGAACCGATGCGCTGCAGATTGCGCAGATGGCGCTCGGTGTAGGACCTGGCGATGAGGTGATTACCCCTGGGTTTACTTATATCGCGACTGCTGAAACGGTCACGCTATTAGGTGCCAAGCCGGTTTACGTTGATATAGATCCGCAGACTTACAACATGGATCCAGAGCTGCTTGAAGCGGCGATTACACCTCGCACAAAGGCAATTATCCCTGTGTCTTTATATGGGCAATGTGCTGAATTTGACGCCATCAACGCAGTCGCGGAAAAGTACAGAATTCCGGTCATTGAAGATGCGGCGCAAAGCTTTGGTGCAGCCTACAAAGGTCGAAAGTCCTGCAGTCTTAGCAGTATCGCGTGCACTAGCTTTTTTCCAAGCAAGCCGTTGGGCTGTTATGGAGATGGAGGAGCGATATTTACCGATGATGAAGAACTGGCTCGAACGATAAGGCAAATAGCCAGGCACGGACAAGAAAAGCGTTATTACCATATTCGAGTTGGGGTTAATAGTAGATTGGATACTATTCAAGCTGCTATTCTACTAGCGAAATTAGAGGTTTTTGATAGCGAAATAAAATTAAGGAATGATATCGCGGCGCGATATGAAAGCATGCTTTTTGAGCGCGGATTTATTGGTATTCCTCAAGTATTAATCGGTAACGTAAGTGCGTGGGCACAGTATACTTTAAGATCTAACGCGCGTGATGCGTTACGTCATAATCTGGCGCAGGCTGGCATCCCCACTGCTGTGCATTACCCAATACCGCTCAATAAACAGCCAGCGGTGTCTGACGGAGATGTTAGTCTGCCTGTCGGAGATATGGCGGCGAAAGAAGTTGTTAGTATACCTATTCATCCCTATTTGTCGCTGCGGGATCAGATGTATATTGCGGATAACTTATGCTTGGCCTTATAAGAACGCTATTGAAAGGGGATGGCTTTATACGAGGTGTTATTTTTCTGGTGGGAGGGGCGAGCGGCGCTCAAATAATTTTTTTTCTAGCGTCTCCTATAATTACTCGAATTTATTCGCCGGAAGAGTTCGGGGTACTGTCTTTTTTTGTTGCAATTTTTGCGGTGTGCGGAGTTGTGTCTAGTTTGCGGTATGAACTTGCGATACCTATCGCATCATCTGATGTTGATGCGGTAAATCTCCTGGTTTTGAGTTTTATTTGTTTGCTGGGCATCACTGCGCTAATGGTCGCGATCACGATCCTTCTTTCGATACAGGGCTTAAGAGTTGAAGGGTATTCCCAGATGTATTCGTACCTTTGGTTTTTACCAATAGGTGTTTTTTTTATCGGGCTTCATCAGATTCTCGTGAACTGGGGGTTGAGGAGGAAAGCGTTTGGTCGGATAGCAGGAACTAGAATAAAACAGTCGGTTTCCACGGTTGCTTCGCAGATAGGTTTTCATAAATTTGGTGTTACAGCTCTTGTTGCGGGGTATATAGGTGGGCTGGCAGTCGCTAGTTTCGCTTTGGGCGGGGCTATCTTAAAGAGTAAAGATTTGCAGTATTATCGTTGGAATAGGGTCTTGAATGTCGCTAGGCGTCATAAGAGATTTGCATATATTGATATCTGGGCGGCTTTATTTAATACCGCGGGAGTGCAAATGCCACCTATTCTTTTTGCCCTGCTTTTTAGTCCGGCTGTAGCAGGAGTGTATGCTTTAGCGCATAGAGTGTTGGCGCTGCCTGCTGCATTAATAGGAGAGGCAGTTGGTAAAGTTTTTTTTGCAAATGCAGCGGATGCTCGTCGAAAGGGCGATATCTCGTTTCTGGTTTTAAATTTAAATAAAAGCCTCGCGTACCTTGCTATGCCCCCTGCTTTGATTATTATCACTGCGGGCCCCTATTTGTTCGATTTTATATTTGGTGCTGGCTGGGGTGTTTCTGGTAAATACGCTCAATGGATGATGCCTTGGTTGTATTTAGTGTTTTTGGCATCTCCATTAAGCTCGCTATTCCTTATTAACGAAAGACAAAAGGACGGCCTTGTTTTTCAATCTATACTGCTGGTTTGTAGGCTGGTTTCGCTTCTGGTTGGGGCGGGGTATGAGGATGCAAGTCTGGCTATTTTTTTGTTCTCCGTTTCCAGTGCAATTTGCTGGATCGGCTTTGTAAAGTGGGTCTCATATAGCATTGGAGTTTCATTTGTAAAATTGGTCAGCCCTATACTGACTTCGTTATTTTGGTCTGTGCTAGCTATACTCCCTCTTGGGGTCGTGTGTAATTTTCCGGTGTCGTTAGGAATGTTTTTGGTGGGCTTCTTTCTTACGATAATTTTTGTCTCTGTATACTACTATTTTTTTTTGAAGTGGGCGTTCTTTCAACTCCGTGCTGGTGTTAAATGAAGTGTCTTCAAAAAATGCACTATGTTTACTCTTGTAAAAATTCCCGGCTCGAGGTGTGCCGTTAAGCTGTAGGATGCGGCATTGTCTCTATGCTGCTCCGCATTCACTAACCAGGCGTGGGGAGAGGTCTGATGTTTTCTAAAGTTGTTTTTTATGTGGGGCACTTGTTGTTTAAGCCTAGAGCTTTGTGGTTTTACTTTTACCTAACAAGCAATGAGTGTAAGGACGAAGTTACGGTTAAATCTCGTCAAAGAAAGGAGCTGGTTTCGTTTCTCGAATTTTGTAAAAAAAATGTCCCGTATTATAAAGAAAGAATACCTCAAATTGAATTGGCCTCTACGGACTTTAGCCGGTTTATGAATGGTATTCCTCTTTTAAGTAAAGTGGATATTTTTGAGAATAGAGACGAGATCGAACTTCCTGAAAATTTGGTTGGGAAGTTTAAGCGTGTACAGACTGGCGGGTCTACTGGTAATCCCTTGCGTTATCGACTAAGTGACGTATGCGACGATGCATCATTTGCGATACTGTATCGCGGTCACGGGCGAGGCGGGTATCGGCTAGGCGATAAAATTGCAATCATGGCGGGTGGTTCACTAATAGGTAAGAAGAAGACTTTCAAGTCCATCTTGTCGTCTTGGGTAATGAACAATAGAAAGTACTCCTCTTACGGGGTTAGCGATGACTTGTTTGCTCAATATGCTGATGACTTAGCTGCTTGGAGACCTGACTTTATTCTCGGCTACGTTACTGCGATATATGAATTTGCTAAATATGTGGAAGGGTCTGGGCGAAGCATAAAATTTAAGTCTGTGTTTACTACTGCAGAAATGCTTTTCGAGCACCAGAGGTTGTTTATTGAGCGGGTTTTCGAATGCCGGGTTTATAATGGGTATGGTTTGAATGATGGTGCGATAACTGCATTTGAATGCGCCTTACATGACGGGTTTCATATTGATCTAGAGAGAGGTTACCTGGAGGTGGTCAATGAGGATGGCGAAGCAGTTGTAGATGAAGTAGGTAGAATTGTGGCAACTAGCTTCCTTAATAAGGCGACTCCGTTCGTGAGATATCTGACGGGCGATTATGGAATGATCTCTAGTAGGCGTTGTGCATGCGGTAGCCCATACCCTTTATTGGTTAATGTTATGGGAAGGGTTACGGAAGCGATTAAGATTAATGGCCTTTTGGTGGGGAGTCCAGTTTTAACAGTTTTAATGGCCAATACTGAGGCGATGAGGTATCAGTTCATTCAAGTGGCTGATGATAGCATGAAAGTCGTGATAGAGCGGTCAGGCAAATATGGCCAAAAAGATGAGGAATTTATCCGTAATTCCCTTTTCTCTCAGTTGGGCGAATTCTCTATATGCTTTGAATATGATGTCGAACATTTTGTAATGACGGATGGTGGTAAGCATAGGATTGTAATTAATGAGGTGAGCTAGGTGGTTTTTTTATGTTTTTAGCTGCCGTAGGTTTAGGGGGTTGAGCATTGGGTCTGGTTGTGCTCTCTGGCGTGTCTGTATGCATAAAAATGGCTGGGCTATAGTTATGAATTTCTTTAGAACATTGGGAAGTAGGTTCTCTCTATTTGGCTTTGTTCTTTTGTTTCCGATGTTTTTTTTCTATCACTTTTTAGTCGGTGTTGGAGTGGTGCCGCCCTTTCTAGGCGGATATTTCGGTGTGATGGCGCTTCTGCTAATGGTCGTTTATTTTATACGCCCATCGGGTTTTTTTAGCAGAAAATTCTCTGCCTGGGTTTTTATTGGGATTCTGGTTTGGGTGGTTTGGGTAGCGTTGATGAACTACGCGGCAGACCTGCCTCGTGGCTATTCGCTAGAGATGTTGGCTTGGAGTTTTCAGGGGGTTCTTTTTAATTTGGTATGTTACTTCATTGGTAAGAATATAGAGTTCTCTGCTGCTGATGCTAAGTTAATTTTGATTTTTTTCGTTTTGATGTTTTTTGTAGTTGTGTTCAATGTTGGGGATTCTGGGATTTTTTATATTAAACAAACGGCTGGCGATGTTGCTGGCAGTGTCGCCACTTACCAGGGGTTTGCGCGAAGCTTGGTTTTCGTTTTGTTGATGCTGGTGTCTTTGCTGTTAGATAAAAAAAATCTAATGCTTGCGATATTTTTGTGTGGGTCTGTTGCGCTATTTTTGAATGGGGCGAGGACAGAATTTGTTCTTTTTGTGATTTCGGTTGTGTCGCTGCTTATTGTGAAAAGTGGTAGCAGTGTTAAGTCTATGCTTTATTTTTTGTTGGTGTTTTTTTTGGTTCTTATTGGGGGGTATTTTTTGCTCTCTTTGGCGCCAGAGTCCCGAATGATGCAATTGCTAAATTTGTCTAGTAGTAGTAGTTACTTGGCGAGAGTCGCATTGAATGAGTTTGCCTTGATCACAATAGCAAACAGTCCAGTATGGGGTGGGTATGGAGAATATACTTCTATCGGAGGTGTTGGAAGCTACCCGCACAGTTTGCTGTCAGCATGGGCTAATCTCGGAGTTTTAGGTTTCCTCGGATATGTTTTTTTGTTTGCATTCCTGTGGATTCAGGCGGGATTTGCAATCATGAGAAATTTATACACCAATGAATCGTTTTATTCGTTTTTTGTGTTTTTGGTTTTTTCTACTCTTGCTGTGATTTTCTCAAAACCATACTCCTATATGATGGTTGGCTTTGTGGTTGGCCTGAATGTTAGGTTTGCGAATAAATATAAAATTATGATCCGTGAATGATGTTTTTGTGGGGTTGCGCAAGCGGGTGCGTAACTATTTTGGGGTTGAGTTTGACGTTTTCTTTTGCGAAGTTGCTATGAGGGACGCTGGCTCAAATGCGGCGGCGCGTAAATTTATTCTGTGGGGTAGGTAAGAATGTGCGGTATTTTTGGCTTTGCGGATCCCGGAACCGAAGCTAGCGAGCAGGTATGCTCAGTGATTTTGGAATATGGGTTTTCGGCAATTGGGCCACGTGGGCCTGATAGTCGGGGACTTTTCAAAGTCGATTTAGGTGGGCAATCTTACGCTATGGCCCATACGCGCTTGGCGGTTATAGATCTCTCGCCCTTGGGACGACAGCCTATGACATCTCCGGATTCAAACTGGTGTATGTCGTACAATGGCGAGATTTATAACTACTTAGAGGTTCGCGAGGAGTTGAAGGGGGCTGGTTGGTCGTTCTCTAGTGATAGTGATAGCGAAGTTTTTCTAAAAGCTTGGTGTGAATGGGGGCTTGAAAGTCTTCACAAACTAAACGGAATGTTTGCTGCTAGTTTTCTAGACCTTTTGAGTGGAGATATTTGGCTGGTAAGAGATCGTTACGGAGTAAAGCCGTTGTACTGGTCTCATGTGAGCGGAGGGGGTATGGCTTTCTCCTCATCTCCGGCCCTGCTGGCAAAAGGATTATCGGCCCCTGTTAATGTAGGCTATTGTGCTCGTGGTGCACGATATAAGGTATTTGAGGTTGACGGGGAGGATTCGCCTTTTGAGGGGGTTAGCTCTGTGGGTGCGGGTTGTTGGGTTCGTTATCAGCCGGGCTCTTTAGAGGCTACTATTGTCAATGGTAAATGGTATGACTTGGCTGAGGCGGTCTCGAAAAAAGAGGCGCAGATTAAAGTAAAGAGTGATGATGAAGTTTTGGAAGAGTGTAGATACATTCTAGAGAATGCTATTGCTATTCGTACACGTTCTGATGTTCCTGTGGCTGTTTCACTCAGTGGCGGGCTCGATTCTACAACAGTCGCTGCTTACGCTTCGAAGAAAATTGAAAATCTTGTTGGGTTTAACTACGGATCCCCGTTTGCAACGTCCTCTGAAGGTCCGCTAGTTTCGTCGTTTTCGGATAATGTAGGGATTCGTGCGCGGTACATTTGGCCTAATTTTAGTTCAAATGATCTTGATGATTTGTTGGAGTCAACATTGACGGCACAACAAGCACCGTTTGTTGGTATGAGTGTATTGGCTCAACACCAAGTTTTTAAAGAAGTCAGGGCGGAGGGAGTTAAAGTCTTGCTGGGTGGCCAAGGTGGTGATGAAATATTTGCGGGTTACCGTAAATTTTTTATAGTGGCTGCTTTGAGCGCAATTCGACAAAGGGATGTCCGAGGCGTCATGAGTCTGTTGTCCTCTTTAGCTGTAATGCTGATTCATGAGGTCAGGCAGTACAAGGTTTATTTGCAGGCTCTGGGGCGATACTCCAACAGAGATAAAGTGGCTTTTAATATCCTGTCTTGGGATGTTTGTTCGCTGGATTTGTGGGGAGGAGGGGAGCGCACACTTTCAAGTAGGCAGATCGAAGATGTTCAAAATTTTAGTATTCCCACGCTTCTCAGATACGAAGATCGAAACTCTATGGGCAACGGTGTTGAATCAAGGTTGCCGTTTATGGATTACAGGCTAGTAGAGTTTGCGCTTGCGCTACCAGCGAAGTTTAAATTGGCCAACGGATATGGGAAGTGGATCGTTCGTAAGGTCACTGCGGGCCTGGTATCTGATGATGTTAGGCTCAATAGAATGAAAAGAGGGTTTGATGTAACTCAATCTTGGATCAATGATGGTCTTGGCGAAAGCTTGCGAGCAAGAATAAGCAGTAACCGTCATCTGCTAGATATTTATCTGAAGGAGGGTGTCAATCTTAACCGCTTTATGACTGGCGAGGCTATGTCTAGAGATAGAAATGTTTTAGACGAACTTTTAATGCTGGCTTGGTTAGTTGATCCGTATCGCTTGCCCTCCGCTGGAACGGAGGAGTCGTGAAAAGAATATGTCACTTATCGTCCGCGCATAAGGGTTTGGATGTGCGCATTTTTTACAAGGAGTGCGTTACTCTATCCAAAGAGGGTTATGATACTAACCTTGTTATATCTGCGACTTTGGACGATGTGGAAGTTGCAAGTCGATATGGTGTTAAGGTTCATCCGTTGCCGTTCAAAGGCCGTAGTAGAGTCAAGCGGATGTTTTTTCATACTCTGAATTGTTATCGCTTGGCTCGAAAGATTGATGCGGATATTTATCATATTCATGATCCTGAATTGATTCCCGTCGCCTGTGTTTTGTCCGCTTTAGGTAAAGCTGTCATTTATGATGTCCACGAGGACTTGCCATTAGATGTCCTCTCCAAAGGTTGGATACCTAGATTCTTGCGGGGCTTCATTGCTAGCGCGTCTAAATCTTTGGAATGGCTTGCGTCAAAGTATTTTGTTGACGTTGTGGCCGCAACGCCAGCGATACTGAATAGGTTTAAGCTATACAATCATAACGCTGTTAATGTTAATAATTATCCGTTACTTTCCGAGTTTTGTGGGCCGGGTTTGACTTGGGCGGATAAGCTTTCTCAGGTGTGTTATGTCGGCGGTATTGGTGAGTCTCGCGGAGCGATGCAAGTCGTCAAAGCTATGGAGATTGCAGAGTCAGGTGCTGTCCTTAAGTTAGCTGGCAATTTTTCTGATCCCATTATTGAGGCTGAGGTTCGTAAATTGTCCGGTTGGGCTCTCGTGGACTATCTTGGTTGGTTGGGCAGGAGTGAGGTTTCTTCGGTGCTCCAAAGCTCCTTTGCTGGATTGGTGACCCTACATCCATTACCAAACTACATTGATTCTTTGCCGGTTAAAATGTTTGAGTATATGGGGGCAGGGATTCCGGTTATTGCTTCAGATTTTCCGCTCTGGAAGGAGATTATTGAAGATAATGAATGTGGGTTGTGTGTAAATCCATTGGATCCTATGTCGATCTCGAAGGCGATTGATTTTCTGTATTCTAATCCTGCAGATGCTGAGCGAATGGGTTTGAATGGCTATAATTTGATTTTAAGTAAATATAATTGGAGTGTAGAGGGGCGTAAACTGGTCTTGTTTTATAGAGGGATTGAATCTCGTATGCGTACTGCGTGATTTTTTATTGGCTTTCGTGTTTTCTGGTTTTTAGGGGTCTCCTTGGCTAAAGTAGTATGGATTGTTAATCAGTATGGGTCCACTCCTGAAGTTGGTATGGGCGGGAGGCATTATTACCTTGCGCGCGAACTTGCTAGGCGCGGAGTTAGGGTTTATTTGATTGTTGCTGGTTATCATCATCTTATGAGGATTAAGCCGAAAGTTGATGAGGCCTTTAAAGTTGAAGAGGTTTCTGACCGATTTTCTGTTGTTTGGGTCCGGGTGCCAACCTATTTAGGGGCGCGTAGCAAACAGCGTGTTCTTAATTGGTTTTTATTTGCTTGGAGGGTAAGGGGGGCTGCCAGTGTCATCCCTGATAGACCAGACTCAATTTTGTGCTCATCTCCTTCTCCTTTCGCCTTTTTAATGTCTCGGGCTTTATCTAAAAAATTCTCGGCTCGTCTTTTATTTGAGGTTAGAGATATCTGGCCGCTTACTCTTACTGAAATCGGGGGGCATGGAAAGAGCCATCCTCTGATTTGGTTGATGCAATGGGTTGAGAAGAAGGCGTACAGGGAATCTCATGTCGTAATTTCTAATCTTGAAAATGCTGTTCAGCACATGGAAGCACATGGCCTTGCTAAAGAAAAATTTTGTTGGATTCCTAACGGATTCTCGCTTGAAGAGGCTGAGTGTGTCTCACCTCTTGATGTCGCTATTCATAGTAAGATTCCAAAAGGCAAGTTTGTCGTAGGCTATGCTGGTACTTTAGGCGTCGCGAACGCGCTTGATACTCTTATCGATGCCGCAAAAGAGTTAGCCAGCGTTGAAGGTCTGGTTTTTGTTCTCGTAGGAGGGGGGGAGGAAGCTCTTCGCCTTAAAGAAAAGGCGGCTTGCTATGACTTGAAAAATGTAATTTTTCTTGATCGCGTGGCTAAAGAGAATGTTTACAGCGTATTAGAGATTTTTGATGTTTGTTTCATTGGGTGGAAGGCCGAGAAGCTATATCGTTTTGGAATAGCTGCAAATAAAATACCTGAGTATATGTTTTCTGGAAAGCCTGTTCTTCATGCGTATGGAGGCGGTTGTGATCCTATACACCGTTACGGCGCCGGAGTCGTTGTTGCGCCAGAAGATGTTACGGATTTAGTTCGTGGTGTACTACAGCTGTATCGAATGTCTGACGAAGAGCGCATGAGAATGGGAGCTAATGGCCGCAAAGCAGCTCTAAAATATTATGAGTACGGGGAGTTGGCAGAAAGGCTATTAGGGGTGCTTTAGAAATGATGCATCGACTTTTCGATTTAATAGTGACGCTTACGCTTTTAATTTTGTTGTTTCCGGTTTTAATACTTGTTGGCTTTCAGGTTCGTCGCAAGATGGGTTCTCCAGTGCTATTTCGGCAGGTACGCCCCGGCCTTCACGGCCAGCCGTTCGAGATGATCAAGTTTCGCACCATGAAAGATGCTCTGGATGCTGCCGGTAACCCGTTGCCTGATGCCGAGCGCTTAACGCCCTTTGGGCAGTTTTTGCGTTCTTCCAGCCTGGATGAATTGCCGGAATTGTGGAACGTGCTTAAAGGCGATATGAGTCTCGTGGGGCCACGGCCGCTGCTGATGGAATATTTGCCACTGTATTCGGCCGAGCAGGCGCGGCGACATGAGGTGCGGCCTGGGGTAACTGGCTGGGCCCAGGTGAACGGTCGCAATGCGTTGAGCTGGGAAGAGAAGTTCAAGCTGGACGTTTGGTACGTGGATAACCGTTCGCTCTGGCTGGATATCAAGGTGTTGTTTCTTACCGTAAAAAAGGTACTGGTGCGTGATGGCATCAGTGCGGAAGGAGAGGCCACCATGTCGAAGTTCACTGGGAGCGACTCGTGAAGCACCTTGCGGTGCTGGGTGCCAGCGGTCACGGAAAGGTAATTGCCGATTGTGCCGAACTCTGTGGCTGGGAGCAGGTCAGCTTCTTTGATGATCGCTGGCCGGAGCTGACAGTTAACGGTCGGTGGCCTGTTATCGGCGGCACCAATCAGCTCATAGAGAGCCTTTCGCAGTTTCAGGGCGTCGTTGTGGGGATTGGCAACAACGGTATTCGTTTGACCAAGCTGCAACAGTTACTCGATGCCGGGGCGCAGGTGCCTGTTTTGCAACACCCTTCGGCCCAAGTTAGCCGTTATGCGCGCATTGGTTGCGGCTCGGTTGTGTTCGCCGGCGCAGTGATTAACGCTGGCAGCGAACTAGGCAAGGGCGTCATCATCAACTCGGGCGCCACCGTCGACCACGACTGCGTGCTGGGCGATGGCGTGCATATCAGCCCGGGTGCCAATCTCGCGGGCGGCGTTGTTGTCGCAGAGCGCAGTTGGATAGGTATTGGTGCCAGTGTTCGACAACTGGTTCGGATTGGTAGTGATGTCGTTGTTGGCGCTGGTGCTGCTGTCGTTGCTGATACTGCCGATGCTGTGACCCTTCTTGGCGTTCCTGCACGACCCCGCTGAATGTTTTGTCGCCATACAGTAAGTGCTGTGTGGTCCGTCTTTTAAGGGCTTTTATTGATGCTTAACACCCCGTTTTCTCCCTGGCCGTCGTTCACCTCAGAAGAAGCCGACGCGCTGCAGGCGGTGCTCTTGTCCAACAAGGTCAATTATTGGACCGGGCAGGAGGGGCGTGAGTTCGAGAAGAAGTTCGCTGCCTGGGCCGATTGCAATCATGCCATTGCGCTGTCCAACGGTACTCAGGCGCTAGACCTTGCGCTGAAAGGACTGGGCATCGGACCGGGTGACGAGGTGATTGTAACGCCGCGCACCTTTTTGGCTTCGGCCTCTAGCATTGTCACCGCAGGTGCCGTGCCGGTTTTTGCGGATGTGGACCGTGACTCGCAGAACATCACTGCCGAGACCATTGCCGCTGTGCTGAGCGAACGCACCAGAGCAATCATCTGTGTGCATCTGGCGGGTTGGCCGTGCGATATGGACCCGATCATGGCGTTGGCGGCCAAGCATGGTCTCTTCGTGATTGAGGATTGTGCGCAGGCGCATGGGGCGCGTTACAAGGGGCGCTCGGTTGGCTCTATTGGGCATGTGGGCGCGTGGTCGTTCTGTCAGGACAAGATCATGACCACCGGCGGTGAAGGCGGTATGGTGACGACCAACGACCGTGAACTGTGGTCGCGCATGTGGTCTTACAAGGATCACGGCAAGAGCTGGGAGGCGGTATACGAGCGTGAGCATCCGCCGGGGTTCCGCTGGCTGCATGAGAGCTTTGGCACCAACTGGCGTATGACCGAGCTGCAGGCTGTGATTGGCCGCATTCAGCTGCGGCGTATGGCCGACTGGACGGCGGCTCGCACCCGCCACGCGGAGCGTATCTGGGATACCTGCCGCGCATTTGATGTTGTGCGCGTACCTGCATTCCCCGCCGATTGTGTGCATGCCCATTACAAGTGTTACGTTCAGGTGGTGCCGGATAAGCTGGCTGCTGGTTGGACGCGTGACCGTATCATCGAGGCGATTGTGGCCGAGGGCGTGCCTTGTTTTCAGGGGTCTTGTTCCGAGGTCTATCTGGAAAAAGCGTTTGACGACACTGGCTGGCGGCCGTCTGAGCGTTTGCCGGTGGCGCGTGAGCTGGGTGAGACTAGCCTGATGTTTCTGGTGCATCCGACGCTGACTGAGGCGGAAATGAACAAAACCTGTGCAGTGATTGAGCAAGTGCTGGTGCAAGCAGGGCACAGCTGATCGGCCTTGAGCGCCCGTTTTAGAGCAGCCTCCGTTTGATGGTGCCGTCTTGATGACGTTGGGGTGGTGCCGATCTTGCTTGGTGGATGTTGTGGGGGACGCTCGGGCACAGCACGCGGTGCCCCACGGTTTGATGAATCTGATCTGACAGGAGTGACTGTGAAGGTTTCCAAGGCTGTTTTACCCGTAGCGGGGCTTGGCACACGGTTTTTGCCGGCCAGCAAGGCGATCCCCAAGGAAATGGTCACGGTGGTGGACAAGCCGGTGGTGCAATACGTGGTGGAAGAAGCTTTGGCTGCGGGCATCAACGAGATTGTGCTGGTGACCCATGCAAGCAAGAAGGCGATCGAAGATCACTTCGATGTCAACTACGAGCTTGAGGCTGAGTTGGCGCGCCGGGGCAAGGATGCGCTACTCAAGGTGCTGCGTGAGATTGCTCCGCCTGAGCTGAAGGTGACAGCGGTTCGCCAAGGGCGGGCGCTGGGGCTTGGACATGCAGTAGCCTGCGCGCGGCCGGTGGTAGGTGACGAGCCCTTTGCGGTGTTGCTGCCGGATGTGCTGGTTGAGCAGGCGGGTGAGCAACCTGACCTGGCGTTGATGGCGGGGCGCTTTGCTGAGAGCGGCCAAGCGCAGGTGATGGTCGAGCCGGTGCAGTGGGAGCAGGTGCATCAGTACGGTGTGGTGGATCTGGGCGGCGTTGAGCTGAAGCAGGGTAAGCATGCGGCAATGCAGCAGGTGGTGGAGAAACCTCCACGTGCAGAGGCGCCGTCCAACCTGGCGATTGTTGGACGCTATGTGCTGCCGGGGCGAATTTTTGAGCTGCTGGCCAGCACTGCACCCGGTGCTGGCGGTGAGATTCAGCTGACCGACGCCATCGCGGCGTTGATGCAGCAGGGCGGGGCAGAGGCTTATCGCATGCGCGGCCGCTCGTACGACTGCGGCAGCAAGCTGGGCTATCTGGAGGCGACACTGGCCTACGGCAGTCGCCACCCCGAGCTGGGTGACGATTTCAAAGGATTGTTGGCGCGCTACGCTCAGTGAGCGGGCGGGCTGAGGATAGGCACCATGCAGGTTGATGTTTACGGTGACACGCTGTGCGCACTGGTCAGCGCAACAGCGTTGGCTTCGACCGGTAACCAGGTGCTGCTGCACCTGCCGCCGGGCAATCATGCCCAGCAGTTGAATCGGGGCGAGTGCCCGTTCCGCGAGCCGGGGCTGGCGGAGTTGATGGAAGAGCAGCGCAAGGTAGGCCGTTTGCAACTGGCCCCGCTGGCAGAGCGTCCGCAGGCCGGCAGCCGGGTGGTCTGGCTGGCGTTGAGTCCTGACATGCTGAGCGAGGCGCGTGAGCTGATTGCAGACTTGCCGGAACGCTGCGTGCGCCGCTGGCTGGTGGTGAATCAGTCGACCTTTGCCGTCGGTAGCAGTGAGGTATTGCAGCAGGTGTTGCTCGATTGTGACCCCGCGCCGGCCGATCCGGGGGCGGTGGTTAGCCTGCCGGACCTATTGACTGAAGGTAATGCACTGCAGAGCTTCATGCGTGCCGACAGTTGGCTGCTGGGCGCCGACGCTGATTGGGCTCGCCAACTGGTGACCGAGCTGCTGCGGCCGTTTAACCGTCGCCGCGATGCGATCATGCCGATGCGTCCGCGTGAGGCGGAGTTCACCAAGCTGGCGATCACCGGCATGCTGGCCACCCGCTTGAGTTATATGAACGACATGGCCAATCTGGCCGACAGTCTGGATGTGGACATCGAGCAGGTGCGCCAGGGCATGGGTGCAGACCGGCGGATTGGCGATGCCTATCTTTACCCCGGCTGTGGCTTCGGCGGCCTCAGTTTCTCCCGTGATGTGATGAGCCTGGCGTCGACGCTGGAAGGCAGCGGCATGGCGGCGCAGCTACTGGATGAAGTTCTGAACATCAACGAGCGCCAGAAAGAGGTGCTGTTTCGCAAGTTGTGGCGCCACTACGGTACTGACCTGCGTGGCCGCAAGGTGGCGCTTTGGGGGGTGGCATTCAAACCGGAGTCATCGCGTATCAACAATGCACCGGCGCTAAAGCTGATGGAGGCATTGTGGGCTCAGGGGGTTGAGGTACATGTGCATGACCCGCGTGCGCTGGGCGCGCTGGCCGAATGGGCTGGGGAGCGGGAGGATCTGGTGCTGCATCAGGACCCCTACGCTGCCACAGCTGGTGCTGATGCGCTGATGCTGGTGACCGAGTGGAAGGCCTACTGGAGCCCCGACCTGATTCGGCTCAAGGAGTTGATGGCATCGCCGTTGCTGCTCGACGGGCGTAACGTCTGGGACCCCGCCTTCATGAAGCAGAATGGTTTTGCGTATTATGGCATAGGACGGCGATGAACATGGATACCCGATTACCCCAGAAGGCCGCTTGGCGCGCTCTGGTGGACCATGCCGAGCAGTTACGTGGCACACATTTGGCGGATCTGTTCGCTGCTGACGCCCAGCGTTTTTCCACGCTGCATCGCGAGTTTGGTCCGATCCTGTTTGATTTCTCCAAGCAGCGGGTCGTTGCCGACACCTTACCGCTGTTGTTTGAATTGGCGGCTGAGCAAGGCCTGACAGAGCGCATGAGTGAACTGTTTAGTGGCGCTCCGGTGAACGTCAGTGAAGGCCGTGCGGCCATGCACTGGGCACTGCGGCTGCCAGCTGAGCGCGAGTGCCTGCTCGAAGGTGAGGATGTGAACCAGCAGATCCAGGCGCAGTTGCAGCGTATGGAAGACATCGTGCGCAAGGTGCGTGGCGGGCAGTGGCGTGGCGTCACTGGCGAGATCATCACTGATGTGGTGAACATTGGCGTCGGCGGCTCAGACCTTGGCCCGTTGATGGTGACCGAAGCGCTGACCGATTGGCGTTTGTCTACTGAGTCACCGTTGCGTGTGCATTTTGCCTCGACCATGGATGGCAGCCAGGTATCGCAGCTGCTGGGTGGTCTGAATCCCCACGCGACGCTGTTCATCATTTCTTCCAAGTCGTTTTCCACCATCGATACCTTGAGTAACGCGGCGACTGCACGCGGCTGGCTGGAACGCGAGCTGGGTGACTTGCCGGGACTGTTGCGCTGTCACTTCGTCGGCGTGTCGGCCGCGGCAGAGCGCATGACCGAGTGGGGGATTGATCCGGCCAATCAGCTTGCGCTGTGGGATTGGGTCGGCGGGCGGTTCTCTCTGTGGTCGGCCATTGGCCTGCCAATTGCGCTGGCGATTGGTATGCCTGCTTTTGGTGAGCTGCTGACCGGTGCCCATGAGATGGATGAGCACTTCCGTCAGGCGCCGTGGGAAGACAACCTGCCGGTGCTAATGGGGCTGATCGGAATTTGGAATACCAACATGCTGGGCATTAATGCCCACGCGGTATTGCCCTATGACGGCCGCTTGAAGGAGCTACCCAACTATCTGGAACAGCTCGAAATGGAGTCAAATGGCAAGAGCGTTAATCTGGCCGGTGAGACGGTCGATTACGCCACCTGCCCGATTGTTTGGGGCACCATTGGCCCGAACGCGCAGCACGCGTTCTACCAATTGCTGCATCAGGGCACCGAGGCGGTGACCTGTGACTTTATTGTGCCTGCGCGCCGTTATCAGGAGGCGCAGCATGGTGAGGCTGCCGCTGAGCTGCTGGCCCAGCATGAACTGGCTTTGGCTAATTGCCTGGCACAGTCACGGCTGTTGGCTCTAGGGGATGCCGCTGTTCCGGATGCGGACAGTCTGCCGCGCAACCGCCGCTACCGCGGCAACCAGCCGAGCTCCACTTTGTTGCTGGATGAACTCACGCCACGGAGTCTGGGCGCGCTGATTGCCCTCTATGAGCACAAGGTGTTCGTGCAGTCGGTGATTTGGGAGATCAACCCGTTTGACCAGTGGGGCGTAGAGATGGGCAAGCGTATCGCGGTTGATGCGCTGGCGCAGATTCGTGGCGGAAATACGGTGCCAGCCGAGCTGGATTCCTCCAGTGCTGGGCTGCTGGCGCGGATCCTGATTCGCCCGACCTAGGTTCGTACGTTCGTAGGGTAGCAGGGCCACAGCGTGCTGTGACCGTCTCAGTTCGGGACCGCACGTATCCTGACGCGACATCGCCCCCCAACGCGCTGAGATTACGACGGCCCGCTGATCTACCTCGCCATGCCGTTCGTTAATAGACAGGTGGTGGTTATTCTCACTTATTCAGCGCGTATGCTTCTGTTATCTCCGGTGGGGAACAAAATTAACAGAACTGTATCGGTTAGTGGCTCGGTGCTATCGCCTATACTTGCGTGCAGTTGGCTAGTCGGAGAGCTAGATGTTCAAGGAAAGACTGATTGGATTGAGCCACGCTCAAAAGCGCTCAATTCAGATTTTTGCAGATGTGGTTCTGATCTGGGTGGCGCTGTGGCTGGCGCTGTATCTGCGTCTGGGCGGCGAAGAGAACTGGCTCGTACCGACCCCTGATCAGCGCTGGCTTTTTGTTATGGCCCCGGTTTTGGCACTGCCCATCTACATTCGCATGGGAATGTATCGTGCGGTGATGCGCTATTTCGGCAGTCAGGCACTGTTGTGTATTTTCAAGGCCGTCACTCTCTCGTTTGCGGCGTTGGTGATGGTTGTTCTGGCGGCCCGCGACGGTGGGTGGGATGTCCTGTTTCCGCGTTCTGCGATGGTTTCCTACTGGTGGATTTCGCTGCTATTGATCGGTGGCCTGCGGCTTGCTGCCCGCGAGTATTTTATGGGCGACTGGTTGATGGGGATGGCTCCTGCGCCAGAACAGTCCAAAACCGAGCACGAGGCTGGTGTGCCCGTGGCTATTTTTGGCGCAGGTGCGGCGGGGAACCAACTGTTGGCGTCGCTGCGGCTTGGGCGCATGTATAAACCGAAGGCGTTCATTGATGACGACCCGGGCCTTAGCGGCCGCTTCATCGGTGGTTTGCCGGTCTATTCCACCAAGCACATGGCGACGCTGCTTGCCGACGCCGACATCCGCGAAGTATTGCTGGCGGTACCGTCTGCATCCCGTGCTACCCGTCAGCAGATTTTGCTGCGCCTCGCGGGTTTTCATGTACACGTGCGCAGTATTCCAGGCTTCATGGATATCGCCAGCGGCAAGGTGAAGGTAGACGACCTGCAGGAGGTGGATATCGCGGACCTGCTTGGGCGTGACCCGGTGGCACCGGTCGATCAGTTGCTGGATTTCTGCATTCGCGATCAGGTGGTGATGGTGACTGGCGCGGGTGGCTCAATTGGCAGCGAGTTGTGCAGGCAGATTGTCAATGCCGGCCCCACGACACTAGTGCTGTTTGAGCACAACGAGTATGGCCTCTACGCGATTCATGCTGAATTACAGGGCTGGATACGGGCGCAGAGCCTGAATATTGAACTAATCCCGATTCTCGGGTCGGTACGTAACAGCGGCCGATTGGCAGACGCGATGTCGGCTTGGAAGGTCAACACGGTTTACCACGCTGCTGCTTACAAACACGTGCCGATGGTAGAGCACAACGTTGCTGAAGGCATCATGAATAACGTGTTTGGCACCCTCAAGGTAGCCCAGGCGGCGATTCGCTGTGGGGTGCAGAACTTTGTGTTGATTTCCACCGACAAGGCGGTGCGGCCGACCAATGTGATGGGCGCGACCAAACGCCTGGCTGAGATGGTGCTGCAGGCGCTGAGCGCGGAAGCGGCCCCTAATCTTTGGGGAGACGACGCCAGTGTGCGTGTGGTCAACCGCACCCGCTTTACCATGGTGCGTTTTGGTAACGTGCTTGGTTCCTCCGGCTCGGTTATTCCGCTGTTTCGTTCGCAGATCAAGCGTGGTGGGCCAATTACCGTTACCCACCCGGACATTACCCGCTACTTCATGACCATTCCCGAAGCTGCGCAGCTAGTTGTGCAAGCGGGCTCTATGGGTAAAGGGGGTGATGTCTTTGTGCTGGACATGGGTGAGCCGGTGCGGATCGTGGAGTTGGCGCACAAGATGGTGATGCTATCGGGGTTAACTGTACGGGATGAAGTCGATCCTAATGGCGATATCGCGATCAATTTCACCGGGTTGCGTCCGGGCGAGAAGCTCTATGAGGAGCTATTGATCGGCGATAACCCGGAGCCGACGGCGCACCCGAAGATTCATCGTGCCAACGAAGAGTTCATCGACTGGGCTGCATTGCGTCAGCTGTTGAACCAGATGCATCAGGCTGTGCGGGACGACGCCTATGATCAGGTGCGCGAGCTGCTGCTGAGCACGGTGAGTGGTTATGAGCCTAGTAATGGGATTGTCGACCTGATCCACGAGCAGCGTACCCAGAGCTGACAGCTACTGTTGATCAAAGGCCGGGCTTATGCCCGGCCTTTTTGTTTACAGGGTACTGCCGAGTGGGGGCTGGGAGGGCCAAGTTCCAACTCGACCTTCCCGAGCAAGGGGATGCCTCAGTTATAGCCGTTCGGATTCTGCTGCTGCCAGCGCCAGGCATCCGCGCACATAGCATTCACGCCTCGCTCGGCTTTCCAATCGAGCTCGCGGGCGGCGAGGGTCGGGTCGGCGTAGCAGCTGCCGACGTCGCCGGGGCGGCGGTCGACGATCTGGTAGGCGAGGGTTTTGCCGCAGGCGCGCTCGAACGCGTGCAGCATGTCGAGCACCGAGTAGCCGCTACCGGTGCCTAGGTTGAATGCTGCCAGCCCTTGCTTGCGCGTTAGCCACTGCAGTGCCTTGACGTGGCCTTCGGCGAGATCCATCACGTGGATGTAATCGCGCACGCCTGTGCCGTCGTGGGTCTCGTAGTCACCACCGAACACGCTGAGGTGCTCACGGCGGCCAACGGCAACTTGGGCGATGTAGGGCAGCAGGTTATTGGGGATGCCGGCCGGGTCTTCGCCGATCTGGCCGCTGGGATGCGCTCCAACCGGGTTGAAGTAGCGCAGCAGCGCAAGGTTCCAGCTGGCGTCGCTGCGGTACAGGTCGCGCAGCATTTCCTCGATCATCAGCTTGGAACGGCCGTAGGGGTTGGTCGTACTGGTCGGGAAGTCTTCGGTGATCGGCAGGCTGGCCGGGTCACCGTACACGGTGGCGGAGGAGCTGAATACCAGATCACGCACGCCGGCGCTTTGCATTGCCTGCAGCAGGGATACCGCGCCGCTGACGTTGTTGTGGTAGTACATCAGCGGTTCGGCCACCGATTCGCCAACCGCTTTGAGGCCGGCAAAGTGAACCACCGCGTCGATCTGGTGCCGCGCAAACAGGGTGTTCAGTGCGGCGCCGTCGTTGACGTCGCCGGTGATGATTTCCAGTGTCTTGCCGGTTAGGCTCTGGACCCGGTTAAGGGCTTCGGGTGAGCTGTTGCTGAAGTTGTCCAGCACGATCACCCGGTAGCCGCATTCGAGCAGGCGCAGGCAGGTGTGGGAGCCGATGTAGCCGGCGCCGCCGGTGACCAGTACGGTTGAGGTCATGGTGTTACCTCGCTTGGCGGTGAGCAGTCGTGCGACTGCTCATGCTGAATGTTTGTTGCCGTTACTCTACGGTAACGGATTTGGCCAAATTACGCGGCTTGTCGACATCGGTGCCTTTGACCAGCGCGACGTGGTAGCTCAGCAGCTGCAGCGGCAGGGTGTAGATGATCGGCGAGATGCAGTCGTCTACCCATGGCAGGCTGACGTCACGAACTTCCGGGTCGGTACTTTGCTCGATGGTTTCGCAGGCGAAGTTGATCAGCTGGCCGCCGCGGGCGCGTACTTCTTCCAGATTGGACTTGAGCTTCTCCAGCAGGCTGTCGCTCGGTGCTACCGAGACTACCGGCATATCTTCATCCACCAGCGCCAGTGGGCCGTGCTTCAGCTCGCCAGCCGCGTAGGCTTCGGCGTGGATGTAGGAAATTTCCTTGAGCTTGAGCGCGCCTTCCATCGCGATGGGATAGTGCGGACCGCGGCCGAGGAACAGCGCGTGGTGCTTGTTGGCGAACTGCTCGGCCAGTGCAACGATGGCGGGTTCCAGCGCCAGTACCTGCTCGACGAGCGCCGGCAGGCCGCGCAATGCCTCGACGTTGCGGACGACGAACTCGTTGCGGCCTCGGGCCTGTGCCAGCGCAGTGGTCAACCACAGCAGCGACACCAGCTGGGTGGTGAAGGCTTTAGTTGACGCAACGCCAATTTCCGGGCCGGCGTGGGTCAGTAGGCGCCAGTCGGCCTCGCGGACCAGCGAGCTGCCGGCAACGTTACAGATGGCGAGGGTGGCCAGATAGCCCTGGTCCTTGGCGTAGCGCAGGGCGGCCAAGGTGTCGGCGGTTTCTCCAGACTGGGAAATGGTGATCAGCAGGGTGTTGGCCGGCACCACGACGGTGCGATAGCGGTATTCGCTGGCGACTTCGACCTGGCAGGGAATGCCGGCCTGCTCCTCGATCCAGTAGCGTGCGACCAGGCCTGCGTGGTAGCTGGTGCCGCAGGCGACAATGTGGATATTGGAGATATCGGCCAAGCGGGTTTCCGCCTCAGGGCCGAGGATCGCGGTCAGCACGTGATCGTCACCGAGGGTGCCGGCGAGAGTGTCGCTGATGGCCTGCGGTTGCTCGAAGATTTCCTTCAGCATGAAGTGGCGGTATTCGCCCTTATCCAGGCTGTGGGCTGCGTGCTCGTAGCGCACGACAGGGCGGTCTGCGGTATTTCCTGAGCGATCCCAGATATCACATTGGGTCTGGGTGACACGGGCGTAGTCGCCTTCTTCCATGTAACGGAAGCGGTCGGTGACCTGCAACAGCGCCAGTGGGTCGGATGCGAGGTAATGCTCGCCGCTGCCTTCGCCGATCACCAGCGGGCTGCCCATGCGTGAGCAGTACAGGGTGCTCGGCTCAGACTCGTGGACTACTGCCAGTGCGTAAGCGCCGTGAATATCGCCCAAGGTGTTGCGGAACGCGGTCAGCATGTCTCCGGTTTCAGCGAAGTGGTGTGCCAGCAGATGGGCGACGACTTCGGTGTCGGTTTCGGAGGTGAAGCTGTAGCCCAGATCCTGCAGCTGTTTGCGCAGCGGGGCGTGGTTTTCGATGATGCCGTTGTGCACTACCGCCAGGCCGTTGGACAGGTGCGGGTGCGCGTTGTGCTCTGCGGGCTTGCCGTGGGTTGCCCAGCGCGTGTGCGCGATGCCGAGGTGGCCGCAAACCGGTGTGGCCTTTAATGCGCTCTCGAGTTCGGCGACCTTGCCGACGGCGCGTACGCGCTGGATAGCGCCGTTTGCGTCCAGGACGGCGACACCTGCGGAATCATAGCCGCGATACTCGAGACGGCGCAGGCCTTCGAGCAGGATGGGAGTGATATCGCGCTGGGCGGTGGCGCCGACGATTCCGCACATGAGGGTGTCCTTGTTTCACAGGCAAAGGCGGCAGTTTAGCACTGTCGCCCAGCGGGTGGGTAACGTCTCAGGTGGGGCAGTAAGGATGTTTTGGGAGGGCCGAACTCACGCTCGGCCACGTGTTGGAGGGATAGTTCGGCTGGTCGAGCGGGTGCTCGACCTTTTCGAAGGGCAGCTACCGATCAGCGGCGGTCGAAGCGTTGAACCAGATCGACCTGACGCTGGGCGGTTTGCGCCAGCTCCCCGCTCAGTTCCGCGCTGCGACTGGCTTGGTCGGTGGTGTCGTCGGCAAGCATCGCGATGTTGGTGATGTTGCGGTTGATCTCTTCGGCTACGCTGCTTTGCTCTTCGGCCGCACTGGCAATCTGGCCGGCCATTTCGTTGATGCGGTCGATGGCCTGACGAATGCCTTCCAGCGCCTCGTCAGCCTCAATCACCTGCGCGACGCCACGCTCGGCCTGTTCGTTACCTGCTTGCATGGTATCGACCGTGGTCTGGGCGGCCTGCTGCAGGTTGGCGATCAGCTTGTGGATCTGTTCGGTTGACTCGGCGGTGCGGCTCGCCAGCGCGCGAACCTCGTCGGCAACCACCGCAAAGCCGCGGCCTTGCTCACCGGCGCGGGCGGCTTCGATGGCGGCGTTCAGGGCCAGCAAGTTGGTTTGCTCGGCGATGCCCTTGATCACGTCGACGACGGTGCCGATTTCGCGAGCATCAGATGCCAATTTGTTGGTGACGGTGCTGGCCGAGTCGACCGCACCGGACAGGTTCTCGATGGCAACGCGCGCGTTGCTGGCTAGCTTTTTGCCATGCACCGCAAGGTCGGCCGCATCGCGAGTCGCATCGGCGGTGCTTTGCACGTTGCCGGAGACCTGTAGGGTGGCAGCTGCCATCTGATTGATTGCGGTGGCGACCTGATCGGTTTCGAGGCGTTGTTTGGCCAGCCCTTCGCTGCTCAGGTGGGCAATGTTACTGGCGTCTTGGGCCTGATGCTTTAGCACCTCTGAGCTGTCAGTGATGCGAGTCAGGCAGGTTTGCAGGCTGGAGTGCTGACTGTGAATAGCCATTTCCAGCTGACCGAGAGCGCCGCGCAGCGGTGTATATAGCTGGGCGAGTACCGGGTCGGTGATGCTGTCGCCAGCAGTATGAATGATGCGGTGCAAACGGCTATCGATGGCCGCTTTGAAGGCCAGGCCCGCTGGCAGGCCAATCACTGCTGCTGCTACGGCGCCCGGCCAGCCGAACAGCGCACCAGCAGCGCCGCCGATCGCCATGGCGACGGCGGCTGGCGCCATGTACAGCATGCTGCCCGCGATATCGGATTTGACGACCTTGCCACCGCCGTTGACGCGCTTGTACAGCTCGCTGGCCCGCTCAATTTGGCCTTGGGTGGGTTTAACGCGAACGGACTCGTAACCGGTGATCTGGCCGTGCTCCCAGATCGGAGTGACATAGGCGTTGACCCAGTAATGGTCGCCATTTTTGCATCGGTTTTTGACGATGCCCATCCAGGCCTTGCCATCTTTCAGGTAGCTCCACATGTGCGCAAATATCGCTGGCGGCACGTCCGGATGGCGTACGAGATTGTGGGAGGTGCCTACCAGTTCTTCCCGGGAGAAGCCGCTGATGTCGACGAAGACATCGTTGCAGTAGGTGATCACGCCCTTTAGGTTGGTCGTGGAAATCAGTCGCTGATCCGCCGGAAAGGTGCGTTCACGCTGTGTTACGGGTTGATTGTTGCGCATCGGCGGATGTCCTTGAGCTGTTTTGCACAGACCGTTGTCTAAACTGGTGTATCGGCAGCGACTGCGATGGCTGAAGCCCTGCTCCGACTCTTTTGTGACGTTATTACCGGCGTCGTTTTTTGATCAGGGGTTGATGAATACCGTTGATCAGCGGCTTGCAACCAGGGCCGATTGCGATCCCGGCATCGCCCGGGGATCGCGCCATTGCTTCTGGCCCGCGAGAGGCCGCGCTGATTCGTGCGGCAGAGTATAGCAATCCATGCTGGCCGAGTGCTGGCGATAAGGAGGTATATCGCATGACCCTAGCCAATAGTCTAAGAACCCTTGACACGCTGGATGTCTCTGGCGAGCGCTATCAGTACCACTCGCTCAAGCGCGCGGCCGCCGAATTGAAAGGCATTGAACAACTTCCCAAGTCGCTCAAGGTGCTGCTGGAGAACCTGCTGCGTAACGAGGATGGCGAGACGGTCACGCTGGATGATATTCGGGCCATGAGCCAGTGGCTGGAACAGCGGCACTCGGACCGGGAAATTCAGTACCGTCCGGCGCGCGTGCTGATGCAGGACTTTACCGGGGTGCCTGCAGTTGTTGATCTGGCCGCCATGCGCGATGCGGTGGCGAGGGCTGGTGGGGACCCAGAGCAAATCAACCCGCTGTCGCCGGTTGATCTGGTGATCGACCACTCGGTGATGGTGGATCGGTTTGCCAGCGATTCGGCGTTTCACGATAACGTCGAGATTGAAATGCAGCGCAACGGCGAGCGCTACGCCTTTTTGCGCTGGGGACAGAAAGCCTTCCACAATTTTCGGGTGGTGCCGCCCGGCACCGGTATTTGCCATCAGGTTAACCTGGAATATCTGGCCCAGACGGTATGGGCCGCAGAGGTCGATGGTCAGCAGTGGGCCTGGCCGGACACCCTGGTTGGCACTGACTCGCACACCACGATGATCAACGGCCTGGGCGTATTGGGTTGGGGTGTCGGCGGTATCGAGGCCGAGGCGGCGATGCTCGGCCAGCCAGTGTCGATGCTCATCCCGGAAGTGATCGGTTTCAAACTGACTGGCAAGCTGCGCGAGGGAATTACCGCAACGGATCTGGTGCTGACGGTCACTCAGATGCTGCGCGGCAAGGGCGTTGTTGGCAAGTTTGTTGAGTTTTACGGCGACGGCCTCGCTGACCTGCAGCTGGCCGACCGTGCAACCATTGCCAACATGGCGCCGGAGTACGGTGCGACCTGTGGCTTCTTCCCTGTGGATGACGAAACCCTGCGTTATCTGCGCTTAAGCGGTCGCCCAGATGCGGTCGTAAAGCGCGTAGAGGCATACTGCAAGGCGCAGGGACTCTGGCGTGAGCCGGGCGATGAACCGGCCTTTACCGATAGCCTGCATTTGGATATGAGTACGGTTGAGGCGAGCCTGGCTGGCCCGCGTCGGCCTCAAGACCGGGTGGCATTGCCCGATGTGCCCGCAGCCTTTGACGAGCTGCTGGCGTTGCAAGTGACCCCGGCCGACAGTGAGCAGGCGCGACTGGAGAGCGAAGGCGGTTCGGGTACCGCCGTCGGTGGCCCGAACGCGCATGCTACGGTGATGCTGAACGGAGAGCAGCACAGCCTGGATCATGGCGCCGTAGTCATTGCGGCGATTACCTCTTGCACCAATACCTCCAATCCCAGTGTGATGATGGCCGCTGGTCTGGTGGCGAAAAAGGCAGTGGAGCGTGGGTTGCGGCGCAAGCCCTGGGTGAAGTCGTCGCTGGCTCCGGGCTCCAAGGTTGTGACTGATTATCTGGACAAGGCAGGGCTTACCGATTGCCTCGATGCGCTCGGCTTCAATCTGGTCGGCTACGGTTGCACCACCTGCATCGGTAACTCTGGTCCGCTGCCGGATGAGGTGGCCAAGGCTGTCAGTGAGCACGACCTGACCGTTTCCGCGGTGCTGTCCGGTAATCGTAACTTTGAGGGGCGGGTGCATCCGCAAGTGAAAGCCAACTGGTTGGCGTCGCCGCCGCTGGTGGTTGCCTACGCGCTGGCCGGCAGCATGCGAATCAATCTGCGCGAGGAGCCGCTGGGGCTGGACAAAGACAATCGCCCGGTGTTCCTCAAGGATATCTGGCCAAGCAATGCCGAGATCGCCGAGGCCGTTGCGCTGGTTGAGGACGAGATGTTCCGCAGCCGTTATGCCGATGTGTTTACCGGGGATGAGCACTGGCGCTCGATCAGCGTTAGTGAAGGCAAGACCTACGCCTGGGATGACGCCTCCACCTACGTGAAGAATCCGCCGTACTTTGACGCCATTGATCAACCGTTGAAGCCGTTGCAGCCAGTTAAGGGCGCACGGGTGCTGGCGGTATTCGGTGATTCCATTACCACTGACCACATCTCGCCTGCGGGCAATATCAAAGCCAGCTCACCGGCAGGCGAGTACCTGCAGTCGCTGGGAGTGCAGCCGGCTGACTTCAACTCGTACGGCTCTCGCCGCGGTAATCATGAGGTCATGATGCGTGGCACCTTCGCCAACATCCGGATCCGCAATCGGATGCTCGGTGGTGAAGAGGGCGGCGAGACGGTTCATGTACCGTCCGGCGAGCGCATGTCGATCTACGATGCAGCGATGCGTTACCAGAAAGAGGGCACACCGCTGGTGGTGCTTGCCGGCAAGGAGTACGGCACCGGGTCAAGCCGCGACTGGGCGGCGAAGGGGACCAACCTGCTCGGCGTGAAAGCGGTGTTGGCGGAGAGTTTTGAGCGGATTCATCGCTCCAATCTGGTCGGTATGGGCGTGCTGCCGTTGCAGTTTGTCGATGGGCAAGGCGTTGCTGATCTGAGTTTGACCGGTCATGAGCAGATCGAGATCACTGGCATCAGCGATGATCTCAAGCCGGGGCAGCGGTTGACGGTAGAGGCAATCACGGAAGAAGGCAGCTGCGTGCGCTTCGAGGTGCTGTGCCGGATCGACACCGTCAATGAGATTGCCTACTTCAAGGCGGGTGGCATTCTGCATCACGTGTTGCGCGAGATGCTTGAGTGACTTGATTAAACCGCTGAAAAAGAAAAACCCCTGACTCAAAGAGTCAGGGGTTTTGCTGTTGGTCGGAGCGACTGGAATCGAACCAGCGACCTTCTCGTCCCGAACGAGACGCGCTACCAGGCTGCGCTACGCTCCGTTGTGGCCGGCATTTTACCGAAAGTTTTTCATCGCACAAGAGGAAAACGAAAAAAAATCGACTGTTTTTCACAGGGTTAGTGCAACGCCTGCCAGATATTAGGGGTGTTGGCACTGGTCAGGCGCGGGTCATCGGCGGGCAGTTCAAGGCAGACACCGTGCATCGCGCGCAGCCAGCGCAGCGGACTGCGCATTCCGCTCAGCCAGGCCTCTTCCAGCGCCGGTAGCAGGCTGCAGGGGATCAGGCAGGGTAGTGGCTGTGGTTGCTCGCCAGTGCAGAAAAATAGCGGCCGGCCGGGATGGGCCTCGGCTTGTGTCAGCAATGTGAGCAGCAGCGGTTTATCGATCAGCGGCATATCGCATGGCAGCACCAGCAGCAGCTCGCCACGCGCCTGGCGCAGCCCGCTCAAGATGCCCGCCAGCGGCCCCGGGTAGTCGGTAGACGCGTCGCAGACCAGCTGATCGGCCCACTGCTCATACTGATCGGTGTTGCGGTTGCAACTGATCAGCAGTTCGTCGGCTACAGTGCGCAGCAAGGCGCTTAGATGCGCGCTAACGGGGGCGCCCTGATAGGGCAACAAACCCTTGTCTGCGCCGCCTACGCGGCGGCCTTGGCCACCGGCCAGAAGCAGGGCGCTGATGCGGGGGGATGCGGACATGGATGGTGCTCCGGTTGCGGTGGTCTGTGTTATAACACCCGGCCTGTAGCGGACGAAAGCAGCGTCCCAGTTGATCGCCGTCCGGCTTTACCCGAATGCAAGGAACTCATCCATGAGCAGCTCCCCTGATACTCCCTTTGCCGCGCTTGGCATCGCCGTACTGACTGTCAGCGATACCCGCACCCTGGACACCGATACCTCCGGTCAGTTGCTGGCTGACAGCCTCACCACTGCCGGCCACCGCCTGGCCGATCGTCAGCTGCTGCCTGATGACCGCTACCAGATGCGCGCACTGGTTTCGGCCTGGATTGCCGATCCGGCAGTCGAGGTGGTGCTGATCACCGGTGGCACCGGTTTCACCGGCCGTGACAGTACGCCAGAGGCCATTGCGCCGCTGCTCGACAAGCAGGTCGACGGCTTTGGTGAACTGTTCCGTCAGGTGTCCTATGAGGATATTGGCACTTCCACGCTGCAGTCCCGAGCGCTGGCGGGCTTGGCTAACCGCACGCTGGTGGTCTGCATGCCCGGTTCTTCGAACGCCTGCCGCACGGCCTGGACACGGATTCTCGAAGCGCAGTTGGACAGCCGCACCCGTCCGTGCAATTTCGTGCAGCATCTGGGCAACCCGGACCAGGACGGCCGCCGCGCATGAGTTTGATGCCGGTTAGCGAGGCGTTGCAGCGGTTGCTCGCCAGTGCAGCGGGGCATGCTGCCCAGCCCGGTCGGACGCTGGCGCTGACCGAGGCGCTGGGGCAGGTTCTGGCGGAGCCAGTTCGTTCCGCCATGGATGTGCCGCCATGGGATAACAGCGCGATGGATGGCTATGCGTTGGCCAGTGCGGATCTGCCTCAAGCTCTGGCCGAGGGCCTGCAGGTTTCCCAGCGCATCACTGCAGGTGTTGCACCGGCGCCCTTGTTGCCGGGTAGTTGTGCGCGGATATTTACCGGCGCGCCGATGCCTGCGGGTGCCGATATGGTGCAGATGCAGGAGAACGTCGAGCTGTTGCCGGATGGGCGCGTGCGGCTATTGCAGGCGGCAGCAGCAGGAGACAACGTGCGGCGCCGCGCGCAAGACATTGCTGTTGGCGATGTGCTGCTGGCTGCCGGTACTCGGTTGCGGGCGCAAGATCTGGGCGTAGTTGCCTCGGTTGGTATCAATCAGGCAGCGGTGCGCACACCGCTGCGAGTGGCGGTGGTATCGACCGGCGACGAATTAGTCGAGCCGGGGCAACCCTTGAATCCGGGGCAGATCTACAACAGCAATCGCTTTACCTTGATCGGTTTGCTGCAGGGGTTGGGGCAGACCGTGGTCGATGCCGGCATTCTGCCGGACGATTTGACCGCGACGCGTGAGCGCCTGCAGCAGCTGGCCGAGCAGGCCGACGTGATCATTACCTCAGGCGGGGTGTCGGTCGGCGAGGCGGACTGCCTCGGTCAGGCGTTGCGTGAGGCGGGTGAGGTCGAGCTGTGGAAGCTGGCGATCAAGCCGGGCAAGCCCTTCACGCTGGGCCACTATGCCGGTGTGCCGGTATTGGGATTACCCGGCAACCCGGCTGCGACACTGGTAACGTTTTTGCTGCTGGTGCGCCCGTACTTGCTGGCACGGCTGGGGGCGGTGGATGTGGCCGCACCGGTCTACCGACTGCCGGCCGGATTTGCCTGGCTCCGCGCGGGTGGTCGGGAGGAATATCTGCGGGCACATGTCGACAACGGCGTGGTCATGTTGTCGGGCAACCAGAGTTCGGGCGTTCTCAGCACCGCCAGCCGCGCCAGCGGCTTGCTGCGGGTGCCGGCAGGGCGCACGTTCGAGGCCGGCGAGCAGGTCGAGTTTCTGCCGTTCTCCGGCCTGCTGGGCTAAGCGGGAAGGCCGAGGTCCCCCGCGGCCTTGTGCCTGCATGATGGTCTATCGGTCGAGCGTGAGCTCGGCCCTCCCGTTGAGTGATCTGCTCACGGCCGCTTTGAGAGCGACCCCCTTGATGCGTTAGATGAAAATCAGCGTTTCCAAAATGGATACGCTGAAGTGGTGTTTTACATATTTTGTTACATGTATGATTTGGTCGTATTAAATGTCATTCTCAATTGCGACTGATTTTCATGCTTGTACCTTTCCTGATCATGTTGCGCGAAGGCCTTGAGGCCGCGCTGATTGTTGGCATCATCGCCAGCTACCTCCGCCAAACCGGTCGTGTCGCCTGGATGCCAGTCATCTGGACCGGTATTTTTCTGGCCGTAACACTTGCTCTGCTGGGCGGTGCCGCTCTGCAGTTTGTCAGTGCTGAATTTCCTCAGCGTCAGCAAGAGATGTTCGAAGCCGCGGTTGGTCTGATCGCCGTGGGTGTGTTGACCAGGATGGTGTTCTGGATGCGTCGTGCCTCCCAGTCACTGCGCAGCGAACTTACCGGCGCACTGGATCAGGCGTTCCAGACCGGGCAGGGGCAAACCTGGGCGTTGATCGGCATGGTCTTTCTCGCGGTTGCCCGCGAAGGCCTGGAGTCGGTGTTCTTTCTGCTTGCGGTATTCCAGCAGGGCCGGGGCACCGGCGCGCCGCTGGGGGCGCTGCTTGGTGTGCTTTGTTCGGTCTTGGCCGGCTGGGCCTTCTATCGCGGCAGTTTGCGCCTGAATCTCAAGCACTTCTTCCGTGGTACCGGGCTGTTCATTTTACTGGTAGCGGCGGGTCTGCTGTCTGGTGCCGTGCGTGCACTGCACGAGGCCGGTCTGTGGAACCACGCCCAACACATCGTCTTTGACCTGAGTGACTGGCTGCCACTGGACACGGCGCTGGGCAGCCTGTTTGCCGGGATCTTCGGCTATCACCCCACGCCCAGCGTCAGCGAAGTGGTGGCCTATCTCGGCTTCCTGCTGATTACCCTGATTTTTTTCTTCCGTCCTGCTGCGCCACGGCGTTCGCCGCCGTTGGCCGCGCGCGTCGGCGGCTGAGTTTTCTATCCCCCTGTCTATTACTGCCTGCGAGTGTCTGCTGATGTCTGACTCCTCTGCTTCCTCCCCATCGCCGCTGGCGTTGCGGATCGGTATGGCCGGTGCCGCCGTGTTGATGTTCGGCGCGCTGGGCCTGTTCTATCTCTCGCTTGATTCGACGCCGGCGTCGGATTCCGGCGACGCCCACAGTATCACCATCAGTCCCAGCGGCTGTGAGCCCAACGCGCTGACGGTACCGGCGGGGCCGCAGCGCTTTATCGTGGTCAACGACACCGAACGGGCGATCGAGTGGGAGATCGTCGATGGCTTCATGGTGCTTGAGGAGCGGGAAAATATTGTCCCCGGATTGAAGCAGGAGCTAACCGCCACCCTGCAACCCGGCGAGTACCAGATGACCTGCGGTCTATTGAGTAACCCTCGCGGTACCCTGACGGTGACTGCAGTGGAGGGCCAGCAGGTGGCTGAGGAGCTGTCTGCGCGCATGCTGATCGGGCCGTTGGCCGAATACCGGGTGTACCTCACGCTGGAAGGCCGCGCGCTGGCTCATGCGCTGGGTAACCTGCATCAGCAGATCGCCCACGACAACCTTGCGGCTGCGCAACAGGCCTGGTTGGAGGCACGTGAAATTGAGCAGCACATGGCGCTGGCGGTGGGCTTGTTCAGTGACCTCGATCAGCGCATGAATGCGCACGCCGACTACTTTTCTGAACGTGAGCGGGACCCGGACTTCATGGGCTTTGAGCGTCTTGCCTACGGCTTGTTCGAGCAGCAGAGCACTGCCGGAATGCTGCCGGTGGTCAAGCAGTTGAGTGCTGATGTTGGCGCGCTGCGCTCGCGCCTGAGCGCTCAAGGGGTGCCTGCCTCACAGCTGGCCAATGGTGCCGGACGCGTGTTGCAGGCCTGGCATGACCAGCAGCAAAGCAATACCACGCTGAGTGCACAGGCGCGGGTCGATCTGCAGGGGCTGCAGGCCGGAACCGCCAAGGTGGTCTCGCTGTTGACGCCGGTGCTGCAGCAGGCGCACCCGCAGGAGGCCGCTGAACTGGCTGCAGCCACCGAAGCGTTGACCGTGCAGTTGGCTGAAGCCGATGCGGCGGGGCTGCTGCAGGCCAGTCAGCAACTGGCTGAACAACTGGCCAGCGTAAACGCGCTGCTGGCCACCGCTTACTGAGTTTGAGGATTGACAGTACCCATGAGTGACCACGACGAGCTTTCTCCGGGTTGTCCGTTTTCCGGCATCAACCGTCGGCGTTTTCTGCAAGGCCTTGGCGCAGCCGGTCTCGGCGCGGCGGCCACGACCCTGGCCGGCGGCGCCCTGGCCAGCCAGCAACCGCGTACGGCAGAAGTGACTGACGCACCGTCCAGTGCGGTGACCCGCCAGTCCCACCCGTTCTACGGCACACAGCAGCAGGGCATCACTACGCCACGTCCGGCGGTAGGCATGCTGGCCAGTTTTGATGTGCTGGTTACTGATCAGGCCGGGCTGGAGCGCCTGCTGCGTACCCTGACCGAACGAATTGCGTTTCTTACCCAAGGCGGCACCTATGAACAGCGCGACCCGCGTTACCCGCCGGCAGATTCTGGCATTCTCGGCCCCAGTATTGATCCCGATGGGTTGACCATCACCCTGTCAGTCGGCGCCTCGCTGTTTGATGACCGCTTCGGGCTGGAAGGGGTCAAGCCGCGATACCTGCAGCGCATGGTTGCGTTCGCCAACGATGCGCTGGATGCCGATCGCTGCCACGGTGACATTTCCCTGCAGTTCTGCGCCAACACCGAGGGCACCACCATTCATGCCCTGCGCGACATCATCAAGAACACCCCCGGCCTGCTGATGCTGCGCTGGAAGCAGGAGGGCACGGTGCCGGTCATGGCGCCACGCTCCGATGGTTCGACCGAGAGTGCGCGTAACTACCTCGGCTTTCGTGATGGCACCGCCAACCCGCCGGCGGACAACAGCGGCCTGATGCAGAAAGTGGTGTGGGTTGATGGCAGCAATCAGGAGCCGGAGTGGGCGCACAATGGCAGCTATCAGGCGGTGCGCATTATCCGCAACTTTGTCGAGCGCTGGGACCGCACCCCGCTGCAGGAGCAGGAGGCCATTTTTGGTCGTCGCCGTGACAGCGGTGCGCCCATGCACGGCGGCATCGAGCATGACCTGCCGCGTTACGACAACGATCCTGAGGGCAAGGTGACTCCGCTGGACTCACACATTCGCCTCGCCAACCCGCGTACTCACGGCAGCGAGCGTAACCTGATCCTGCGTCGACCGTTCAACTACTCCAATGGCGTCGAGGCCAACGGGCAGCTCGATATGGGGCTGCTGTTCATCGCCTATCAAGCCGATCTGGAAGCCGGTTTCATCACTGTACAGAAGCGTCTGGATGGTGAGCCGTTGGAGGAATACATCAAGCCGGTAGGCGGTGGTTACTTCTTCACCCTGCCCGGTGTGCAAGCCGGGGACTACCTCGGCAGCAGCATGCTGGCCGCCAGCCAGCGTCATTCGTGATTGACCCTATTTGCTGATTCAGGAGCAGGACAATGTCTAACCTTCGCACCCTCATTACCGCCGCTGCCTTCGGGCTGGTTGCCATGCAGGCGCAGGCCGCTGTGGCGCCGCAGGATCTGGTCAATCCGATTACCGACTACAAGCTTTACGTGCTCGACAACCTGGAGCAGTTCAGCAGCCACACCCGTGAGTTCACCGATGCGATCAAGGCTGGCGAATTGCAGCGTGCTCAGCAGCTGTATGCCCCTACGCGCGTTTACTACGAGCGCATCGAGCCCATCGCCGAGCTGTTCGCTGATCTGGATGCCAGCATCGACGCCCGAGAGGATGATTACGAGCTGGGCGTAAAAGACCCGACCTTCACTGGTTTCCACCGCTTGGAGTATGGCTTGTTTCACGCACAGACCACCGACGGCCTGCAGACCTATGCCGAGCGTCTGATGAGCGATGTGCAGACGCTTGAGCAGAGCGTGGCAGGGCTGACGTTCCCGCCGGAAAAAGTGGTTGGCGGCGCGGCGGCGTTGATGGAGGAGGTCGCGGCAACCAAGGTGTCGGGTGAGGAAGACCGTTACAGCCACACCGACCTGTGGGACTTCCAGGGCAACCTGGATGGCTCGAAGAAAATCTTTGAACTGGTCAAACCACTGGCCGAGCAGGAAGACCCGGCGTTTGTGGTACGTGTCGAAGAGAACTTCGCCGCTATCGAACGTACGCTAGCGCATTATTATCGGACCGAGGGCGACGTCAGCAGCGGGTTCGAGTCTTACGACAAGGTCAGTGAGCGCGATCGCCGCGCGCTGGTTGGGCCGGTGACGGTGCTGGCGGAGGAACTGTCGACCTTGCGGGGATTGTTGGGGTTGAATTAAACCGCGGGCACGGTGTGTGCCCTTACTCCCGCACCCGCCGAATCGCATCCAGCCATCCCTCATACAGTGCGTCCCGCTGCGCCTCGGCCATTTCCGGGGTGAAGGTGCGTTCGCAGGCCCAGTGGCTGGCGATGTCGTCCAGGTCTTTGAAAATGCCGAGTTGCAGGCCGGCGAGGTAGGCGGCGCCGAGGGCAGTGGTTTCGGTCACCTGCGGGCGATCGACGGTGACGCCGAGGATGTTGGCCAGTTCCTGTACCACCCAGTTGTTGATCACCATACCGCCATCGACGCGCAGGGCTGCGGTGCTCTGGGCGCCGTCGGCCTGCATGGCTTCGAGCAGGTCGCGGGTCTGGAAGCAGACTGATTGCAGGCCAGCAGCGACGATCTGGGCGATGCCGGTGTCGCGGGTCAGACCGAAAATCGCCCCACGGGCGGTCGGGTCCCAGTAGGGGGCACCGAGACCGGTGAAGGCGGGAACCAGATACACGCCGGTCTGCTCGCCCGCCTGGCGCGCCAGTGCTTCGGTCTCGCCAGCATGCTGGATCAGCTTGAGGCCGTCGCGCAGCCACTGGATAGCGGCGCCGGCGACAAAAATACTGCCCTCCAGCGCGTAACTGGTTTGGCCGTTCAGGCGGTAGCCGACGGTGGTCAACAGGCGGTTCTGCGAGCGGATCGGCGTATTACCGGTGTTCATGACCATGAAACACCCCGTGCCGTAGGTGCTTTTGACCATGCCGGGCTTGAAGCAGGCCTGGCCGATCAGCGCGGCCTGCTGATCACCGGCGATGCCGCAGACCGGAATGCTGGCGCCGAGCACGGCCGGGTCGGTCTGACCAAAGTCCGCAGCGCTGTCCATCACCTCGGGCAGCAGGCTGGCGGGGATATCGAGCAACTGCAGCAGGTCTGCATCCCACTGCTGGCTGTGGATGTTGAACAGCATGGTGCGCGAGGCGTTGGTGGCGTCGGTACGGTGCACCTTGCCGCCGGACAGGCGCCAGAGCAGAAAACAGTCGACGGTGCCAAAGCGCAGCTCACCGCGCTCAGCGCGCGCGCGCGCGCCCGGCACGTTATCCAGAATCCAGCGCAGCTTGGTGGCAGAAAAGTAGGGGTCGATCAGCAGACCGGTGCGTTCGCTGATCAGTGCTTCGTGGCCGGCGGCCTTGAGTTCGGCACAGTAGCTGGCGGTCCGGCGATCCTGCCAAACGATGGCATTGTGCAGCAGTTCGCCACTGGCTGCGTCCCACACCAGCGTGGTTTCGCGCTGGTTGGTGATGCCGATGCCAGCCACCTCGGCAGCGCTGATGCCGGCTTTCCCCAGCACCTCGCGGCAGACCGCAACGGTTGAGCTCCAGATCTCTTCGCCGTCGTGTTCAACCCAGCCGTCGCCGGGGAAGTGCTGGGCGAATTCCTGTTGGGCAACGTGCTCTGGGCGGCCGTCGGCACTGAACAGAATGGCGCGGCTGCTGGTAGTGCCTTGGTCGATGGCGAGGATCATGGGTGCGGTCCTGTTATTGGTCTTGTGCAGATACGTTAGTCGCGGCACAGCTCGCAGAGCTGGGCGCTGGTCTGGTTTTGCAGGTCGGCGGCGGCGAGTTCGATTTCCAGTCCGCGGCGGCCGCCACTGATAAACATTGTGGGCCAATTGCTGGCGCTGGCATCGATAAAGGTGCGCAGGCGCTTTTTTTGCCCGAGCGGGCTAATGCCACCCACCAGATAACCGGTGCTGCGCTGGGCGGCTGCCGGGTCAGCCATGGCCGTCTTTTTTACTCCAGCGGCACTGGCCAGCGCCTTGAGATTCAATTTGTCGGATACCGGCACTACGGCGACCAGCAGCTCGCCGGTTTCGCTGGCGGCCAGCAGGGTCTTGAACACGCGGCCGTGTTCCAGACCGAGCTTGTCGGCGGCTTCGTTCCCGTAGGACTCGGCCTGAGGGTCGTGCGTGTAGCGGTGCAGCTGGTAGGCGATCTTGGCCTTGTCGAGCTGTTTGGTGGCAGGCGTCATGTTACGTCCGTGCTGTACTGGAAGAAGAGTGCTGGTTGCCTGCTAGCGGGCATCCCTTAGCGCGTACCCAAGGTTAAACCGAGCGGCGGCAACGGCCAAGGGGAAGGGCAGACTGCGCGAACGATCACACTGAGTGTCTTGTCGCTGACACAGTGCTCGTTGCACACTGGCGCGTGCTAAGGAAAACCAACAATAAAGGAGCCCCCATGCTGCCAGCCCATCCCGATGAACGTCGGACGACGTCGACGAAGAACACCAGAGTGCTGGATCTGGTCGTCATCGGTGGCGGTATCAATGGCTCCGGCATTGCTGTGGATGCGGCCGGTCGAGGCCTGTCGGTGTTGCTGTGCGAACAGCACGATCTGGCGGCGCATACGTCGTCGGCCAGCAGCAAGCTGGTGCACGGCGGGTTGCGCTACCTCGAACAGTTCGATTTTCGCCTGGTACGCGAGGCGCTCGGTGAACGCGAGGTGCTGATGGCCAAGGCCCCGCACCTGATCTGGCCGCTGCGTTTTGTGCTGCCGCACCGGCCGCACCTGCGTCCGCGCTGGATGTTGCGCGCGGGGCTGTTTCTCTACGATCACCTGCACCGGGGCATCAGCCTGCCGCGTTCCAAGGCATTGGAGCTGAATGGGCAGGGCATTCTCAATCCGGTGATCAGCCACGCCTTCGAGTACTCCGACTGCTGGGCAGATGATTCGCGGTTGGTGGCCCTCAATGCGGTGCAGGCCGCCAGTCTGGGTGCTGACATTCGCCTGCATACGCGCTGCGAATCCGCGCGCCGCCGCAACGATCTTTGGGATATCGACCTGCTTGGCCCCGATGGCAAGACCGAGCGGGTCACCGCACGCGCGCTGGTCAACGCATCCGGACCCTGGGCAGCGCGGGTAATGGAGCGCGTGGTTGATCAGCGCTCGCCGCATGGCGTACGGCTGGTCAAAGGCAGTCATATCGTTGTCCCGCAGATTCACCGCGGTAAGGAAGCCTACATCCTGCAGAACGAGGACAAGCGAATTGTCTTTGTGCTGCCCTACGAAGAGCAGTTCTCGTTGATTGGTACCACCGATGTCGATTTTCAGGGTGACCCTTCGCAGGTTGAGCCGGACGCTTCGGAGGTCGATTACCTGATCAGCGTGGTCAACGCTCACTTCAAGCGTCAGCTGCGCGCTGACGACGTGGTGTACCAGTTTTCCGGGGTGAGACCCCTGATCAGCAGCGCCACGGCCAAACCCTCTGAGGTCAGCCGCGACTACAGCCTGACGCTGGATGGCGAGATCGGTCAGGCGCCGCTGCTTGGCGTGTTTGGCGGCAAGCTGACAACCTATCGGCGGCTGGCCGAAAACGCGATGGATCAGCTGGCTCGCTGGTTCCCGGAGGCGGGTAAGGCCTGGACCGCCGAGCATGCGCTGATTGGCGGTGACTTTGAATCGCAGGCCAGCCTGCATGCGGAGTTGCGTGCCGAGTTTCGCTGGCTGGACGAGGCGCAGATCGCCCGTTATGTGCGCAGCTACGGCACCCTTTGCCGGGTATTTTTGCGCGGTATGCGCTGTGCGCCGGACATGGGCGAGGACTTTGGCGGGGGGCTCACCGAGCGCGAGGTGAAGTACCTGCGCGAGCGTGAATGGGCGCGGGATGCCGAGACACTGTTGTGGCGGCGCAGCAAGCTGG
Source organism: Halopseudomonas sp. (assembly GCF_038130085.1). Taxonomy (NCBI): domain Bacteria; kingdom Pseudomonadati; phylum Pseudomonadota; class Gammaproteobacteria; order Pseudomonadales; family Pseudomonadaceae; genus Halopseudomonas; species Halopseudomonas sp. The sequence continues at coordinate 39,495 of NZ_JAYPMU010000005.1, read as the reverse complement.
GTTTGCATCTGAGTGCGGCGCAGCGCCAGCGGGTGGCAGAGTATCTTGCCGAGCTGGAAGCGGCAGAGCAGGCTGTCTGCCCGTCCTGAGACGGGCAGAGCGCAGGGCGTCAGTCGGCGATCTTGACTACCAGCTTGCCGAAGTTCTTGCCTTCGAGCAGGCCCATGAAGGCCTCCGGCGCATTCTCCAGCCCGTCAACCCGGTCTTCCTTCACCCGTACCTTGCCTTCGGCAACCCAGGGCGTCATCGCCTTGAGGAAGTCGGGATAGCAGTGACCGTAGTTGTCGAAGATGATGAAGCCCTGCATGCGAATGCGCTGGCTGAGCATCAGGCGCATCAGTTGCGGCATACGGTCAGGGCCTTCCGGCAGCGAGGTCATGTTGTACTGGGCGATCAGGCCGCACAGCGGGATGCGCGCGTGGGCGTTGAGAAGCGGCATGACCGCGTCAAACACCTTGCCACCCACGTTCTCGAAGTAAACGTCGATACCGTTCGGACAGGCCGCGGCCAGTTTCTCGGCCAGTGCCGGATCCTTGTGGTCGATGCAGGCGTCGAAGCCCAGTTCCTTGACCGCGTATTCACACTTCTCGGCGCCGCCGGCCACGCCGACTGCACGGCATCCCATCAGTTTGGCGACCTGGCCGACGACGGTGCCAACCGGGCCGGTTGCAGCGCCAACCACCACGGTTTCGCCCGGCTTGGGTTGGCCGATGTCGGTCAACCCCATGTAGCCGGTAAAACCGGGCATACCCAGCACCCCGAGCGCCAGTGATGGCTCGGCCATGTTCGGGTCGAGGCGGAAGACCATGCTGCCGTCGGACAGGGTGTAGTCCTGCCAGCCCGAGGCAAAGCACATCACCAGGTCACCCGGTTTGTAGCCATCCAATTCGGAGGCGATGACCTCGCTGACGGTACCGCAGGTCATTACGCCGCCAACCGGAACCGGGTCAGCGTAGGACTTGGCATCGCTCATGCGCCCGCGCATGTAGGGGTCGAGCGACATCCATCGGTTGCGCAGCAGCATTTGCCCGGGGCCCGGCGTGGGAACCGGGGTTTCAACCATCTGGAAGTTGGCTTGAGTCGGGGCGCCGACGGGGCGCGAGGCGAGCAGGATCTGGCGGTTGATAGCTGCAGTCTGGGGCATTGTTGTTTTCCTTTGACCAGGTGGATGCCAAAGCCGTCGGCTGACGGCTGTGTTCGGCACAATGCCCCCGTGGTTAGGCCCGGGTCAAGCTGACCCCGACATGGCTGATGGTGCGTTATAGATGGCCTAGCGCGCCGTTTTCGAGCGGCAGGGGAAGGCTTGGCGCCAGGCATTCAGAAAGTCACTGGCATGACCACCCCGATGGGGGTAGGAGGTCTCCCAGATTCGCGCTAGGCTAGCCAGATCACAGCGCTTGGGGAGTTGCAGCTGCTGGCTCTGGTATATCAGCCAGGCTATCGCGGTGGCGTACGCCAGGTTGTAGCCGAGCTCGGCGTGCGGGTCGCGCAGAAAACAGTGCTGACTGGCAAGGCCACGAACCCGGCTCGCCAGTTCCGGTTGCAGGGCCAGGTAGTCGTCCCACAGATGGGTGTGCAGCTGAGCGCTGATGCCGTAAGGGCCGATGGCCTGATCGGCGCGCTTGGTGCCGGCCAGGCGCGCGGTGCACAGCAGTGTGCCGAGCAGTAACTGGCTGGTGCGCTGGCAGGTGACGCCGAGGTAGTCGAGGGTTGGTTGCAGAATACTGTGTTGTAACGTGGCGGTATCGGTCAGCGCCAGCAGATTGAGTGGAGCAGATTGCTCGGGCTGATGCTGGGGCTGCTGGGCTGCGATGGCGGACATCGATTTACGTCCTGTAGGTTACCGTCTTGTTTTAAAGCGTAGCTCTAGTTTGATCTTGTAATGCGTTGTTTTTAAATTATTTTGTGTTCTGCGGTTTTCCGCATATAACAAGCCGTCATAACGGTCGTACTCATAACAACAATGGGCCTTGAACCATGCAGGAATCCGCACGCGGCAGCGCGCCTCCAATTGATGAACCGGCCTTTCTGGCTGAAGAGCGGGGCTTGAAGCGGCTGCGCTTCAGCAAACCGATCGAAGACGCGTTTCAGCACTATTTGCACGTCAAGATGGCCAGTCGCGTGGTGGTGGTGGCCAGCTCTTCGATCATCTTCATGCTGCTGTTCATGTGGCTCGATCACATTTATCTGCCCCCCGAACTGGCGCAATACACCCTCAGCATCCGCCTTTTTGGCCTGGCTGTTATCTGCTTCGCGGTCTGGTATGCCAACCGGCCGGGACGGGTGCCCCCGGCGCATGCGTTTGCGATGGCAACGGTTGGCTACATTTGCACGGGCCTGATGGTCGCTATGGTCATCACCATGGCGCGCGCCGCCGAGGTGCCGATTCGGGTAACCCACGATGGCCTGTATCTGGTGCTGCTTTCCGGCATGTTCCTGCTGGCGCTGCCGATGCGCCAGGCGGTGCTGGGCTCATGGGTGATAGTGCTGGGGTATCTGCTCGCCGAGCGGTTGACTGGTGCGCCACCGTCGATGCTGATCTCCGATGGCATCTTTCTGTCCAACTTTGCGGTAATGGGCTCGCTGGGAACGTATCTGTACGAGTACATGCAGCGCCGTGCCTATCTCAACGAACAGTTGCTCGAAGCCGCCAGGCGCCGCGCCGAGCGTGAAAGCCAGAGCAAGACGCACTTTCTGGCGACTGCCAGCCATGACCTGCGCCAGCCGTTGCACGCGATGTTGCTGTTCATTCAGCACCTGCAGGAGCAGCAGCTGGATGGGGAGGCGCAGCGCACGGTGGCCCGTCTCGGCGACTCTACCCAACTGCTGCAGGCGATGCTCAATTCGCTTTTGGATATCTCGCGCCTGAGTGTGGGGATGGTTCGGCCGCAGTTGCGGTCGTTCAATCTGGCGCCTTGGCTACAGCGTCTGACCGTTAGCCTGGACGACTATGCCCAGCGCCGTGGCATTCGTCTGGAGGTCGAGTGTGCGCCGTATCTGGCGGTACGCAGTGACACGCTGTTGCTTGAACGGCTGTTGCGCAATTACCTGAACAATGCGTTGTTGCATGCCGACGCTACGTTGGTCCGCATCGAGGTTACGCGCAACGAGGATCGTCTGCGGATCGCCGTGGTGGATAACGGCTGCGGACTGGCGGAAGACGACCAGGAAAGGATCTTCGAAGAGTTCACCCAGTTGCGAAATCCGGCACGTACGCTGGATAAGGGCGTGGGCCTGGGGCTGAGTATCTGTCGGCAGATACTGCATTTGCTAGAGTACCCGTCCGGGGTCATCTCGCGCCTGGGTGAGGGCGCCCGGTTCTGGGTTGAAGTACCGGTTGGCGAGTGGCAAAAACTTCCGGACGAACCGCGTCAGGCGGCCGTGCCCAATATGCATGGTCAGGTGGCGTTGATCGAGAACGACCGGGTAAGCCGAGAGGCGATGCAGGCGCTGTTGTCGAGCTGGGGCTGCGTGGTCTGGGCATTCGCCAGCGCTGATGAGGCGTTGGCCGGGCTGGAGACGGCCAGCGTCGATGTGCTACTCAGCGACTACCGATTGGAGGGCGAGCTCAACGGTCTGGAGTTGATTCGGCAATTACGTGAGCAGGGCATCTTCGGTGGGCCTGCGGCGCTGGTGACCGCGGACACTGCAGAAGAGTTAGTCGAGGCGGCGCGCCTGGCCGACCTTCAGTTGCTCTACAAACCGGTGCTGCCGGCGCGTCTGCGCCGGGTGGTGAACGATATGCTGCAGCTTGCCAGCCGCAGCGTCTCGGGCGCCTAGCGGGCGGATGGGCTAGAAGCTGACCAGGCCGAGTTTGCGTGCATGGGTAACGCACTCGGTGCGGTTATGGCAGTTGAGCGATGAGAACAACGCCTTGAGGTGGGTTTTCACCGTATCTTCGGATAACGACAGGCGTTGGCAAATCACCTTGTTCGGCAGTCCCTCGGCGAGCAGGTCGAGAATCTCCAGTTGGCGCGGTGTGATGCCGACTTCCCGGGCGTTGCTCTGGCGGTCGACGCTAAGGGATTCGTCGCCGATGACAATCTGCGCACCGTAGAGCAGTTGGGTTACTGCATCGAGCAGGGTCTTGCCGTCGGTGGTCTTGCTGATAAAACCAGCTGCGCCCAGCTGCAGTGCAGCTTCCAGGTCACTGGCGCTGTTACTGGCGGTGAGGATGGCGATTGGAACCATAGCGTCAGCGGCGCGCAGTTTCTGCATGAGCGCCAGACCGCTGCTATCAGGTAACTGCAAATCAAGCAGGATCAGGTCGTAGGGGTGTTCGCGAACTTGTTGCAGCGCCTCGGCGGCGTTGCGGGCGTGGTCGAGCTGCACGCCCTCGCAGAGCGAACCAAGGGTCAACGTGAGCCCATCCAGATAGATCTGATGGTCGTCAATCAGCAAAAGCCGGGTATCCGGTGGCAAGCTGCTCATAGGTCTTCCTCGACTCGATTGCCACCGATGATCCGAAGACATGGCGGCTTTGTTATTGTTTGCCGCCTGATGATATGCAAAGCCCGCGGCGAGCACCACCCCGGACTTTGGCGATTTGCTTCACTCGCGCGGCGGCAACTGCTTGCGCAGCGCCTGCATCTCGTTACGCAGGGCCTGCAGCTCCGCCAGCAACGCCTGTTGATCCAGCTGCTCGACAACCGGTTCGGCGTCGCTGTTGGCTTCGCGCTGATGTTGAATAGCGTCGACGATCACGGCGATGAACAGGTTCAGCATCATGAAGGTGGCGATGAGAATGAAGGGCACGAAGTACAGCCAGGCGTACGGGAATTCTTCCATCACCGGTCGCACGATGCCCATCGACCAGCTTTCCAGCGTCATCACCTGGAACAGGGTGTAGAGGCTGGCGCCGAGGGAGCCAAACCATTCTGGAAATGCCTCGCCGAACAGCTGCGTGGCGATCACCGCGGCAACATAGAAAATCAGCCCCAGTAGCGCGACGATGCTGCCCATGCCCGGCAGCGACGAGAGCAGGGACTGTACGACTATCTTCATGCTCGGCACGATGGAGATCAGGCGCAGCACCCGTAGAACCCGCAGTGCTCGCAGAACCGCCAACGGGCCGCTGGCCGGGATCAGTGCGATGGCAACCACCAGCGTGTCGAACAGTCCCCAGGGATCGCGCAGCAGCCGCCAGCCGTGGGCAATGAAACGCAGGCTGATCTCGATGACGAAGCAGGCGAGGATGATTTGATCCAGCAGGCGCAGCAGGCTGCCCCAGCGCTGCATTACTGTCGGCGCGGTTTCCAGTCCAAGGATGACGGCGTTTACCAGAATCAGGGCGGTGATGACGAACTGGAAACGCGGACGTTCCAGCCAGGCAGCAAGGCGCTCGCGCCATGGGGCGTTGAGTTCAAGGGTGGTGTTCATGAGTGCTTCAATCAGGGCTAGTGACGGCCTGCGTTGCAGGCCGTGTATATCAGCGTTCGGTTTCGGCGAAAGCGCAGAGGGTATAGGTCGGAATGCCCGAGTCCTGCATATGGCGAGAGCCGCCCAGGTCGGGCAGGTCGATGATGGCCGCAGCTTCATAGACGTCGGCGCCGCACTGGCGAACCAGGCTGGCTGCGGCCAGGAAGGTGCCGCCGGTGGCAATCAGGTCATCCAGCAGCAGTACTTGTTCCCCACCGGACAGGGCATCGCTGTGCATCTGGATGGTCGCATCGCCGTACTCGGTGGAGTAGCTGGCGCTGATGGTGTCGGCTGGCAGCTTGCCGGCCTTGCGGAACAGCACCAGCGGACGATTCAGTTCATAGGCCAGAATCGAGCCGATCAGGAAGCCGCGTGCGTCGATGGCGCCGATGTGGGTCACCGGGCTGTCGATATAGCGCTGAATCAGGCTGTCCGCCACCATGCGCAGGCCTTTCGGCGACTGGAACAGCGGGGTGATGTCACGAAAGGTCACGCCTTCCTTGGGGAAGCCGGGCACCGGACGGATCAGGGACTTGATGGCGTACTCATCAAAAATCATCGGGAGGTCCTGAAAAATCAGTCGAGTTGACCACCGGCCAGCGCACATAGCTCGCCGTGGTTGAGAATTTCTACTTCCTTGCCGTCAGCAGCAATCAGCCCCTGCTGCTGGAAGCGGGTAAAGACCCGGGATACGGTTTCGACCGCCAGGCCGAGGTAGTTGCCGATGTCATTGCGCGACATGGCCAGACGGAACGAGCGTGCAGAGTATCCGCGCGCACGGAAACGGGCCGACAGGTTGATCAGCAGGGTGGCGATGCGTTCGTCGGCCGTTTTCTTCGACAGCAACATCATCATTTGCTGATCGTCGCGAATCTCCCTGCTCATCAGGCGCATGACCTGACGGCGCAGCGTCGGCATGCTGGCAGTGAGGTCGTCGAGGCGTTCAAAGGGAATTTCGCACACCGAAGTGGTTTCCAGCGCAACGGCGGTGACCGGCTGGCGTTCGCCGTCCATGCCGGACAGGCCGATCAGCTCACTGGCCAGATGGAAACCGGTAATCTGCTCGACACCGGCGTCGTCGACGGTGAAGGTCTTAACGGTGCCGGAGCGCAGCGCGTACAGGGAGTCGAATGAATCGCCCTGGCGGAACAGGACTTCACCCTTGCGCAGCGGCCGGCCGCGCTTGACGATGCTGTCGAGCGTGTCCAGCTCCTGATCCTGCAGCGCCAGTGGCAGGCACATGGCGGCGAGGCTGCAGTCCTTGCAGTGCGCTTCGGGAAGCGCTTTTAGTTTGATTGCATCGGTCATGACGGTGACGGCTCTGTGGGTCGATGGGCAAAGCGTACAACATGCGCGGCAGAGCTGCCACGCCCGGGAGTGTTGCAACAGGTGTTCATCCGTGCGCGTGCGGTGCTGCTTTGGGCAGGCTCAGGTGCTGTATCAGCCATTGCTGATGCGGGCCCGGCAGCGTCCAGATGCCGAACAGGATGACCATGATAGCGGCGCTGACTCGCAAGCTACGGCGGCGCAGCAGGGCAGTGAGGCGCTCGGCGGCAGCGCCAGTGGCCAGCAGTGTCGGCAAGGTGCCGAGGCCGAAAGCCAGCATCAGCAGAGCCGAGGTGCTGGCGCTGCCGTGACTGCTGCTCCAGATCAGGGTGCTGTAGACCAGACCGCAAGGCAGCCAGCCCCACAGTGTGCCGAGCAGCAGGGCCTGACTCGGGCGCTGAACTGGTAGCAGGCGGCGGGCGTGCGGTTCGATATGCCGCCACAGGCCGCGGCCAACCCGTTCGATCCGTGTCAGCCCGGACCACCAGTTAGCCAGATACAGCCCCATGGCAATCATCAGCAGGCCGGCAATGCTGCGCAGGATGACACCCAGCCCTGCGCTGTGCAGGGCCCAGCCGAGGCTGCCGACCAGCGCGCCGGCCAAGGTATAACTGAGGATGCGGCCGCTGTTATAAGCCAGCAGCAGGCGCCAGAGCGGCCAGCCGCGACGCTGCTCAGGCGGAATCGCCATGGTCAGGGCGCCCATCAGGCCGCCGCACATACCGATGCAGTGCCCGCCACCGAGCAGGCCGAGCGCCAGCGCGGTCAGGAGTTGCGCCAACAGCAGTTCACTCATTTGGCCGGATCGCTGTCGTCGTCGCGGTCGTTGTGCTCTTCGCGCTTTTGGGCTGCCAGGTGGGCTGGGTCGTCATCATCGAACAGGATGCTGTGGGCGGGGCTGTCGAGGTCGTCGTACTGACCGTTGTTGACGGCCCAGTTGAAGATCCAGATGGCGGTAATCACCAGCGCGATAGCAATGGGGACCAAAATGTAGAGAACGGTCATGCGCTTGGCTCCGGTTGAGGGCTGGCGATGTGCTTGCCGGTATTGCGCGCGACGCGTGTTAGTCGCAGGGCATTGAGCACCACCAGCAGCGAGCTGAGAGACATACCGAGGGCGGCGAGCGCCGGAGTGACGAAGCCGAACGCAGCCAGCGGCAGCACGGCGAGATTATACAGGGTAGCCCAGCCAAGGTTCTCGATCATGATTGCGCGGGTCTTGCGGGCGATGGTCATGGCCTGCAGTAGGGCGCCAAGACGGCTGCCGAGCAGCACCGCGTCCGCATTGGTTTTGGCCAGATCGGAAGCGTTGCCCATGGCAACGGAGATGTCGGCGCTGGCGAGCACCGGGACATCGTTTACGCCGTCGCCGAGCATCATCACCTTCTCACCGGCAGCCTGGCGAGCCTGGACGAAGGCCAGCTTGTCGTCCGGGCTGGCGTTGCCGATGGCTTGCTCGATGCCGAGTTCGCGGGCGATGCGATCGACAACCCGTTGATGGTCACCGGACAGCAGGACGATCTCCAGCCCGCGGGCGCGCAGCCCTTCGATCAGCTCGCCGGCATCGCTGCGCAGGCGGTCATTAAGCGCAAACCAGCATAGCGGCCCCTGTGTGCCCGCGAGCAGCAGCCATTGGCCGTCGCCAGCAGGGCGTTCGGGCTCCGGTTGGCCGGACAGCGCCATGGCGAACTCGGGTTTGCCGATCCGCAATGTGTGGCCATCGCAACTGCCTTCCAGCCCCTGGCCGGGCGCGTTGCTGCTGTTGGTTGCCTGCTCGCTGCTACGACCAAAGGCCCGGGCAATCGGGTGCTCTGAATGGCTTTCCAGCATCTGCGCCCAGCGCAGCGCCTGATCGGCGTCTACGCCGCTGAAGGGCAGGATCTGCTCCAAGGTCATGCGGCCCTCGGTCAGGGTGCCGGTCTTGTCGAGGATGACCGTCTGGATCTGCGGCAGACCTTCGAGCACGTGGCCGCGGGTGACCAGCAGCCCCAGCTTGTGCAGGCTCCCGGTGGCGGTGGTCAGCGCGGTGGGGGTGGCCAGTGACAGTGCACAGGGGCAGGTAGCCACCAGCATGGCGAGCACAATCCAGAAGGCAGTATGCAGATCGGCCGCCCACCACCAGGCGCTGCCGACTACGACCGCGGCAAGCAGGACGGTCAGCAGAAAGTACTGAGCGACGTCGTCGGCCAGGCGGCCCAGGCGCGGTTTGTCGGATTGGGCGCGCTCAAGCAGGCGGACGATTGCCGACAGGCGGGTTTCGTCGCCCAGTGCGTCGATGCGCAGGCGCAGGGGCCCTTCAACGTTGAGGGTGCCGGCGGTGACGGTATCGCCGGCGGCTTTGGCGATTGGCAGGTACTCGCCCGACAGCGCGGATTCATCGACGCTGCTCTGGCCGCTGACGATGGTGCCGTCGGCCGGGATGCTTTCGCCCGGTTTGACCTCGACCACATCACCGCAGCGCAGCTCGTCCAGCATGATGCGCTGGGCGTTGCCTGCGGCGTCGATGCGGACCGCGCTGGGCGGCAGCAGGTTAACCAGCTTGGCGGTGCTTTCCACCGTGCGTTGGCGTGCGCGCCGTTCCAGATACCGGCCGGCAAGCAGGAACAGGGCGAACATGGTTACCGAGTCGAAATAGACCTCGCCACTGCCGATCAGGGTGGCGTAAATACCGGCCAGGTAGGCGCCGCCAATGGCCAGCGAGACCGAGACATCCATACTCAGGCGGCGGTTGCGCAGGTCCCGCCAGGCGCCCTGAAAAAACGGCGCGCAGCTGTAGAACACTACTGGTGTGGTCATCAGCAGGCTGGCCCAGCGCAGCAGGTCAGCCATGCGCCCGGTAACGTCCTGATTGAATTCTTCCGACAGCGCCATGGTCGCCATCATAACCTGCATGAACAACAGGCCTGCCAGACCAAGACGGCGCAGGTAGCGGCGGTTTTCAGCAGCAATCTGCTCGGAGGCCTTGTCCGGCTCGTAGGGGTGGGCGGCGTAACCGATCTTGCGCAGCGTCTTGAGCAGCGTCGACAGTCGGGTCTGACCTTCCTGCCAGCGCAGGCTGAGGCGCTGGTTGCCCATGTTTAATGCGACGTCGCTGACGCCCGGCTGGGCGCGCAGGTGGCGCTCGATCAGCCAGCCGCAGGCAGCGCAACTGATGCCTTCGACCAGCAGCACGGCCTGCTGTTCGTCGCCCTCGCGCTGGGTGAAGCGCTGCTGCACATCGTCACGGTCGTACAGTTCCAGTTCGTCCTGCAGCGCGCGTGGCATCGCCTCCGGGTTGGCCGAGGTCTCGGTACGGTGGCGGTAGTAGGACTCAAGGCCGGCACTGCAGATGGCTTCGGCCACGGCTTGACAGCCGGGGCAGCACATCGGTTGCTGCTCGCCAAAAACGCTGACGTGCCAAGGCGCGCCGGAGGGTACCGGCTCGCCGCAGTGGTAACAGGGGGTTGGGTGGGACATGCCTTACTTCGTGGTCAGCTGGTATTGCTTGCCCTTGGCGATGTTCAGCTCTCCGGTCAGGCGCCATCCATCATCGCCTGCATTGTCCGGATCGCTCAGTTCGATGTAGCGACGCCCTTCGACACGACTTTCAAGCTGACCGGTATAGGTATCGCCCTGAATCTGTCGCAGCATGACGCTGCGGTCGCGGGAGGCATGGGTCGGGGAGATCAAGTCGAGCTTGAGCGTGCCCGGCAGTGCCTGCAGTTCACCTCCGAGCTGCAGGCTGATGTCACCGGTAAGGTCATCGATGCTGAACGCGGCCTGCATACCCAGGGTGCTGGCGTTGCGGTCCTGATCCAGATACAGGTTGATCGCCTTGCCTTCGCTGTAGTAGTTGTCGCGTACCAGACTGTCAGGGTTAAAGCTTGCGATCATCAGCAGGCCAACCCCGATCAGAACGGCAAAACCGAGGATGGCGATGATGAACCATGCCCAGAACTGCTTGTACCAGGGTGAGGCTGAGGTGTCGTGCTGCGTCATGCTTGATCCTGTATCTGTCAGCGAACCTGTGGGGCCATAAACCGGCTTTCGGCTTCGGCCTGCACATCTTCATCATCGGTTGCCGTCACGGTGAAGGTGATCGGGATGTTGGTCGCGCCGGCAAGCTCGACCGGATCCATCTGCACGTTCAATGGCAGTTCCAGTTTGCGGCTGGGTGCCACGGTCAGACGGTTATCCGGAAGCTCAAGCTGCAGGCCCGGATGCCCCTGAACCTCGACTCGATAGCTCCGCTCGGTCTGTGCCTTGTTGAAAATTTTGACAATGTACACGTTCTCGATAGCACCGGCACTGGTTTCTCGATACAGAACATTGCGGTCGCGCTCAATGTCCAGCGATACCTGGCTGAGGTTGCCCACGGTGATGATGAACAGGCAGATCATGGCCACCAGGGCGGCACCGTAGCCGATCAGACGAGGGCGCAGCCAATGGGTACTCTTGCCTTCCAGCGCGTGCTCGGTGGTATAGCGAATCAGACCGCGCGGGTATTCCATCTTGTCCATGATCTCGTCACAGGCGTCGACGCAGGCGGCGCAGCCAATGCACTCGTATTGCAGACCGTTGCGGATGTCGATGCCGGTCGGGCAGACCTGTACGCAGACGTGGCAGTCGATACAGTCGCCCTTGCCGACTTCGGCCGGGTCAACGTCCTTCTTGCGCGAGCCACGCGGTTCGCCGCGTTTGGCATCGTAGGAGACGATCAGGGTGTCGGCATCGAACATCACGCTCTGAAAGCGTGCGTAGGGGCACATGTAGATGCACACCTGCTCGCGCATCCAGCCGGCGTTGATGTAGGTCGCAGCGGTAAAGAAAAACACCCAGAACAGCGCCCAGCCGGCGATTTGCAGGGTGAAGATATCGGCAAACAGGCCACGGATAGGGGTGAAATAGCCAACAAAGGTAATTGCGGTAATCAGTGATACCGCCAGCCATATACTGTGTTTGGCCGCCTTGCGCATCAGCTTGTTGGCGCTCATCGGCTCCTTGTTGAGCCTGATGCGGGCGTTGCGCTCACCCTCGGTAACACGCTCGGCCCACATGAAGATCCAGGTCCAGACGGTTTGCGGGCAGGTGTAACCGCACCAGACGCGGCCGGCGAACACGGTGATAAAGAACAGGCCGAAGGCGCAGATAATCAGCAAAAACGAGAGCAGGAAGAAATCTTCCGGCTGGAACGTAGCGCCAAAAATGTGGAACTGGCGGGCAGGCAGATCCCAAAGCACGGCCTGACGATCACCCCAGGGCAGCCAGACGGTGCCAAAGTACATGAGAAACAGGAAGCCCACACCAATCAGACGAATGTTCTTGAACAGACCCTTGTAGGAGCGGGTCTGGATCTTGTCGCGTTTGGCGTAGAGGTCAATGGTTTCGACCTTGGGAGTTACATCTTCGAGAGGGATCTTGCTCATGGTCAGGCTAACCCTATCAGGCAGGTAGGATGGGTAGGCAGACTGGCCTCGCGTAGGGACAGACTTTGCCTTCAGTACAGAACATAGACTGCTTGGGCTATCAGAACAATGCGACCGGTAGTCGCGCGCAAGGTCTGTTGATCTGGGTCATAAAGCAAAACGGGGAGACAATGTCTCCCCGTTTTGGTCAGCTCAGGCTGCGATTACTGCGCGTCTTTGTGGGACAGGCTGTAAACGTAGGAGGCAAGCATGTGGATCTTGTCCTCGCCCAGGTGGGCCTGGCTGGGCATGTGGCCGTTACGACCGTAACGAATGGTCTGCTGCACCTGCAGGAAGCTGGAGCCGTAGAGCCAGATGTCGTCGGTCAGGTTCGGCGCACCCAGTTGCTGGTTGCCCTTGCCGTCGCCACCGTGACAGACCGCACAGGTGTTGGTGTAGGTGGTCTTGCCTGCGGCCAGATCGACGCCTTCGGTTTCCAGGCCAGACAGGCTGCGAACATAACCGGAGACGTTGCGAACACCGTCTTCACCAATAACGGCCAGCCACGCCGGCATTGCAGCCTGGCGGCCTGCACGCAGGGTGGTCTTGATGGTTTCCGGGTCACCGCCGTACAGCCAGTCGTTGTCGGTCAGATTCGGGAAACCGAACGCGCCGCGTGCGTCAGAACCGTGGCAAACCGAGCAGTTGGTGGCAAACAGACGCTGGCCGATGGCAACCGCTTCCGGCACCTTGGCAACTTCCTCAACCGGCATGGCGGTGTACTTGGCGAAGATAGGGGCGAAACGCTCTTCAGCGCGCGCTACTTCCGCTTCGTACTGGCTTTCCTGGGTCCAGTTCAGGTAGCCCGGCCATTTGCCCAGACCCGGGAACAGGAACAGATAGACCGCAGAAAACACCATGGTCAGAACGAACAGGACAAACCACCAGCGGGGCAGGGGGTTGTCGTATTCCTCAATGCCGTCAAAGCTGTGGCCCATGGTCTCGTTGGTCGGACCAGGGCGCTGGGTTTTGCGGGTGGCCAGCAGCAGCCAGAGAATCAGGCCAAGGCAGGTCAGGGTCAGAATGACAATGTACCCGCTCCAGAAATTAGTCATTACTTGTTACTCCTAGCATCTTTATGCTGCTCGTCCGAGGTCTCGTGCTCGTCTTCGTCGGCAAACGGCAGCTGAGCGGCTTCGTCGAAGTCCTTCTTCTTGTGTGAGCTGTAGGCCCAGATCACAACGCCGATGAAGGCCGCCATGGCGAAGACGGTGCCGAGACCCTGGAGAGTGCTGTTATCCATGGTGGCTTACCGATCCGACAGGACAGTGCCCAGGTGCTGCAGGTAAGCGATCAGAGCATCCATTTCGGATACGCCCTGAACGGCTTCCTTGGCACCGGCGATGTCTTCGTCGGTATAGGGAACACCCAAGCCACGCAGCACTTCCATCTTCTTTGCGGTGTACTTGCCATCAAGTACAGCGTCCTGAAGCCAAGGGAAGGCAGGCATCTTGGATTCCGGCACTACGTCCTGAGGCTTGATCAGGTGAGCACGGTGCCAGTCGTCGGAGTAACGAGCGCCAACACGAGCCAGATCCGGACCGGTACGCTTGGAACCCCACAGGAAGGGGTGTTCCCAGACGCTTTCACCGGCAACCGAGTAGTGACCGTAACGCTCGGTCTCGGCACGGAACGGACGGATCATCTGCGAGTGGCAGCCTACGCAACCTTCGCGGATGTAGATGTCACGGCCTTCCAGCTCAACCGCGGTGTAAGGGCGCAGGCCCTCAACCGGCTCGGTTGTTTCCGGCTGGAAGAACAGCGGGACGATCTGAACCAGACCGCCGAAGCTGATGGCGATGACGATCAGAACGACCATCAGACCAAGGTTTTTTTCTACTGTTTCATGCAGTTTCATTTAACGCGTCCCTCAGGCAGTCTGTGCGGCGGCTTCGAGGTCGGCCGCTTTGCTCTGGCGCACGGTACGCCATACGTTGTAGGCCATCAGCAGCATGCCGATCAGGAAGAAGGCGCCGCCGAGTGCACGGACCATAAAGCCCGGGTGGCTCGCTTCCAGTGCTTCAACGAAGGAGTAGGTCGGTGTGCCGTCGATGTTTACAGCGCGCCACATCAGGCCCTGGGTGATGCCGTTGACCCACATGGAGACGATGTACAGTACGGTACCGATAGTCGCCAGCCAGAAGTGAGCGTTGATCAGCGGAGTGCTGTACATGGCTTCACGACCGAACACTTTCGGGATCAGGTGGTACAGCGAACCGATGGAGATCATGGCAACCCAGCCCAGAGCACCGGCGTGTACGTGACCAATGGTCCAGTCGGTGTAGTGGGACAGCGCGTTGACGGTCTTGATCGCCATCATCGGGCCTTCGAAGGTCGACATGCCGTAGAACGCCAGGGACACAACCAGGAAGCGCAGGATCGGATCGGTGCGCAGTTTGTGCCAAGCGCCGGACAGGGTCATCATGCCGTTGATCATGCCGCCCCAGGAGGGTGCCAGCAGAATCAGGGACATGATCATGCCCAGAGACTGAGCCCAGTCAGGCAGGGCGGTGTAGTGCAGGTGGTGCGGGCCGGCCCAGATGTAGATGGAGATCAGCGCCCAGAAGTGGACGATGGACAGGCGATAGGAGTAGATCGGACGCTCAGCCTGCTTGGGAACGAAGTAGTACATCATGCCCAGGAAGCCGGCAGTCAGGAAGAAACCAACCGCGTTGTGGCCGTACCACCACTGGATCATCGCATCAGTCGCACCAGCGTACATGGAGTACGACTTGGTCAGGCTGACCGGAATCGCCATGCTGTTGACGATGTGCAGGACAGCAACGGTGAGGATGAAGCCACCGAAGAACCAGTTACCCACGTAGATGTGCTTCATCTTGCGCTTCATGATGGTGCCAAAGAACACCAGAGCATAGCTGACCCAGACGACAGCAATCAGGATGTCGATCGGCCATTCCAGCTCAGCGTATTCCTTGCTGGAGGTCAGACCCATCGGCAGGGTAATGGCGGCGAGCACGATGACTGCCTGCCAGCCCCAGAACGTGAAGGCAGCCAGGCCATCAGAGACCAGGCGGGCCTGCGAGGTACGCTGTACCACGTAGTAGGAAGTGGCAAACAGGGCACATCCGCCAAAGGCGAAGATGACCGCGTTAGTGTGCAACGGACGCAGGCGTCCGAAGGTAGTCCACGGCAAGCCAAAATTCAGTTCGGGCCAGACCAGTTGGGACGCAATGAAGACGCCCATGGCCATGCCCACGATACCCCAGACCACCGTCATGACGGCGAACTGGCGTACCACCTTATAGTTATAGGCTGTCGGAGTGGTAGCTGTGCTCATGCGAGATTCCACGGATAGCAGTTGGTTTATGGGTATTAAAGCGCTGGCAAGTATGAGGAAAGCCCGCGCTCATTGCAATGACATAGGTCAGTGCTACGGCGCCTTGCAGAGCCTTCTGGCTGGCCTGAGGCCGAAACAAAACGGGTTGTTTTCGGCCATTTGAAGCACAGGTGTGAGCGTTGCCCGGCGGCCTGAGCAAAGGCGTTACATCGCCCCTTCGGGCCCATGACGCTACATTTGCTCTGTTGAGCCTAGTCAGCGATCCCGACTCTGTGAAGCTGGAACCGCGGGCCCTCGTGTGACAAGGTGTCGCACTGTTTCAGTGCGGATATATAAAGGAAGACATGACTGTTTCATTTCTTGTCGACGAGCCCGCCGTGGTGCCAGTCGCTCAGTTGCTGCTCGCTCATGGCGCGGGCGCGCCGATGGACAGCCCGTTTATGGACCAGTTGGCGGCGGCATTGGCTGCGAGAGGGGTGCGGGTTTTGCGTTTCGAATTCCCCTACATGGCCGAGCGCCGTGCGACCGGACGCAAGCGGCCTCCCAATCCGATGCCGGCCTTGGAGGCGGCGTTCCGTGAACACGCCGCACAGGTGAAGGGGCCTTACTTCGTCGGGGGCAAATCCATGGGCGGGCGGGTTGCCAGTATGCTCGCTGCAGAGATCGGCGCTGAGGGCTTCGTCTGCTTTGGCTACCCGTTTCACCCGCCGGGCAAACCTGAGCGTACCCGGACCGAGCACCTTCAACAGCTCCAGTGCCGAGGGATGATTGTGCAAGGTACGCGCGACCCGTTCGGCAAGCCAGGCGAGGTTGCTGAATACGACCTGGATCAGAGGCTGCGGTTGCACTGGCTTGAAAGTGGCGAACATGACTTCAAGCCGCTCAAGTCCAGCGGCCTGACCCAGCAGGGCTTGATTGAAGAAGCGGCGTCCGTAGCCGCCACCTTCATGCAGGGACAGTGACAGGGCGAGGGCACGGCATGCCGTGCCCGAGTGAGCTTACACGCCGAGGGCCGCGGGCATCAGTGCGGCGGACATGGTCCCCCAGCGACGACCTTTGACCATCAGCGGTACATACAGCACAAAGATCACAGTGGTGCTGCCAGGCAGAACAAAGGTACCCATGTTCAGGTAGGTGCAGCTGCTCATGACCCGCAGGTCGCTTTCGTTGGTGACCGCAAAGCGTTTGTAGTTGCTGCGAGCCGCATCGACGCGTGGGTCGCCGGTCGGCGGTTGTGACGACGCGCTGCGGCTGGTTGGCAGATAGCCTTTCTCGTTAACCGCCGCCATATAGACGATGCCGTCCTTGCCGCCCTTATCCCACTCGTCGAGCAGGGGGCGAATGCGTTCGATAAAGGCATCGGCCCAGCGCACGTCATGTTTGGGCGGGTTGGTGTTCGGGATCGGTGTGTAGTTCTGATCGAACAGGTCTACGCCGGCGTCGGCAATCTGTTCAAGGCGTGCTTCTATCTCGCGACGTCGTCCCATCAGCAACTCGGTCACCGCTTCCATGTGCCCTTCACCGATACGGAAGCCAGCCAGTGAGCGCAGCGCAAGGTTGGTG
Source organism: Halopseudomonas sp. (assembly GCF_038130085.1). Classification (NCBI taxonomy): domain Bacteria; kingdom Pseudomonadati; phylum Pseudomonadota; class Gammaproteobacteria; order Pseudomonadales; family Pseudomonadaceae; genus Halopseudomonas; species Halopseudomonas sp. The sequence goes on along the minus strand of NZ_JAYPMU010000005.1, from coordinate 22,447 downwards.
TTGTCGCGCAGCGAATCGGCCTGGCGGAAACTCGACTCCATGTGTTTGGTGATGGTCAGGCTGAGGTCGCGGATCTCGCTGCCGTGCTGGAGTGTTTCGGTATTGGTGGCAGTGAGCTGTTCCAGCGCGCTGCTGACCATCAGCAGGTCGTCGTTGGCGCGCTGGAAATCCTCGACCATGGCGTCGAACTGGTCCGCGGCGCTGCTGACCGCAACCCCGGTGGACTCGGTCTGCTCGAGGATGCCCTGGGTTTGCTGGTCAGCACCGGACATGGCGCTGGTCATCTGTTCCATCAGTTGGCTGATCTGATCCGCGGCGTTGCCTACCTTGAAGGACAGGTTGCGCACCTCATCGGCGACGACGGCAAAACCGCGGCCCTGTTCGCCGGCCCGAGCCGCTTCGATTGCCGCATTGAGCGCCAGCATGTTGGTCTGGGCGGAGAAGTCCTGAACGGTGGTCAGAATCTCGCGGATACGGTTTGAGCTGGCGTTCAGCGCATTGACGTTGTCCTTGAAGCCAGTCATCGCGTCGCTGATCTGTTGCATCTTGCTGCGGGCGTCATTCATCTGCAGGCGTGATTGGCGAGCGACATCCAGGTTGCGCGAGTTGACCTCGGTAACGCCGGTGGCGCGATGGGAGATGTCCTGCAGTGCGCCGGTAGTCTGTTCGCTGGCCTGAAAGATCAGTTCGGACAGTTGTTGCTGAACCTTGGCGTCCTGGGCTGCCTGCTCCGTTAGCAGCCGGCTGTTGGCGGAGGCCAGCGCCGTGGCCAGGCTGTTCTGCTGAAGCTCCATGATGATGCCACGCAGGCGCTGGTTCAGTTTGGCGAACGATTGGCTGGCTTCGTCCTGCTCCAATCGCAGCTGGTCCGGACGCAGATCGATCTGGTTGCCGTTAATGCGGTTGAATAAGCTGCCGAATCCGCCTTGCTGGCGGGGGGCGGCGATGCTCAGTGCCGTGAATGCGAGGGTTGGGACAATCATCACCAGTGCTGCCCAGAACAGCAGGCCGCTGGTGCTGCTCAATACGGCCGCAAAGAAGAAGGCTTCGCAGGCGAGCAGACCACTGAGAGTGAGGCGTCCTTTGATAACGCCGGGTGCTGGTGTACCCGAAATGGCACCGCTTTGTTGTTCGGAAATCATGCCGCCTCCGAGGCTGCTTTGAATTATTGTTGTTGCAGCAGAGGCGTGATGGCTCTGGAATGGGCTTTTCACGCGCTTCTTCTACTGTTACTACGACAGCATATCGGCACTGTTCCACATTTTCGATAGGGCATAAGCGCCATTGTTGGCGACATATTTTTGAGCCGTGTTATCCGGCAAGCGATGGCAGCCACAGGGATAGCTGTGGAAATAGCACTAATAGAGCGGTCGCCAGCAACAAAATGAGAATGAAAGGTGGCGTTCCGCGTATCACCTCAAAGTACGGCCGACGGAAGATTGCCATCGCGGTAAAGATGTCGCAGCCGAAGGGTGGGGTGGCGGAGCCGATCGCTGCCTGCAGGGTCACGATCACGCCGACATGCACCGGATCAAGCCCCGATGCTTCGACGGCTGGTTTGAACAGCGGCGTCAGAATCAGGATGACGACGATCGGATCGACAAACATGCAGCCGATGAAAAAGGAAATTGCGATCAGGCCGAGTACCAGCGTCGGATTGTCGCCGATGCTGGCGATCACCGGTTCCAGCAGCGCTTGCGGGATGCCCGCAAACGAAATCGCATAGGTGAAGGCATTGCCAGCGGCGACGAGGATAAACACCACGGCGGTGATCAGCCCGGTAGACAGGGCAACATCCCATAGCTCGCTGAGCTTGACCGCGCGCAGAATCACGACTTCCAGCACCAGCGCGTAGAGCACGGCGATCGCGGCTGCTTCGGTCGGGCTGAAGATACCGCCGTAAATCCCGCCAACAACCACGAGAGGGAAACCCAGCGGCAGCAGCGCTTTTTTCAGGGCTGTGAGTCTAACGCTCCAGCTGCTGCGCGGCTCCGGCTCGATACCCATGCGTACGGAGGCAATCCAGCAATACACCGAGAACATCAACAGGATCAGCAGCCCGGGAATGATCCCGGCGATGAACAGGTCGCCGATTGATGATCCCGAGATTACGCCGTAGATGATCATGCCAATGCTCGGCGGGATCAGCAGGGCGATATCGCTCGCGTTGATGATCAGTGCCAGCGTGAAGTTGTCCGAGTAGCCCTTTTCCAGCAGCTTGGGCCGCATCGGGCCGCCCATGGCAACGACAGTCGCCTGGGTCGAGCCGGATACTGCACCGAACAGCGTGCAACTGGCTGCGGTAGTAATCGGCAGCCCGCCGCGCAAGTGGCCGACGAAGCTCTGCACCAGATCCAGCAGCCGGTTTGCCGTGTGACCGCGGGTCATCAGGTCTGCGGCAAAGATAAATAGTGGTACGGCGGCCAGTGCCCAGGATTGCACGCCGCTGATCATTTGCCCCATCAGCAGCTCGACGTTGCCCATACCAATGACCAGAAACAGCAGCATCAGGGCGGCCACCAGCAGTGGCACCATCATCGGGAAGCCCAAGGCCAGCAGGGTGATCATGGTTATCAGCGTAAGGGTCAGCATGGGCGGTCCGTGTCGGGCGTTTAGAGGGCGCTGTCTTCAGGGGCGTCCAGGTACTCGTCCTTCTCGGTGAAGGACCGGTACGTTTCTCGGGAGGTGAGGTTGCGAATGGCGGTCAGCCAGAACTGGATTCCGGCAAGCGCCAGGCCGATGGGCGCGGCCAGATAGGGAATCCACAGCGGAATCTGCAGCGCTGAAGAGGTGCGGCCGCGTTCGGCCATGGTTGCCACGTAGTCTGCCGCGTACCAGGCCAGATAAAACATCAGCGCGCCGGTACCAAGGCTGATGACGACCAGCAGGGCTTTGCGTGGCAGGCCACTGAGCTGATCCGAAAACGCCGACATGCTGATATGCCGGGCGTGCCGAACAGCGTAGCCGACGCCGGCGAAGGTCATGATCACCAGACTCATCTGGGTCAGCTCGACCTGGCCGGTAACGCCTTGGCCGAACAGTTGACGGCCGAGCACATGGGTGATGAGCAGGCCTGCCAGAAACAGCACGCTGAGCCCAAGAACGCTCTTCTCCAGCCATTCGGTGAATCGGTCTACGGCTTCGAGCAGGCGCAGTATGAGGGACGTGGGGCGACGATTTGCCGAGCTGTCGGCAGGTCGGGACATCTGTCTGTTCCTGTACGCGGCGCACATGGTCGAGACCTGACCAATGGGGAATCTCTTGGAGATTCATGCCGTCTTCTGTCTTCAAATGGACGTATTGGTCACATTCGATTCAGAGGGTGAATTTGTACTCCTTTTTTGACCTTAACCCATATCAATCGTCTTTGCACGACGTGAACATGTGCGTTTGCTGTGTTAGGGTCTGGTAGGAATCCAGAACAATTGAAAAGGAGTGTTCCATGAATTTGCGTAATGGATGTCTTGCCGCGGCAGCGGTGGTGCTGGCTGCATGCGGTTCCGAGGAAGAACCTGTCGCGTCGAGTTCAGGCGCCGCGGCCCCGGAACAGAGCATTGTTGCCCAAGTGGAAGAAGTGGAAACCGAGACCTGGGGTTTTGCCCTGGAAGAGATTGAAGGCAGTGTGCAGTACGAGTACGGCGCCAAGTTTGCCGACTTGATCAAGCAGAAAACCGATGGTGCCGTTGAGGTCAAGCTCTACACCTACGGGCAGCTTGGTGGTCTCACTGACATCTATGATCAGGTACAGTCCGGCGCAGTCCAGTTTGCCTTCGGCTCCGGCTTTCTTGGCGGCACCGTGCCTGAGTCCCAGTTGTTCAGCTTGAACTTCGTGCTGACCGACGACGAGAAGACCAATACCGAAATTCTCAACGCCCCCGAGTTCCGTAAAAACGACGATTTGGTCGCCTCCTACCGTGATCGTGGTTTGCAGCCGCTGGCGATTGTGCCTGAGGGCTGGCAGGTCTGGAGCGCCAACAAGGCGGTCAAGTCGCCGGCCGATTTTGACGGCATGGCGATTCGTACCATGGACAACCGCCTGCTGCGTGAAACCTACAGCGCTTACGGCGCCGATCCGACCACCATGGAATATGGTGAGCTGTTCAGCGGCATGCAGCTGGGGCAGCTCGATGGCAATATCCAGCCGGTGTTTGCCCACCAGGAGATGGACTTCTACAAGGTGCAGGATTATCTGATCTTCGCCAACCAAGCCCAGTTCATCGCCACCTTTATGGCCAACAGCGACTGGTACGACGCTCTGAGCGATGAACGCAAGACGATCATCGATGACGTGGTGGTTGAACTGGTGCCGTGGATTCATGAGGTGCAGACGCGCCTGAACACCGAACGGCTGGACATCATCACCGAGAACAGCGACATCGAGCTGGTGTACCTGACGCCCGAGCAGCGCGAGGTGTTCCGCGAGCGCAGCCTGCCGGTACGTGACGTATTTGCCGAGATGGTCGGCGAGCGTGGTACTCGTCTGATGAACACCCTGATTGAGCAGGTTGAGGCGGCGTCTGCAGCCGAGCCCGCAGACGAGTCTGCCCAGACCGAGTCCGAGACGGCGCAGGAGCCGCTGAAAGACGCGGCCTGATTCCTCCCGTTCGGCAGACGGCCCGCCCGGTGTACACCGGGCGGGCCGTTTTGCGTTTGTCCCTGCACCCTTTCATCGCGGTGGATGAGCCAGTAGCATAGCGACCTGTTTCTTTCAGTCCGTCCGGGATATCACCATGACTACGCTTGATCGTGCCGCCGTTGAGCAGGCGCTTGCTCAATATCAGGACCCTTACCTTCGCACTGACTTGCTGAGCGCGGGCTGTTTGCGCCGCCTGGACATTGATGGTGGGCGCGTCGAGGCCGAGCTGGTCCTTGGGTATGCTGCCGGCAGTCTGGTTGGCGGTATCGCTCAGATGATGCAGATGGCGGTCGAGAATCTGGATGGCGTGACCGCGGCGAAGGTCAGCGTGCGCTGCGAGATTCAGGCCGGTAACGTGCAGGGTCAGGTTCCGGCGCTGGAAAAGGTAAAGAACATCATTGCAGTGGCGTCCGGTAAGGGCGGGGTGGGCAAGTCCACCACTGCAGCCAACCTGGCGCTGGCGCTCGCGCGTGAAGGCGCCAAGGTCGGCGTGCTGGATGCCGACATTTATGGCCCGAGCATGGGGCTGATGCTGGGCCTGCCGGAAGGTACCCGGCCGCAGGTCAGTGATGGCAAGTGGTTTGTGCCGCCGCGTGCGCACGGCCTGCAGGTCATGTCGATGGCGTTTCTGGTTGACGACAATACGCCGGTTGTCTGGCGCGGGCCGATGGTCTCGGGCGCGTTGATGCAACTGCTGACCCAGACTGCCTGGGATGAACTGGACTATCTGGTGGTCGATATGCCGCCGGGCACGGGTGATATCCAGCTGACCCTGGCGCAGAAGGTCCCGGTGACCGGCGCGGTGATCGTCACCACCCCGCAGGATCTGGCACTGCTGGATGCGCGCAAGGGCATCGGCATGTTCGAGAAGGTCAATATCCAGGTGCTGGGCGTGGTCGAGAACATGGCGATCCACATCTGTTCCAACTGCGGCCATGCCGAGCATCTGTTCGGTGAGGGCGGTGGTGAACGTCTGGCAGCAGGTTATGGTGTCGAGCTGCTCGGTTCCATGCCGCTGTCGATGATGATTCGTGAACAGGCCGATGGCGGCAAACCGACCGTTATTGCTGAACCCGAATGCCAGATCAGCATGGTCTACCAGGACATGGCGCGCCATGCAGCAGCGCGGATCGTCGAGTTGGCGAATGCCGCACAGATGCCGGAAATCAGTATCAGCGACGACTGATTCCGGACTTTTGTCAGCCGGTATAACCCGGTAACATGCAGAGTCTTTTTTTCGCACCGCCTATTTCAGGACACGCCATGAGCATCAAATCCGACCGTTGGATCCGTACCATGTCCCAGGAGCACGGGATGATCGAGCCCTTTGTCGAGCGCCAGATTCGCGGTGCGGAAGGTGATCGGGTGATTTCATACGGTGTTTCGAGCTACGGCTATGACGTGCGCTGCGCCGACGAGTTCAAGGTGTTTACCAACATCCACTCGGCGGTAGTCGATCCGAAGAACTTTGATGAAAAGAGCTTCGTCGACATCCAGAGTGATGTTTGCATCATCCCGCCGAACTCCTTCGCACTGGCGCGTACTGTCGAGTACTTCCGCATTCCGCGCAACGTGCTGACCATCTGTCTGGGCAAGAGCACTTACGCACGCTGCGGCATCATCGTTAACGTCACGCCGCTGGAGCCAGAGTGGGAAGGCCATGTGACGCTGGAGTTCTCTAACACTACAAACCTCCCGGCGAAGATCTACGCCAATGAAGGTGTGGCGCAGATGCTGTTCTTTGAATCTGACGAATCCTGTGAAGTGTCCTACCGCGATCGCGGTGGCAAGTATCAGGGCCAACGCGGCGTCACCCTGCCGCGAGCCTGATAGTCAGGAAGTAAAAAAAACCGGCCAATGGCCGGTTTTTTCATGCCTGCGATTCAGGCAAAAAAGAGCCGATTTGCATGCCTGCCGTGGAACAGGGCGCAAACCGGCGCAAGGTACTGCATTAGCTGACGGGAACCCCGGAGCAGGGCGCCCGTTTTCAGATGGTGCTCTTACAGCGACTTGGAAACGGACAGAGTCACGTTCGCGTCGCAGGAATCCTGGTCGGAGTAGGCGCAGTCGCTACCCAGATCGGTGTCGCTGTACATGACAGCCCAGTCCAGACCCAGCATGGTCTTGCCCAGGGTAACGGCCCAGTCAGCGTACTTCTCGTCACCATCAACACCGTCCAGCGGGTCTTTGGTATCGGTCAGACCGTAGTGCAGGCCCAGACCGATGTCGTACGGCAGGGAGAAGTCATAGCCGACGTAGGTGTACAGGGAGCTGGAAGGATCGTAAGCGTACTTGGCGCCAACGGTGAAGCCGTACAGGCTCAGGCTGGCCAGTGCTTCTTCAACGTCGATGGAGCTGTTCTTCGGGTAAGTGTAAGTAGTCCAGGACAGGTCGTAGCTGATGTCGTCGGTGATGCTTCCGCCGTAACCGGCGTAGTAGTCGATTTCAACGCTGGAGCCGCCGAAGTCTTCGGAGTCAATGTTGGATGCCCAGGCGCCGATGTACAGGCCGCTTTCGTGAGCGAAGTCCAGGCTGCCTTGGATTGCGCCAGCGCCGTCAGTTTGAGACTGACCGCGCCAGATGTAGTCGGTGGCCAGGGTGACGGTCATGCTGGAGTCAACCTTACCGATAAAAGTGTCGAACTCTTCAGCGTGAGTCATGTTGGCAAAAGACAGTGTGCTGGCGGTAGCAACGGCAACTGCAAGTTTCTTCATCATCACGTATTACCCCGTAGGTTTTTGATTTAAGTGCGTTGGCACAGGTCATATAGCATTTTGCTTGCCAACATTTTTTTTATTATTTAAATCAAATGGATATGTGTTTTTTGTTGGAATTTTGATCAGCTTGAAATAGGGGGTAATGAGTCCGTTGCTCGATCTTGGTGCGCAGTTGCGAGGGGTGTGTCGCATTCTGTGGCAGAGCTGTGCAGCGCGGCGCAGGCGGTGGCCTCATCGGCTGGAATTCACCATCGCGATCAGTGACTTGGTGCGCTGATAGCGCCGCAGACGGTCGGCCAGGGCGGGTGGCGGAAGGGCGCTTTGGCAATAGCCGTTAGCCCTGTACAGGGGTTCGAGCTCTGGTGCGCAGAACAACCAGATGCTGCCCTCATAGTGCTGGCGTACCTGCTGAAGAAGAGCGCTGGCCCTGCCGTTACCGCGAGCCCCCGGGGCCACCAGCAGGGAGGTAAGCCACCAGCAGTGCTCAACGTTGCGCAGGCACAGGCTGGCAACGATCTCCGGGTCGCGGGTAACCCAGACCTGCTGTTCAGTGCTGGCTTTCATGCCGCGCTGATGCTGCCGGTAGAACTTGTTTGCCAGTGGCAGCTGCTCGGTTGTCAGCTGGCTGATGGTTGCACTCTTGGTGTGCGCAGTGGCGTCTGTATTGGTCACAGGTGTTCGTGCCGCCGGTTGCGCCTGCCTAGCAGCGCGCAGCAACCAGAGAGGATCAGAAAACAGGGAGCCAGCAACTTGCCGGCGCTGGCGTACTGGGCCCCGAATCCGCCAAAGGCGAACACGCTGGCAGACAGTGCAATGATGAGAAAGGTGATAGCCCAGTTGTACATGGGGGATCTCCCTGGTCTTTCTTTACTGATGGTTTGCGGCGGCGTGGTGCCCAGTGCGCCAGCCTGCGTTGTCTCGATTATATGAAAACAGATTGCGGCTTTGGGTCCTGTTGTCATCCGGATGTCCTTGTTCCAGCTAGGTGAGTGGGCTTTTACAGACTAAGTCGGTTGGTGTCTGGCAGGGTGTTGGATGTCGGCCTGCTCAGGTTGACCGGACGGCTGTTGGCGATCATCAGGGCACTGTTGTCGACTCGTGTGACGCCGGGTGTATGGCGTGCGGTCTCGGTAGCCACGCGGACGTCGCTCGGGTTGAGCACTGTTCCGCTGAGGCGCGCTACGCCGTTACGTACCTTTACCCGGATCTGAATGCCTTGCGTGTTACCCTGCCACGCCAGTCTGTGCTGGAGTGCTCGGGTAACGCGGCTGTCGTCGTTTGATTGAACTATCACGCCGAGGTTCTGCTCCATGAGGTATGAGCCGGTGCCGGGAGCACTGAAGGCCATACAGGCAATCAGGCTGGTGGACAGGGCAAGCAAGGCTTGGGGTAGGGCGCTGTGCATGTCATCTATCTCCGCTGAATATCCTTATCAGATGTCGCTTGTGGCGCATCGCTCGGTGCAGCGGTATTGACAGGAGCAAGCACCGTGCCGCTTCTGTGTTTAAAATTAAATTCAATAAATTCAGATGGTTACGGTTTTAAATTGATGTGGGCGCAATGCGAAATGCACGATTTCGGCAGAGGCATCATGCAATTTGCACGAGGCTCTGCAGGCTGGCGCGGCCGTAACTGAAGCAGGGAGCAATATGGACACAAATCAGGGCATAGGCCGTATCTTGCTGGTTGATGACGAGCCAGCGATCCTGCGCACGTTTCGCTACTGTCTTGAAGATGAGGGATATCACGTTGCTACCGCCAGCAGCGGGACGCAGGCCGAGGCCGTATTGCAGGCTCAGGTGTTCGACCTGTGTTTTCTCGATCTGCGTCTGGGCGAGGAAAACGGCCTGGATGTCATGGCGCGCATGCGCGTGCAAGCGCCGTGGATGCGGGTGGTCATCGTAACGGCGCACTCGGCGGTTGATACGGCCGTGGATGCAATGCAGGCCGGCGCGTCGGATTATCTGGTCAAGCCTTGTAGTCCGGACCAGTTGCGTATGGCCGCGGCCAAGCAACTTGAAGTGCGGCAGATGGAAGCGCGGCTGGAGAATCTGGAGCAGGCTGTCGAGCAGACCCGCGTGGCGCCCGAGTCGCGCAGCCCGGCGATGATGGCCGTGCTGGAAACCGCGCGCCAGGTAGCAGGCACCGATGCCAATATTCTGATTCTCGGGGAATCGGGTACTGGCAAGGGCGAGCTGGCGCGGCTGATTCACGGCTGGAGTGGGCGCAGCAAGCGAGAGTGCGTCACCATCAACTGTCCATCGCTGACAACCGAGTTGATGGAGAGCGAACTGTTTGGCCATAGCAAGGGAGCATTCACGGGTGCCAGCGAAAGTACGCTTGGACGGGTGAGCCAGGCAGATGGCGGTACGCTGTTTCTCGATGAGATTGGCGACTTCCCGCTGCCGCTGCAGCCGAAATTACTCCGCTTTATTCAGGACAAGGAATACGAGCGCGTCGGTGATCCGGTCACCCGCAAGGCGGATGTCCGCATTCTCGCCGCCACCAACCTCGATCTGGCCGAGATGGCCCGGCAGGGGCAGTTCCGTGAGGATCTGCTCTATCGTCTGAACGTTATAACCCTGACCCTGCCGCCGCTGCGCGAGCGCCCGGACGACATCCTTGACCTGGCCGAGCGCTTTTTGGCCCGCTTCGTAAACGAATATGCCCGACCGGCCCGCGGCTTCAGCGAAGAGGCCAGAGCGGCGCTGCTGAACCATGACTGGCCCGGCAACATTCGCGAGCTGCGCAACGTCATTGAACGCGTCAGCATCATCTGTGCCGACGAGCTGGTCGCCGCCAGTCATCTTGGGCTGGGGGAGCCGGAGGCAGACAGCAGCGCTCCGAGGGTCGGGGCCAACCTTAGCTTGAGCGAACTGGAACGTGCGCATATCGCCGCGGTCCTGGCGTCCAGTGCGACCCTTGATCAGGCAGCCCGCACGCTGGGCATTGATGCCTCTACCTTGTATCGCAAGCGCAAGCAGCTCGGCCTATGAAGTTGCGGACCCAGCTGTTTCTCAGCAGCAGTGCCTTGCTCACCGTTGCGCTGGTCGGCTTGCTGGTTGGCCTGTTCGGTGTGCTCAGTTTGACGCAGTCGCAGACCTACAGCGTCGGCAGCAATATCGGCATTCTCAAGGCCTCGCTGGGGATGCGTCAGGAGATCGGTCGACAGGTGACCCTGCTGCTGTCAGAGCAGCTTGATCGCGAGGCGCTGAGTGCATCGGACGAGCGCTTCAAGGAGTGGCTGGCCGAGGCCGGTGAGCAGGCCCGGACCGATGAGGACCGTCAGGCTGTTGCTGAAATTGGTCGCGCCTACGGGGTCTATGACGATGTGCTCTACCGGCCGCGTACCTTGCGCCGGGATCTGCTCTCGGATGACACGTTCAGCCTTAGCGTTGCGGCCATGCGTGATCGCATCAACGAAGTGCAATATCGCTATCTGGCGTATGTCGAGGCGGCGGAGGCAACCATCCACCAGCGCGCCTGGTTGATTGTCGGTCTGCTGGGGCTGATCGGCGCGGCGGTGCTGCTGCTGGGGTTGCTGACGGCGCACAGCATAGCGCAGCGCTTCGGCCGCCCGATCGAAGCACTGGCTGGCGCGGCCGACAAGATCGGCCAGGGCGACTTCAACGTCACCCTGCCGCTGTCACCGGTCAATGAAATCAGTGCACTCAGCCGCCGCTTTGGCGCGATGGCCGAGGCGTTGCGTGAGTTCAAGAACAGCGATCTGGAGGCACTGCAGGCCGAACAGCGGCGACTGCAGGCGGTGCTGGACAGTATTGATGACGGCCTGCTGATTCTCGATCAACAGGGCGATGTTGATCACTTTAATCCGGTGGCGCGGCGGCAACTTAACTGGGACTCACGCGAGTTGGGGCAGACGCTGGGCCAGGCGATGGGCCATCCCGAGCTGGATGATCAAGTGCGCGAGATTCTCGCTGGCAATGCCTCTGGCAGCGAGCAGGAAGACCTGGCCGTCGACGTGGCCGGGGAGACGCGCTTGCTTGATTACAGCCTGACTCCGGTCGTGCGAACCGACAACTGGGTACAGGGCGCCGTGATGGTGTTGCGCGACGTGACCGAGCAGCGCGCGTTTGAACGGGTTCGGCGCGAGTTTGTCCTGCGGGCATCACACGAGCTGCGCACGCCAGTCACTGGCATGCACATGGCGTTTGGCCTGTTGCAGGAACGTTTGCAGGTTGCCGAGGGCAGTCGCGAGCGCGATCTGCTCGATACGGTGGACGAGGAAATGCGTCGGTTAGTCGACCTGATCAATGACCTGCTCAATTTTTCGCGCTATCAGAACGGCCTGCAGAAATTAGAATTGGAGCCCTGCAACCCGGTCGAGCTGGCCGCGTCTGCGGTGACGCGCTTTCAGGCGCAGGCTGAGGAGCGAGGCATCGCGCTGACGCTGGAGGCGGGGGATGATGTGCCGCACGCACGGCTCGATCGGCTGCAGATCGAGCGGGTGCTGGATAACCTGATCGGCAATGCCCTGCGCCACAGCAATAGCGGAGGCAGCGTGACGGTGCATGCACAGCGTCAGGGCGAACGTGTTTTGTTCGACGTGGCGGACGACGGCGAGGGCATTGCTTACAGTCAGCAGGTGCGAGTGTTTGAACCCTTTGTGCAGGTTGGCAGCAAAAAGGGCGGCGCCGGGTTGGGCCTGGCGTTATGTAAGGAGGTTGTGCAGTTGCACGGCGGTAACATCGGCGTGCAGTCTCGCCCGGGCGCGGGCGCGCGTTTCTACTTCACTCTGCCGCTGTAATCCGGACTAGCGCTTACCCATCGAGCGGCGGGTGCCACGCGGCGGCATGTGGACACGCTTGGTGTGCGGGTCGAAGCCGGCTTTGCCCTGCTTTGGCTGTGCGGCCTTGCCAGCTTGCTTGCTGGCGGCGGCGAAGAGTGCGCCAAGGCCAGAACGCGGCGCGCTGGTATCTGCCTGTTCCGCGGTGGCGGTATCGTGCTGACAGTTGTCGTTGTGCTCGGTCATGGCGCGCTCGGTTGAGTAAATGGGGCGGCGAGTATAACTGGCCAGCGTCAGCTGATACAGGCGCTTTCGTCGCTCCAGCTTTCGTCGCCCAAGGGGCGGACGTGCATGGCGAAATTCGTTACCCTGCAGCGCCAAACCGGCGCGTATGCGTACTTTCAACAGGTCATCTTCAATACTATGCAGCCCATCCGCTTCGCCGATACCGACACCCTCAGCCTGCGTCAGCTCGATGAGCTCAATAACGTACCGAAGGGCACCAGTTTTCGCGTTTTTCGCCGCAGTGAGGCGCAGTTGGAAGAGGGGCGCGACTTCTTCTATCTGGCTGCCGATGAGCACAAGGTGCTGATCGACAGCCTGAAGACCAGCGGGCAGATTTACGCGACCACGGTCAATCTGGTGTTGCTGACCCGTTCTGGTTATGAACGCATGACGACGCTCAGCCGAGCAGACCAAACCAGCCAGACCCCGCCAGAAGCGCCCCCATCAGGAGGTTAAAGCGACGCATCGCTGGGGCTGAATGCAGCCAGTGCCGGGCTTTCTGCCCCAGCCAGGCCCAAAGCAGCATGCAGGGAATGGCCATAAGCAGGAACAGCAGAGCCAGTAGCCAAGCGGGCGCGCCGGACGTGCTCATGAAGACGCCGACGACCGCCAGCGCTACGGTCCAGGGTTTGGGGTTGACGACCTGCATCAGCGCCGCTGCGCCAGCGCCCAGCGGTCTGTCCGTCGCCGCATCAGCCTCCAGTGCGACCTCGGCGCTGGCGATTTTCCAGCCTAGCCAGCTTAGCCATAGCGCACCGGCCCAGCCGAGTAGCGCTGCGATCGCCGGCTGATTAAGCACGGTTGCACCGGCTCCCAGACCGACCGCCAATACCAGGCCCGCCGATGCCACGCAGCCGCCGAGCACAATCGGCAGGCTGGCGCGCATTCCGAAGCGCGCGCTGCTGCTCATCGCCAGGAGGTTGGTGGGGCCGGGGGTGATGGACGCAACGAAAGCAAATACCAGAAAGGGCAGTAAAGTGGTCAAGACAGATTCTCCCGAAGGTGGATTCGGGACTCAGTTTGCTGATTGTCTCAGCGGCGGTCTGGAAGGCCTGTGCAGCGCTGCTGATAGTGGGCGGGAGTCAGGCCGTAGGCGCGCTTGAACCAGCGGCCAAGGTGGCTTTGGTCGGCAAAACCCAGCCCTGCAGCAACCTCGGCCGGGGCCTTGCCTGCGGCTAGTTGTCTGCGGGCCTGAGCCAGGCGCAGTTGTACGAGATAGGCGTGGGGCGCTATTCCGAAGGCCGCCTTGAAGGCGCGGTTCAGGCGGAAGCGGTCAACACCGGTCACCGCCGTCAGCTCATTCAGGCCCACATCGTCGTGCACATGGGCGTGCAGATAGTCGCGTGCCCGCAGTGCTACCTGTGGCATGCGCGGGTCAGCCTCCGTGCGTTTGCGCCAGTGGGTGTGGGCGGACAGCTGGCTGAGCAGGTAGTCCAGCGCGGTCTGTCGGACGATGCGCAATTCTTGCTGATGCAGGGTCTGAAAGGTACTGGCGATGGCAAAAATCAGCTCTGGTGACTGCGCTACCGTCATGCTCATGCCGGGCACACAGTGCTCCGGCGCATCGCCAAACAGCCCGCGGAGTTCGCGCTCCATCCAGCCTGGATCGAGATACAGCATGGAATAGGTAAAGCCGTCTTCGGTTGGCGCCTCCCCATCATGTACCTCACCAGGCTCGATCAGGATTACCTTGCCTGGCACGCTGTCATAACGCTGCCGCCCGCAGTGAAAGCGCTGCACGCCCTGCTCGGTGAAGCCGACCAGATAGCTGTCGTGCCAGTGTGGGTCGTAGGCGTGGCCTTCGAAATGGGCACGAATCGTCTCGATGCCGGTGTCGGCATCTTGCTTGAGATCGAGCCAGTTGCTGCCGTTCATGCGTAGCGCTTCGGTTGTGGGGTCTTGGCGCAGCATAGCGCAGTCGCTGGAGCTGTCTGGAAGATTTGTGCACAGCAGCCCATGACGTTTGGGCGCTGTGCAAAGAGGGCTAGCGTTCCTCCGCTTTCACCCACTTGGACACACTCGGTGGCGCGTAGGCGCGGACCTTGTCGAGCAGGGCGTTGGCCTCGGTATCGACGATCAGCATGTCGCGGTAGGGCTGGCGCATGAAGCCTTCGGTCAGGGCGTGGTCCAGGAAGGCGATCAGTTGATCGTAGTAGCCGGCGGCGTTGAGCAGCGCGCACGGCTTCTGGTGGTGACCCAGCTGGCCCCAGGTCCAGACTTCGAACAGTTCCTCAAAGGTGCCGACGCCGCCGGGCAGGGCGATAAAACCGTCGGACAGATCGGCCATCATCGCTTTGCGTTCGTGCATGGAGCTGACTTCGTGCAGGGTGGTCAGACCTTCGTGGGCCAGCTCGCGTTCAACCAGATGACGCGGGATCACGCCAATCACTTCACCGCCGGCGGCCAGTGCCGCGTCGGCGACCGCGCCCATCAGGCCGACCTGCGCACCGCCGTAGACCAGGCCAATACCGGCCTTGGCCAGCGCCGTGCCGAGCTGCTGTGCAGCGGCGAGGTATTCGGGTTTGTTGCCGGGGCTGGAACCGCAGAAAACACACAGACGCATGAGTACTCCTGATGAGCTGAGAGGGGAGGCGTGACGCGCTGGACGTCGGCGAAGGGAGTATGACTTTACCCTTGCAAGGCTAATTTTTCCAGATTAGCGCAGGTCGGCTAGGCACCCAGCAGGGCTCTGGCGACCAATCCGGTAGCGATGCTGAAGCCGAAGCTCAGCAGGGTACCCAACAACACGTACTCGGACACCGGCCGCTTGGCCGTGCGGGTATCGTTGAAGCGCATGATGCTTTTGGCCGCCAGCAGAAAGCCGATGGCCGACCACTGGCCCATCACCACAAAGGCGAAGATCAGCAGGCGCTCAAGAAAGCCGATCAGCCGTCCGGCCTGTTTCAGCGATTGCTCGTCCTGCAGGTCGCGGTGATTGAGCCAAGGCGTCAGGATCTGCGCAATCAGAGTCGAGGCTGGGTGCAGCAAAAACAGGGCCGCCAGCGCCAGGATCAATGTGTCTTGCTGCAACAGGCGCGCAAACACAGCAGCGAGCTGCGGCCAGTTGCTCGTCGCGGCGCACCACAACCCGACCAGGATAAGCACCGGCAGCAGTTGGCTGAGCAGCGCCGTGGTGACAAACGTCTGCGGCCTGGTCAGCCGCTGGTGTTCCAGCAGCAGTTGGCTGTACAGCACCAGGATAAACGCCAGCAGGGCGGTGGTCAGGCTCTGAGACAGTAGCAACGCGCCCATGGCGACCGCCAGCGGCAGCGCCTTGAGGATCAGCCAGGCTCGTTGCTGCATGCGGTTGGCCTCTGCAGGAAGCGGCCGAGCGCTGGCCCACAGGCTGCTGAGCATGTGCAGAAGCAGCATAAGCAAGAGCAGGACAGTATCAGTCATGGCTGAGCTCCTGAATCCATTCACTGCTGCGGGCCAGATAGCGATCCATCAGCGGTGCCTCGGCCCGTTGCAGGGCCTTGTGGACGGTCACCTGTGACTTGTCCAGATGCTCGGCGAGCGCCTTCTGGCTGACCTGAAGGGTGGTGTGTAGCCACCAGGTCTGCGCCTCGACACGCGTCCATTGCTCGATGACGCGCGCCGCAAACGCGGTCGGCAACTCAAGGCGGTCAAACAAGGCGGCGTTGTGGGTGAACAGGCCGAGGCTGTCCTTCTTCATGCTGTCGAGCCCACGCCCTGACAGAACGAAGGCCTCGCCGTAACGGTTATCCGCTGGTGCCTGGCCTATCCCGATGGCAATGCGGGCGTCGTATCGCTCGTGTTCCGGGCTGGCGGCAATCAGCGCGGCCCGTAGCAGCACCGCGCACCGCACTGCATCTGCTGCAGACTCCAGCGTTAGCTGAAAGCCGTCGCCGCGATACAGTTCATATTGGAACGAGCAGACGGCCTGCAACTGCTGTAGCGCTTCACGTAGCTGCTTGATGTAATCCTGCGTATCCTCGACACCTTGAGAATCGATCAGGTCGCCGGTCAATACGGCTGCAATGGTCATAAGCGTGTCCCTGTGCAATCTGCATTGACGTTAGCCGTAATACGCTAATTTTTCAATATTAGCTTTTAGGAGCTATATTTTGGTCGGGCAGCGACCGCCTAGAGAGGCAGGAAGCATGACTCCGCGGATCTCCGTCATTACCCTGAGCGTGACCAATTTGCAGCGCTCGCTGACGTTTTACCGTGACGGTCTTGGCTTCCCGACTGACGGTATTGTTGGCAGTGAGTTTGAATATGGCGCAGTGGTGTTCATAGACCTGCACAACGGCTTGAAGTTGGCGCTCTGGCCGCGTAGCAGTCTCGCCCATGACAGCGGCCGGGGGAGTCTTGGTCAAGCCCGCACAGGACACCTTCTGGGGTGGCTACGCGGGTTACTTTGCCGACCCGGACGGTCATCTCTGGGACGTGGTCTGGAATCCACAGCTATTACCCGATGGTTGAACAGGAAAAGGAGTTTGTATGGTTACCGGAAGCTGCCTGTGCGGCGGTATTCGCTTCGAGATTGATCAACCGTTGGCGCCGATTCAGGTGTGTCACTGCGGCCAGTGCCGCAAGGCGCAGGGCACTGCGTTCGCGACCAATATTCCGGTAGGCAAGGCGCAATTTCGGCTGTTGGCAGGCGGCGAGCTGTTGAGCAGTTTTAGCTCTTCGCCCGGCAAACAGCGCTGTTTCTGCAGCCGTTGCGGCTCGCCAATCTACAGCTCTAATGAGCGGGTGCCGGGCGTTCTGCGGGTGCGTGCCGGCATCCTCGATGGCGAACTGGATGCCCACTTTCAGGCGCACTTCTTTACCGCCCATAAGGCCAACTGGTTTGAGATCACTGATGGGCTGCCGTGCTTTGCCGAGTACGCGCCCAGCGTGGAGTAACCCGGATGCTTGAGTTGCTTGAAGCATTAGCCCGCGGGGTGTTGCTGCTGGGCCGTCTGATCCTCGAGGCGGGAGTCGTCCTGGACCTCAGTCTGCGGATTCCAGGCCGCTGGTTGTTACGCAGCCTGTGGCCGCTGCACTGGCTGCGACGGCACACCTACAGCGCTTGGCTGGAGACAACGGCTGGTGTGCTGTTCTGGCTGCTGTTTGCGTTTGCGCTGTATTCGCTTGATCAATATTTTGCCGTCTGACTTGCCACGGAATACCTCATGTATTTGCCCGCACATTTTGCCGAACCCCGCACCACCGAACTGCATGCCCTGATCTGCGCCAACCCCCTGGGGGCGCTGGTAACCTCGGGCGCCGATGGCCTGGACGCCAACCACATCCCGTTCGAGCTGCTGGCCGAGCAGGGCGCACACGGCACCTTGCAGGCGCACTTGGCGCGCGCCAACCCGCTGGTCGAGCAGATTGTGGACGGCATGAACGTATTGGTGATCTTCCAGGGCCCGCAGGCCTACATCTCGCCCAATTGGTACCCGAGCAAGCACGAAACCCACCGCCAGGTGCCAACCTGGAACTATCAGGTCGTGCATGCCCACGGACGTATCCGACTGCGCGACGACGAGCGCTTTGTTCGTGGTCTGGTTGCACGTTTGACCCGCGAGCACGAAGCGCAGAGTGGGCAGGCGCGTCCCTGGAAAATGACAGACTCCAGTCCGGACTACATCAGCCAGATGCTTGCCGCGATTGTCGGCATCGAGATTGAGATTGAGCGCTTGGTCGGCAAGTTCAAGCTGAGTCAGAACAAGTCTGCTGAAGATATTTCCGGTGCTGCTCAGGCGCTGGAAGGCTCTGGCAAGGCGGCGCTGGCGCAGGCGATGGCGGCTCCCAGACCTTGACGATGGTGCGTCAGGGATCCAGTTAGCGAACCCTTTTTGGGCGCATACGTACTGCCCCGGCCCTGAACTGGTGCGCGTAGTCAGGGCTTTCGCCGCGCACGCGCCATTGCTGGGTGGCCGAGTGATGGCACTGTTCTTGCTGAGTCGACCTGTCCATTCAGTCAGGTTTTTCTCAGAGTTCACCATCATGCTGTCCTTGCTTCGAAATCTTTCCATGCGCGGCAAACTGCTGCTGCTCATTCTGCCCGCGCTGGCAGGCACGCTTTATTTCTCCGGTTCAACTAGTGCCGATCGTTACGCGCATCTGCAGAGCACCGAGTCTTCTCAGGCGCTGTTCGACCTGGTGCTCACCGCTGACCCCGCCCTGGAGAATCTGCAGAAGGAGCGGGGTTTGACCGCGCTGTATATCGCCAGCGGTGGCGCCGACGGCCGCGTCGTCGAGCGACTGGAAGGCCAGCGTGCCGCGACCGACGTCAGCCTGGCAGCGCTGCGTGACAGCATCGCGCAGCTGCAGGGACGTGAGCGGGTGGTGATCGCCGCCGAGCTTGGGCGGATCAACGACGCGCTCGACACCCTGGCGCCGCTGCGTGACCGGGTGATCAGGGAAGATGTGGATTCGACCCTTGCCTACCAGACCTACACCGCAGCTGTGGAACAGATGATCGGACTGATTCCGACCATCCTGATGCAAGCCAGCGAACCACTACTGACGCGCATGATGGGCGGATTTCTGGCCCTGACCGAAGCGACCGAATGGGGCGCGCGCGAGATGGCTGCCGGTGCTCAGGTGCTGAGCGAAGGCGGCCTGTCGCTGGCGCTGGCCGCGGAGGTTAGCGCCGCGGGGGCTCGTACTCAGGCGCTGCTCAATTCCGCCGGCGACCTGCTTGGTGTTTCGCTGCAGGGGCAGCTGCAGACGTTGCAGCAACGGCCGGAAAACCTCGCGTTCAACACCCTGCGTGACCGGCTGATCGGTTCCGAATACGGCTTCCTGGGGATGGCCAATATTGAATGGTTCGACAGCGCCAGTTTGGCCATCGACGGCGTCTATCAGCTCAAGCAGCAGTTGGCTGAGGATATGAAGAAGGGCACCGAGCGAGTGCTGGCTGGCGCGCGTGCGGAACTGCGGGGTGCAGCGATCATCGGCGTTGTGGTGATCGCGGCAGTGCTGCTACTGGCACTGCTGATCATCATGGGCGTGTCCAGTCAGGTGAATCAGCTGCTGGGTGATTTTCGTCAGGTCATGGAGCGCAAGGATCTATCGATCCGCACCCGCGTTTGTTCCAAGGATGAAATGGGCTTGATCGGCAGCGCGCTGAACGGTCTGATCGAAACCTTCTCCGGCGCCTTGAGCCAGATAGATGAAACCAGCGTGCGGCTGGCCTCGGCCTCGGAGCAAACACGTGCCACAGCCAGTCAGAACTCCGATCAGGTCGGCCAGCAGCAGGCGCTGGTGGATCAGGTCGCCGCTGCTGCAGAAGAGATGTCCAGCACCTCGGAAGAAATCTCGCGCAATACCCAGCAAGTGGCCGAGGCCGCGCAGCACGCGTCCGCGCGCAATGAAGCAGGGCGTAGAGTCGTGCAGGAAAGTGTGGGCCGCATTCGTCATCTGGCGGGCGCCATCGAACAGGTAAATGGTCAGATGGAGCGCCTGCAGGCGAGCAGTGAGTCCATCACCCGAGTCATCGATGTGATCAAGGCAGTGGCCGATCAGACCAACCTGCTGGCGCTCAACGCAGCAATCGAAGCGGCGCGCGCCGGGGAGCACGGCCGCGGCTTCGCGGTCGTGGCAGACGAAGTGCGCAATTTGGCGCGCCAGACCCACGACTCCACGGTTGAAATCGAAACCATGATCAGTGGCTTCCGCGAGATCACCGATGGCGTTCGCGGCGCAGTAACCGACAGCCACCGGCTGGCCAACCTCAGCGCCGATGAAGCCGAGAAGCTGGAAGACACGCTTGCCGCCATCCTAAAAGATGTCGACCGCATCTCCGGCATGTCGTCGCAGATTGCCGCTGCTGCCGAGCAACAGGTGGCGGTCACACGTGACATCTCCCGCAGCATGAGTTCGGTGCGCGAAACCTCGCTGCAGACGCTCAACGGCTCGCGTGAAATCTCACAGGTGACTGACAGCCAGGCGCAGTTGGCTGGCGAGCTACAGGCCTTAGCGCAGGGGTTTCGGGTCTAGTCGTCAGCCTGCCAGCGTTGCCCCGCGCGGGAAACTGCGCTAAACCGGTAAGCAAGCACGGTCCAGTGGGGTGTGCTGCTAGCGGAGGCGAACATGCGCAAAGAGTGGCTGTTGTTCCTGAGTGCGACGTTACACGGCTGCGTGTTCAACAGTGGCAGTGAGTTCGTCTCTGATGCGGCGCCCATCGGCGATCTGGCTGCCATTGCCGGTTGCTATCAGAATGCCGGCGAAACCGAGGAGGCAGGTCGAGCCCGTTATTTGAGTCAGCTATTTTGGGTGCAGCCCGTTGCAGAGCACGCTGCTATCGCCGTCATCGAGGTGCAGGTGCCCGAGGCCGATCGAGTGCGGGTGCTGGCGAACAGCAGCGAAGGCGCGACGCTGCAGGCCGACTATCGGCAGGGCGAGCACTTCACCTTTGATGGCGAGAAGATCAGCCTGCCCGGGCGTTGGGATAGCTCATTCGCCGCACCGGCAGACAACCCCTTTATTGGTTTGGCGCACAGCAGCGTTACCCTCAGGCTGGATCGCAGCGGCAACGGCGTATTGACCGAGGGCTCCAGTATCGCGGGCACGGCGTTCCTGATCGTCCCGGTGGCCGGCAGCACCAGCGATAGCATTCGCTTCAACCGCCTCGGCGATCACTGCCCTGATCGCTGACATTGCATTGCAGAGACCAGCATGAAACGACTGACACCCCTGATCTGCGCCGCAGTACTGCTCAACGGCTGTGCCAGCAGCTACTGGAGTGAGCCGCTGCCGGAGCGCCTGAGCGAGAACATCTATCTCACCTCAAGTAACGCAGGCTCAGGCCTGATCGGTTTTTTACTGCGCAACGACGGCAAGCGCGTTGAAGTGGATACCTACCTCGATGCCAGCATGGCGCGCAGCGAAAATCAGACCGTGCAGGAACAGTGCGCAGTCGATATCGACGCCCTCATCGACGGCAGCGCCGTTGGCAAACCGCTGGCGCTGCCGACCTACGAAAGCCTCGCACGGCTCGACTGCGACCAGTATCGCCTGGTGCTGGAAACCGGCCCGGATACGCTTTATCAGTACAGTTCAGGCGGGACAGGTATTGTCGTTGTCCATCTGCGCGGCAGCTTTACCGTCGTGCGAAAGAAAACCGAACACGGCATCGACTTTTATCTGCACGCTGAGCACTAGCCAGCCACCTTGCAGCGCGGGGCGGATCACGGCGCAGACAGGAAGAATTAGCGCTTTACCTCGTTAGCGTGTCGGGCTACTTTTCGGATATGGCAAGAAGCCACTGTTTCCAGTCAGGAGCCCATGGATGGCGCGCAGACGTAGCTCAACCATTGAAGACTTCATCGTCGTCTTGTCTCGCCTGCCCTGGTGGGTGAGTATGCTGATTGCACTGGTCAGTTGGCTGGTTCTTCATCCCATCGCTACGGCGCCTGTCACACCGCCCACTGCGCTCAAGCCCGGCGATATGGGTGGTGTTATCGCGGGGCAGCTGTGGCGTACCTTCGCCATGTTTGGCCAGTACCTGATTCCCTTCTGTTGCCTGCTTGGCGCCATCGGCTCAATCGCCGGCCGCCACAAACGTAAACAACTGCTCAACAGCGTCAAATCCGCTACTCAACCGGCCAGAACCATCGACGGCCTGAGCTGGCAGCAATTTGAACAACTCATCGGCGAAGCCTTCCGTCGGCAGGGCTATAGCATCACCGAAACCGGCGGCAGCGGCCCGGACGGCGGTGTAGACCTCATCCTGCGCAAGAACAACGAAAAGTACCTGGTGCAGTGCAAACACTGGCGTTCATTGAAAGTGGGCGTGCCGATAGTGCGCGAGTTCTTCGGCGCCATGGCCGCAGAAGGGGCGGTCGGCGGCTATGTGGTTACCTCCGGCCAATTCACCCACGAAGCCAAAACCTTCGCTCGGGGCCGCAATATCCAACTGATCGACGGCGCAGGTCTCAAACGCCTGATGTATCGCAGCCAACCAAGCACGCCTGTAACTCAGCCAACCCCAAACTCTGCTCCTACCGCTGCGTCAGCTGCGCGGCAAGCCACAAAGCCGCTTTGTGAATCGTACCGGGTTTTATGGAGGCCATTTCGTTTAAGTCAGGCCGCCATGGT
>NZ_JAYPMU010000004.1:0-217622 GCF_038130085.1 Halopseudomonas sp. | reverse complement strand
ATACTCGGGGCTGGGTACTCAGGCAGATGGCTGATTTGTGCAGCGTTTCCCTAAGAGAAAAGGTAGTAACTGCCAGCATGCTGGATGCGAGGATATCCAGGATACGATCCACCGCATCAGCCCCAACAGTCACCGGCAGCGGGCCCGGCAACAGCTGCTGAACCACAATGGCCAACAGCGCTGCCGCCACCGCCAGGACCGCATAAAGGGACGCGCGCACCCACAGGGTTCGCGTCAACTGCGCCAGCAGCCACTGCCATTTTGAAATCATACGCACCTGCATCCTCTGACTCCGCATTGAGCAGACAGCTTAGCGGAACCGACAGCGAACCATGACGCCACCGCGCGGAAACCCTATAATTGCGCGCTTATCCATTACGCACCGCAGGAACCCTGTCCGATGACCCACGCCACCGGCACGCTGTACATCATCTCCGCCCCCTCCGGCGCAGGCAAAACCAGCCTGGTCAAGGCACTGATCGAACAGACTCCCAACCTGCACGTCTCGGTTTCGCACACCACCCGCCCCATGCGCCCGGGCGAAGCTGATGGGGTGAACTACCACTTCACCGACCGTGACAACTTCCTCAAACTGGTGGAAGCCGGCGACTTCCTTGAGCACGCTGAAGTGTTCGGCAACCTCTACGGCACCTCGCAGACAGCGGTAGAGCAAGCACTGGCACGCGGGCACGACATCATTCTGGAAATTGACTGGCAGGGCGCCGAGCAGGTTCGCCGCAAGCTGCCGCAGGCGCATTCGATCTTCATCCTGCCGCCGTCACTCGAAGCACTGCGCTACCGTCTTGACTCCCGTGGTCAGGATGACGACGACGTGATTGATCGCCGTATGGCCGAAGCCGTTGCCGAGATGAGCCATTACGTCGAGTTCGACAGCCTGGTCATCAACGACACCTTTGAGCACGCCCTCGACGACCTCAAGGCCATCGTGCGCAGCTACCGTCTGCAGACCACCGCGCAGACCGCGCGTCACGCCTCTCTGCTACAAGCGCTCTTGTCAGACTGAAGCCTCAGCCAGTAAACTGTCAGGTCCTGCGCCCGGCCCCGTGCCGTGCGCGTCGATTTGTTCACTTGTTACCTTTCCGGAGTACCCCATGGCTCGCGTCACCGTTGAAGACTGCCTGGAAAATGTAGATAACCGTTTTGAACTGGTCATGCTGGCCTCCAAGCGCGCCCGTCAGCTGGCCACCGGCGGCAAAGACCCCAAGGTAGCCTGGGAAAACGACAAACCTACCGTCGTTGCACTGCGTGAAGTTGCCGAAGGTCTGATTACCAACGAAATCATGGCCGAAGAAGCCCTGCAGGATCAGCAGGAGCCGCTGTACTCGCTGGAAACTACCGAACTGGCCGAGTAAACGGATTGCGCAGGCCGGGCATTCCTGAGGTCATCACCCGTCAGCACGGGTGCGGGAGAGCTGCATGTCTGCGATAGAAGTTTTTGCCGACAACCTTGGCAATTACCTTGAGCCGGATCAGGTCAACCTGGTCCGGCGCGCCTATTTCTACGCCGAGCAAGCCCACGACGGTCAAACCCGTCGCAGCGGCGAGCCCTACGTTACTCATCCCCTTGCTGTAGCCAATATCCTCGCCGACATGCACATGGACCATCAGAGCTTGATGGCGGCCATGCTGCACGACGTGATCGAAGACACCGGCATCCCCAAGGATGCACTGGTCGAGCAGTTTGGCGACACCGTTGCCGAGCTGGTAGACGGGGTCAGCAAGCTGACCCAGATGACCTTCGAGAGCAAAGCCGAAGCGCAGGCCGAGAACTTCCAGAAGATGGCACTGGCCATGGCTCGGGATATCCGAGTGATTCTGGTCAAGCTCGCCGACCGCCTGCACAACATGCGCACACTCGGTGCGCTGGCTCCGGAAAAGCGCCGCCGCATCGCCAAGGAAACCCTCGAGATCTATGCGCCGATCGCCAACCGCCTGGGCATGCACAGCCTGAGCACCGAGTTCGAGGATCTGGGCTTCAAAGCCATGTATCCGATGCGCTCAACCCTGATCGACCGCGCGGTACGCAACGCACGGGGTAATCGCAAGGAACTGCTCAACCGGATTCTCGAGTCGCTGCAGGCCTGCCTGGAGCGCGAGGGCCTGCAGGGCAAGGTGATGGGCCGCGAAAAGCACCTGTACGGCATCTACCAGAAGATGCGCGGCAAGAAGAAGTCGTTCAATGAAATCATGGACGTCTACGCCTTCCGCATCATCGTCGACAAACCGGACACCTGCTATCGCGTGCTCGGGGCGGTACACAGCCTCTACAAGCCGTTCCCCGGCCGCTTCAAAGACTACATCGCGATCCCCAAGGCCAACGGCTATCAATCCCTGCACACCACGCTGTTCGGCATGCACGGGGTACCGATCGAAATTCAGATCCGTACCGACGAGATGGAAGAGCTGGCCAACAACGGCATCGCGGCGCACTGGGTCTACAAATCGAAAGACGAGGTGATCAACGGCAACCACGCCCGCACCCGTCAGTGGCTGAAAAGCGTATTGGAGCTGCAGCAGAACGCCGGCAACTCGCTGGAGTTCATCGAGAACGTCAAGATCGACCTGTTCCCGGACGAGGTCTATATCTTCACCCCCAAGGGCCGCATCATGGAGCTGCCCAAGGGCTCGACCCCGGTCGACTTCGCCTACGCGGTGCATACCGACATCGGCAACAGCTGCATCGCCTGTCGCGTCAACCGACGCCTGGCACCGCTGTCCGAGCCGCTGGAAAGCGGCGAAACCGTCGAAATCATTACCGCACCGGGCGCCCGCCCGAATCCCGCCTGGTTGAGCTTCGTGATTACCGGCAAGGCCCGCAGCAACATCCGTCACTTCCTCAAGCACCAGCGCCATTCCGAGTCGATTGCGCTTGGCGAGCGCCTGCTCGACAAGGTGCTGGCAAGCTTTGGCACCCAGCTCAGCGACATTCCGGAAGCCCGCATTCAGGCGGTACTGACCGACTGCGACATGGAGTTGATGGAAGACCTGCTGGCGGATATCGGCCTCGGTAACCGTATGGCCTACGTGGTCGCGCGCCGCCTGCTCAACAATGAAGGTGGCAACGAGGAAGAACCGCAGAAGCTCAACACCCAAGACGCCGACAGCAGCGAGAAGCCACTGGCGATCCGCGGCACCGAGGGCCTGGTGGTCAGCTTCGCCCGGTGCTGCAACCCGATTCCGGGCGACCCGATCGTCGGCTATCTGTCATCTGGCAAGGGTATGGTCATCCACCAGGAAAACTGCCGCAACCTGGCCGATAGCCGCCACAACAGCGAAAAGACTCTGCACCTGACCTGGGATAAGGACGTCAGCGGCGAGTTTACCGTCGAGCTGCGCGTCGAACTGGAACACCAGCGCGGCATCATTGCCCAGCTCGCGACCGGCATCACCGTGGCCGACGCCAGCATCGACAAAATCAGCGTCGATGAGCGCGATGGCCGCGTCAGCGTCGTCCAACTGGTGGTTCGCGTACGCGACCGTCTGCACCTGTCCCAACTGATCAAGCGTATCCGCAACCTCAAAGGCGTGATGCGCATCACCCGTCTCAAGAACTGAACTCCGTCGGAGAACACATGAACAAGCAAGTCATCACCAGCGAGCACGCTCCTTCCGCGATTGGTCCGTACTCCCAGGCCATCAAGGTCGGCAACACTGTCTACCTGTCCGGCCAGATCCCGCTGGACCCAGCCACCATGGAAGTCGTTGAAGGCTTCGAAGCACAGGTCTGCCGTGTATTCGACAACCTCAGCGCGGTTGCCGAAGCCGCTGGCGGCAAACTGCAGGACATCGTCAAACTGAACATCTTCCTGACCGACCTGGGCAACTTCGCCAAGGTCAACGAGATCATGGAGCGCTATTTCGAGAAGCCCTACCCGGCCCGCGCCGCCATCGGTGTTGCGGCACTGCCCAAGGGCGTGCCGGTCGAGATGGACGGCATCATGGTCGTCGGCTGATCAACTCGATCACCATCAAAAAAGCCCGAGCAATCGGGCTTTTTTGTGCCTGTCAGCTCTCTTTCGCCTCAGCAAGCAACGCGGTATAGCCTTCCCGGTAGCTTGGATATTGCGGCTCCCAACCACTCTCGCGCGCCAGTTCGTTACTGCAGCGCTTGCTGCCAACCCGAGTACTGGTTGGGCCATCGGCATTCGCCTCGGCCCCTAGCTGCTCTCGCAGCCAGTCGACCACCTCGTGCAACGCGGCCGGTTCGTCGTCCACCCCGAGATAACAGGGCGCCAGCAACTCGCGCGCCTCCGCCTGCAGCAGCAGATGCTCTAGCAGGCCCACGGCGTCATCGCGATGAATACGATTGGTGTACTGTGGCGGCTCCGCCGGCACCATCATGCCCGCCCGCGCCTGCTCAATCAGCCGATTGCGGCCCGGCCCGTAGATACCCGCCAAGCGCACCACTGACGCAGGCACACCGCTGCGCAGGGCAACATCTTCAGCAGCCAGCAGCACTTTGCCGGTCGCGCTGTCGGCTTCGGCTCGGCTGTTCTCGCTGACCCACTCGCCATCCTGCTGGGCGTATACACCGGTACTGGAGACCTGCAGCAGATGGCGCAGGCCACGCTTACCCTGCCCCAGCCAACCAAGCACATGCTCCAGCCCCTGCACATACAAGCGCTGATAGAGCTCGGCATCGCGCTTGCCTGCTGCTGGACAGAACACCAGATAATCGATCTGCTCCGGCCAGTCCGCAGGGCGCTCGGCAGTACACAGATCCGCAGCAATCGGCAGCACGCCACCCGGCAGCCTCGCGACATCCCGGCGCAGACCATAGACCTGCCAACCACGCATGACCAAGCGACTGGCCAGCGCCGATCCCACATCCCCACATCCAGCAATCACAACCCGCGGCATCGGTTTCTCCCGTCGCGTTTCATAAAGCGTCACTGTACCAGTTGCCAGCCTGCTGCCGCAGGCCCAGCACAGGCGCTTCGATTGTTTTACTCTATCAATCAACCGGCTATGCTAGAGCCTGTCGTTCAACCTTCGTCCCCGTTGCCAGACAGATTGCCAGCCAATGACCCTGACCGAACTCCGCTATATCGTCACCCTTGCCCAGGAACAGCACTTCGGCCACGCCGCCGAACGCTGCCACGTGTCCCAGCCGACCCTCAGCGTCGGCGTTAAAAAGCTGGAAGAAGAGCTGGGCGTGATGATCTTTGAGCGCAGCAAGAGCGCCGTGCGCGTCACCCCGATTGGCGAGCGCATCGTTGCCCAGGCGCAAAAGGTGCTGGAAGAGGCCCTCGCTATCCGCGAACTGGCTACCGCCGGCAAGAACCAGCTGGCCGCGCCGCTCAAGGTTGGCGCTATCTACACCATCGGGCCGTACCTGTTCCCGCATCTGGTCCCCCAGCTGCACAAGGTGGCGCCGGAGATGCCGCTGTATATCGAGGAAAACTTCACCCACGTGCTGCGCGACAAGCTGCGCAACGGCGAGCTCGATGCAATCATCATCGCGCTGCCATTCCAGGAACCGGACGTGCTGACCAAACCGCTCTACGACGAGCCATTCAGTCTGCTGATGCCGGCCAGCCACGCCTGGGCCAAACGCGACAGCGTGACCCTCGATGAGCTGGACGACAACAAACTGCTGCTGCTCGGCGAAGGTCACTGCTTCCGCGATCAGGTGCTCGAGGCCTGTCCGACCCTGCGCAAGGGCGAAGAACAGCACAAGCACACCACGGTCGAATCCAGCTCGCTGGAAACCATCCGCCACATGGTCGCCTCCGGCATCGGCATGACCGTGCTGCCGATGTCGGCCGCAGATGATCGCTACTACAGCTCCGAACTGCTGGTCACCAAGCCGTTTAAGGCGCCAGCACCGTATCGCACCGTTGCGGTTGCCTGGCGTGCCAGCTTCCCGCGTCCGAAGGCTATCGAGCTGCTCAGCGACTCGATTCGCCTGTGCTCGGTTGGCCAGCCATCACGCTGATTCAGGGCGGAAAAAAGGGTGGGTGAACAGACATCGCTGACGGTCCTCAAGGGAATCGGTCCGGCGCTCGCGGACAAGCTGGACCGGCTCGGCCTGTCATCGGTGCAGGACCTGCTGTTTCACCTGCCGATGCGCTATCAGGACCGCACCCGCGTCACCCCGATCGGCGCCCTGCGGCCCGGACTGGACGCGGTCATCGAGGGCACGGTGCTCGGCGCCGAGGTGGTCATGGGACGGCGCCGCAGCCTGCTCTGCCGCATTCAGGACGGCAGCGGTACCCTGAGCCTGCGCTTCTACTACTTTTCTGCCGCGCTCAAGGCCAACCTCAGCCGCGGCAGCCACTGGCGCTGCTACGGTGAAGTACGCCCCGGCGCCTCGGGGTTGGAGATCTATCATCCCGAGCTGCACAATCTCGACGGCGCCGAGGCGCTGCCCGTCAGCGAGACTCTGACGCCAATCTACCCCGCCACCGAGGGGCTATCACAACAACGCCTGCGCAGCCTCAGCGACGCGGCCCTGGCCTGGTTGGCCAAGGGCAATCACCTGACCGAATGGCTGCCGCCGGAGCTGGCCGAGGCGTATCAGTTGCCTCCGCTGCGCGAAGCGGTACAGCTGCTGCACCGCCCGCCGCCAGATATTGACCTCGAAGCCCTGCAGGACGGCCGTCACTGGGCCCAGCACCGGCTCGCGTTCGAGGAGTTGATGGCCCATCAACTGGCGATGTTGCGACTGCGCGCGCAGATGCGTGCACACCGGGCGCCGCCAATGCGCGCCGCCGGCGAGCTGGCGGATCGTTTTGTCGCCCAGCTCGGCTTCCCGCTGACCGGTGCCCAGCGCCGGGTGGCTGACGAGATACTGCTGGATCTGGCCCAGCCGCGGCCGATGCTGCGCCTGGTGCAGGGAGATGTCGGCGCTGGCAAGACCGCGGTCGCCGCGCTGGCAGCGCTGCAGGCCATCGAGGCGGGCTGGCAGGTGGCGCTGATGGCGCCGACTGAAATTCTGGCCGAGCAGCACTTCAACAACTTCCAGCGCTGGTTTGCCGCACTCGGCCTGTCGGTTGCCTGGGTCGCCGGCAAGCTGAAGGGCAAGGCACGCAGCAATCAGCTGCAGATGATCGCCAGCGGTGAAGCGGTAATGGTTGTTGGCACCCACGCGTTGTTTCAGGACGACGTGCAGTTCCGCAATCTGGGCCTGGCAATTATCGACGAGCAGCATCGCTTTGGCGTCCAGCAGCGCCTCGCCCTGCGCGACAAAGGCGCTGCCGGCGGCGTCTCTCCGCATCAGCTGATCATGACCGCCACGCCGATCCCGCGCACCCTGGCGATGAGCGCCTACGCCGATCTGGATACCTCGATCCTTGACGAGCTGCCGCCGGGACGCACCCCGGTCAACACCGTGCTGATATCCGACAGCCGCCGTGTCGAGGTCATCGAACGCGTCCGCGCCGGCTGCGCCGAAGGGCGTCAGGCTTACTGGGTCTGCACCCTGATCGAAGAATCCGAACAGCTGCAGGCGCAAGCTGCCGAGGCAACCTGGGAGTCGCTCTGCGAGGCCCTGCCGGAACTCTCAATCGGGCTGATCCACGGCCGCATGAAGCCTGCCGAGAAGGCCGAGATCATGGCCGCCTTCAAGGAAGGCGACCTGCACCTGCTGGTCGCCACCACCGTGATCGAGGTTGGCGTTGATGTCCCCAATGCCAGCCTGATGATCATCGAGAACCCCGAACGCTTGGGCCTCGCCCAGCTGCACCAGTTGCGCGGCCGGGTCGGCCGTGGCAGCGCCGCCAGCCACTGCGTGCTGCTTTACCATGCGCCGCTGTCGGCACTTGGCCGTGAACGCCTAGGCATCATGCGTGAAAGTACCGATGGTTTTGTGATTGCCGAAAAAGACCTGGCCCTGCGCGGCCCCGGCGAGGTGCTGGGCACCCGGCAAACAGGTCTGGTGCAGTTCCGCGTTGCCGATCTGGTGCGCGACGCTGACCTGCTGCCAGCGGTTCAGCAGGCCGCCCAGCAACTGGCCAGCAGCCACCCCGAACACGTCCAGCCGCTGCTGGATCGCTGGATAGCCGACGGCCAGCATTTTGCGCAGGTCTGACTGCAGCTATGCTCCAGTGATCCCAACCGCTAGAATCAAGCGGAAACCCGCATTATCGGGGCACCCGCCCGCCTTAACGAGCAAGGAACAGACAATGAGCAACCCGGCCGCTTCCGAGCAATTTGGCGCCAGCCTCCCCGACCTGATTGAAAAGCTCCTGCAGCAGCAGGGCATCGCTTACCAACTGCGCCCGGCCAATGGCGCCTGGCCAGCCTCGCAGCAGATTCAGGCCAGTCTGCTCTGCGACAACGTCGGCACCGTGCTGACGCTGATCCCGAAGGATCACCTGCTCGACCTCAAAACCCTCGGCTCGCTGCTTGGTCGCCAACTGGAACCGGTGCGCAACCGTGAACTGCAGCGCATTCTCAGCAAGCACCAGCTCAACCAGCTGCCAGGCTTGCCAATCCTGTTCAACTCCCCCTGTGTGTGTGAGCGCAGCCTGCTTGAGCACGCCGAACTGGTGCTCGACAGCGGTCTGACCGGCTGGTGTCTGGTACTCAACCAGGCCGACGCTCGCACGCTGATGGCCAAGGTCAGTCTGGCCCAGTTTTCCGTCCCGCTGAGCCGTCTGGAAAAGCCATCTGCTAGCGCCGAACAGGACGACCAGGACCTCAGCGACGCGGTACAAAACTTCACCGCCCTGCGCATGAAACAGCGGCTGGAAGAGACCATCGAAATTCCACCGCTGCCAGAAACAGCGCAGAAGGTAATGAAGCTACGGGTCAACCCGGATGCCGATATAGACGATCTGGCCGATGTGGTCGAAACCGATCCGAGTCTGGCAGCGCAGGTGGTCAGCTGGGCCGCGTCGCCCTATTACGCCGCGCCGGGCAAGATTCGCTCGGTGGAAGACGCCATTGGCCGTGTGCTCGGCTTTGATCTGGTGATCAACCTGGCGGTTGGCCTGGCGCTGGGCAAGACCTTCAAACTGCCGAACGACGCGCCGGACCGCGCCACCCCTTACTGGGAACAGGCCATCTACACCGCCGCCGTGATCGAAGGTCTGGCCAAGGCCATGCCCCGTGAACGCCGGCCGGAGATGGGCCTGAACTACCTCGGCGGCCTGCTGCACAACTTCGGCTATCTGGTACTGGCGTACATCTTCCCGCCCTACTTCAAGTTGATCTGCCGGCATATCGAAGCCAACCCGCACGTGCAGCCGCACCAGATCGAACAGCATCTGATCGGCGTTACCCGCGACCAGATCGGCAGCTGGCTGATGCGCTACTGGGACATGCCCGACGAGGTGTGCACCGCGCTGCGTCAGCAACACAACGCCTATTACCAGGGCCCGGACCACGTCTACGCTAACCTGATCTACCTGGCGCTGGCGCTGCTCAGCGAGCACGGCATCAGCAGCGGCCCGCAGCTGGTCATTCCGGATGCACTGCTGGAGCGCCTGGGGCTGGAGCGGGAAGCCGCGAACAAGGTGGTGCACAAAGTACTGGATGCGCGGGATGCGCTGCGCTCACTGGTGAGCAAATATCAGGGAACGGCGCGAGACTGAAGAAGAGGGAGTCAGTGGCAGGGGCCCGAACGAGCCCCTGTCGCGGAAATCAGGCTTAGTTAACCGCGTCGCGCAGGCTCTTGCCCGGCTTGAAGGAGACGGTGTTGCTGGCCTTGATTTTGACCGGAGCGCCGGTCTGGGGATTTTTGCCGGTACGTGCGCCACGATGACGCTGCAGGAATGTGCCGAAACCGACGAGTGTCACGGAGTCCTTGTTGCTCAGCGCCTGGGTAATTTCGTCCAGTACGGCGTTGAGTACTCGATTTGCCTGATCCTTGCTCAGGTCTGCCTTTTCGGCAATCGCCGCTGCGAGATCTGGTTTGCGCATATAAAGCCTCATTGTCTGTTGTTTTTGTTGTTACCGCCGATTCCTCGCGGCGGGCCTGCCAGACACCTCTGAGCACGCTCGAAGCGCTCTGCCAAGGCCCGCTCAGCATGGCACGACTGAAACGGTTTCGCCAGTCGTCCCAGACCTCAAGCCGGGCAAAATCACGGATTTTCCCGACAAAAGGCCAAACTGTCCCATATTGTCGGCCGGATCACCCCAGCCAGGCGGGCAGCTCACGGGTCAACTGCAGCTTTTCCGCCACCGCCGCGCCTGTCAGCGCATAGCCATGCAGTTGGCCAGAGCCGTCAACAAAGACCGCTCGCACGTCACTGCCTTCACCGCTGCACTGCCAGCTGCCTTCCGCGCTGCTGAGTGGTGGCGTGACCACCAGCGGGCAGGCGGGCGTCTTGACCATGATCGGCATCGCCGGGTAGCTCAGTTCGGTTGGCGTGCCACTGAGGGTTTTGGCCAGCGCCCGAGCCGCCGTCATCAACGGCATCACGTACATCAGATTGAGCCCTGCCACCTCCGCGCAGTCGCCCAGTGCGTAGATATGCGGATCACTGCTGCGCAGCTGCCGATCCACTTGCACACCCCGGCCCACTGCCAAACCTGCAGCCTCCGCCAGCGCCGCCCGCGGTGCCAGACCAATCGCAGACAGTCCCTGGTCGGCAACCAGCTCGGTGCCGGAATCCAGCCGCACGCGTAAACCGTCCGCCTCGAGCGCTATGCTTTCAATTGCGCACCCCAGATAAAAGCGCACGCCCAGCTCTTCCAGTTTACTCTGCACTGCAGCCGCCGCCGCCTCCGGCAGCAGCTGCGGCATCAACCAGGGGTCGGACGCCACCACAGTGACCTCAAAGCCACCAAGGCGCAGGTCATTGGCAAACTCGCAGCCGATCAGGCCGGCACCCACAATCACGACCTTATTACGCCCTTTCAGTGCCGCCCGAAACCGGCCGTAGTCGCCCAGGTCGTTGATCGACAGCAAGCGCTCACCAAGTGCCTCGCGCCACGGCAGGGATCGCACCTCAGCGCCGGTGGCAAGCACCAGATCGCTGTAGGGCTGACTGCGACCCTCTACCGTCAGCGTGCGGCTGGCCGGATCAATAGCTGAGACCTGAACACCGGTCAGCACCTTGGCGTTGAGCTGCTCGGCCATCGTTGCCGCGTCCTGCATCGCCAGCTCGTCGGCGTCCTTACCCTTGGCAAAACCGGTCGACAACAGTGGTTTGGAATAGAAACGGCCGTCATCGGCGCTGATCATCAGCAACGGGCGCTCGGTATCGAGCTTGCGAAACTCCTTGGCCAGGTTATAACCAGCCAGACCTGTGCCAATGATGACCAGGGGTGCATTGTCAGCCACGTGGATTCTCCTGCAGAGGCGTAATTCAGGGCGGGGGGATCAGCCGATTTCGATCATCTCGAAATCTTCCTTGCCAACGCCGCAGTCCGGGCACATCCAGTCGGCGGGCACATCTTCCCAGCGGGTGCCGGGTGCAATACCTTCGTCGGGCCAGCCTTCGGCCTCGTCATAGATGAAACCACAGACAATACACTGCCACTTCTTCATACTTGCTTCTCACGGGGTTCGAAATTTGCTGTCTCGCGACACTACCGCAATTGTTCAGCAACTCCAAGGCCAGCTCCCCTGCGCCCGCCGCAGAGGGGTTTCGTGATACCCTTGGCACCCCTTTCCACGCTGCCTGCACCCCAGTAAATGCCTGATATGCTGCCTGACTGGTACCCCACCGATCGCCACCCTGCTCCCCCGGCCGAGCCACTGTTCGGCTGGCTTTGCCACGAAGGCTCGCTGACTCAGCGTCTCACCGACGCGGGCAATCAGGACTTTCGTGTCGAACTACTGCTGCAGGCTCCGCAGCCAGCCCGTGACGATGAAGCTGCGGCATTGGGTTTGCCGCCGGGGGCCACGGTCTGGGCCAGAGAGGTACTACTGCACACTGACGGGGCAGCTCGGGTCTACGCCCGCTCGGTTGCTCCGACCAGCGCGCTGGGTAACGCTGCGGTCGCACTCGATAGCCTCGGGACGACCAGTCTCGGTCACCTGCTGTTCCGCAACCCGCAGATCAGCCGCGGGCCAATCGAGATCAGCCGCTATCCCGCCGTCTGGCTGCCGGATGCGTGGCGCAGCGAGGGACTCTGGGCACGCCGTTCGCACTTCTCGGATGGCGAGTTGCAGCTGCTGGTGTGTGAAGTATTCTTGCAGGGCTGGCCGGTCGCCGGCACCTGAGTATCTGCCTTCTGACTGGAGAACCGCCTTGCTCGGTCTGCTGATCAAACCCATCGCTCGCCTCAACCCCAAGGTCAACGACTACATCCAGCTGATGCGCCTGGACCGACCGATCGGTACCTACCTGCTGCTGTGGCCAACGCTGTGGGCACTGTGGCTGGCAGCCGAAGGTGTGCCGGATATCGGCACCCTGATCATCTTCGTGTTGGGGGTGATTCTGATGCGCGCAGCTGGCTGCGTGATCAATGACTACGCCGACCGCAACTTCGACGGTCACGTACAACGCACCCGAGAGCGGCCGCTCGCGACCGGCCGCATCAGCGCGCGGCAGGCACTGCTGACCTTCGCCATTCTGGTCGCCCTGAGCGGGCTGCTGGTGTTGTTCACCAACGCGCTGACCATCCAGCTGGCGTTTGTCGGCGTTGCGCTGGCGGCCATCTACCCGTTCTGCAAACGCTTCACCTTTTATCCGCAGGTCATTCTTGGCGCGGCCTTTTCCTGGGCCATCCCGATGGCCTTTGCCGCTCAGGCCGAGGCACTGCCGATGCCCTTGTGGCTGGTATTTCTGGCCAACCTGCTGTGGACCGTGGCCTACGACACCGAGTACGCGATGTGCGACCGTGAAGACGACCTGCGCATCGGTATCAAGTCAACCGCCATCCTGTTCGGTGAGGCAGACAAGCTGATTATCGGCCTGCTGCAGGGGCTTACTCTGGTGTGTCTGCTGCTGGTCGGTCTACGCTTTGATCTGGGGCTGTACTACTACCTCGGCCTGCTGGGGATGACGCTGGGCTTTGCCTGGCAGCACTGGCTGATTCGTGACCGTGACCGCAACGCCTGCCTGAACGCCTTTTTGGCCAACCACTGGGCGGGCATGCTGGTCTTCATCGGGATCGCACTGAACTACTGGCTGGCTTGATCCAGAGCGGTTGCCTTGACATCAGCCTGGCGTGACAACGTCACACAACTGCAATAAAAGTGTTATCTAATCGACAGCATGACTCACAGCTGCAACGAGACGGTAAACCATGTCTGGCAAAAGTATTCTGATCGTCGATGATGAAGCCCCGATCCGCGAAATGATCGCGGTGGCACTGGAAATGGCTGGCTACAACTGCCTGGAAGCAGAGAACACGCAGCAGGCGCACGCCTGTATCGTCGACAGCAAGCCCGACCTGATCCTGCTCGACTGGATGCTCCCCGGCACCACCGGCATCGAACTGGCCCGTCGCCTCAAGCGCGACGAGCTGACCGCAGACGTGCCGATCATCATGCTCACCGCCAAGGGTGAAGAGGACAACAAGATTCAGGGACTGGAAGTCGGTGCAGATGATTACATCACCAAGCCGTTTTCGCCGCGCGAACTGGTAGCCCGCCTGAAAGCCGTCCTGCGCCGCGCCGGCCCGGTCGACAGCGAAGCGCCTATCGAGGTCGCCGGTTTGATGCTCGACCCGGTCAGTCACCGGGTCACCATCGACAATGCCGCGGCCGAAATGGGCCCGACCGAGTACCGCCTACTGCAGTTTTTCATGACCCACCAGGAGCGGGCCTATACCCGCGGCCAACTGCTGGATCAGGTCTGGGGTGGCAACGTCTACGTCGAAGAGCGTACTGTGGACGTGCACATCCGCCGTCTGCGCAAGGCGCTTGGCGAGAAATACGAACACCTGGTTCAGACCGTGCGCGGCACCGGCTACCGGTTCTCTACCAAAGCCTGATAGGCTCCGCGCGCTACCCGCTTTACCCTGAAACAGGACGCCGTCGTTTTGAAGAGGATCTTCAGTGGCCAAAAATAGCTTCAGCCGAGTCCTCGGCCATGTCCTGCTGCTGGTGCTGTTCTGCCTGCTGCTCGGCTGGATTCTGGAGCAAACAGCCTGGGTACTGGTCATCGGGCTTGGCTGCTATCTGGCCTGGACGCTGCGCCAGATGTCGCGCTTCTACGACTGGCTGAGCACCCACCCGAACGAACCGCCACCGGAAGCGCGCGGGGTCTGGGGCGAAATCTTCGACAGCATCTATCATCTGCAACGCCGCGACAGCAAAATGCGTTCGCGCCTGCAGGCCGTCATCGACCGCATCCAGAGCTCCACGTCCGCCCTGCGTGATGCGGTCATCATGATCGACAGCGAAGGCCATCTCGAGTGGTGGAACCACGCCGCCGAGCGCCTGCTCGGCCTGCGTACCCCGGACGACAGCGGTCAGCACGTCGCCAACCTGATTCGCGATCCGCGCTTCATCGAGTACTTCGAGCGTGGCGATTTTCGCGACCCGCTGGAAATCCCGGCGCCGATCGATCTCAACGTCCAGTTGCAGTACGCCATTACCCGCTACGGTCCGGGCGACCGTCTGATGGTCGTCCGCGACGTCACCCGCCTGCATAACCTTGAGCAGATGCGTAAAGACTTCGTCGCCAACGTTTCCCACGAGCTGCGAACCCCCCTCACGGTGGTGGTCGGCTATCTGGAAACACTGCTCGACATGGAAGACGAGATCACCCCGCGCTGGAAACGCCCGCTACAGCAGATGCAGCAGCAGGCCAGTCGCATGCAAGCGCTGCTGCATGACCTGCTGCTGCTCGCCCGACTGGAAACCTCGGACAACCCGGGCGAAGAAGAACTGGTCGATACCGGCCCGCTGCTGGAGCAGATCCGCAAGGATGCCGAGGCGCTGTCAAGCGAACGCGGTCACCGCATCAGTCTGGAAGTGCAAGGCAATACCCGCATGCACGGTATCGAGGGAGAGCTGCGCAGTGCATTCTCGAATCTGGCTTTCAATGCGGTGAAGTACACCCCGGATCAGGGCGAGATCACGCTGCGCTGGTGGAGTGATGAGAAAGGGCAGCATCTGAGCGTCACCGACACCGGTGTCGGCATTGCGCCGCAGCACATCAACCGGCTAACCGAACGTTTCTACCGGGTCGACACCAGCCGCAACAGCACTACTGGTGGCACCGGCCTGGGTCTGGCCATCGTCAAGCACGTCCTGCTGCGCCATCAGGGGAGGCTGGAAATCACCAGCGTGCCCGAGCGTGGCAGCACCTTCAGCTGCCACTTTCCACCAAGCCGCGGCGCCTAGGCGCCCGGCGAATAGTGTGATTGCGCCGTGCCGGAAGCGATCAGGCGCGACAGGTAATCGAGCTTCTCCGGGTCCTGATCAACAAACTTGATCGTCACCTTGATCCACTCGCAGTCCACTTTCGCTTCCAGTGCCGCGACCGCGTGTACATAACCGTTTATCCGCGCGACCGAACGGTCAGAGTCCTGCTCCAGATCCAGCACCACGGTCTCGAAGACCTGCGGCAGGCGCTCACCGCGACGCACTACAACCAGGGCATCACGCAGGCTCAGGGTCTTGATCACACAGGCAAACTGCTCACCGGCCAGCCGCAACTGCCCCTGCCCTCGCACTGACTGTGCCGCCGCCGGTGCTGCGGCGGGTGCCGGAGCGGCTTTCTCCGCAGGGCGAGAAGCGCTGAGCAAGGGTGAACTGACCGGCGCCGCTGCCGGACGCGCGGGCGCTTCCGGGCGACCGGCGGTCAGGTTGGCAACGGATCCGGCAGCTGTTCCGGTGCTCGGTCGCGGCGATTCCCCGACCTGGAACTGGGCCAGCTTGCCGGCGCGATGCAGCGCCTTTTTGACCTTGGTAATCAGTTGCTCGTTACTGAATGGCTTGCCGACGTAGTCGCTGACGCCGGCTTGAATAGCCTCTACGACATTGGCCTTGTCGCCGCGACTGGTCACCATGACGAACGGGACACCCGCGCCTTCGGGCTGCGCACGGAACCACTGCAACAGCTCAAGCCCGCTCATCTCGGGCATTTCCCAGTCACACAGAATGAGGTCGAAGCGCGCCCGCCCCAGCATCTGCTGCGCCTTGCGACCGTTGGTCGCCTCCTCGATCTGCAGGCCCGGGAAATAGCTGCGCAGTGCTTTCTTGACCAGGTCGCGAATGAATGGTGCGTCATCCACCACCAGGACCGATACTTTCGACATAGTGAGATTTCCTGAAGTACTGGCTCTAGCTTAACGCAGACTGGCAAAAAAGCCGCACTTCGTATCGAGCAAAAGGCCACTATCGCCCTCGTCGGCAGCAACGGCTGCGCCGCGGTTTGCCTTCAGGCGGCCAGCAGATACAAAAAAGCCGGGCAGGTGCCCGGCTTTCTCAACCTAGATCGATCACAGCTCGCCGCGCAACGCCTTGAGGAAGATCGCCTGGTATTGCTCGGCGTTGTACCGCTGCGGGTTGGTAGTACCGGCAACGTCCTTGGCCGACATGACGCCGACTGTCTCTGCCTGCGCGTCGTCGATGTTGATCTCGGCCAGGGTATGCGGGATACCCAGCTCAGAGCGCAGCTCCAGCACCCAGTCGAGCATGCCGCCGAAGTCCTGCTTGGGCAGATCAAGGTAGCGAGCCGCACGCGCCATTTCCGCTTCGATTGCCGGACGGTTGGCCTGCAGCATGTAGGGCATGACGATCGCGTTCAGCAGACCGTGGTGAGCGTCGTACAGCGCACCCAGACTATGGGACACCGCGTGAATGCCACCGAGGCCACGCTGGAATGCAACCGCACCCATGCTCGAGGCTACCTGCATCTGCAGACGGGCCTGAATGTCATCGCCCTGAGCGGTTGCGCGTGGCAGGAAGTCCTTGACCAGACGCATACCTTCCAGCGCGATACCTTCGGCCATCGGGTGATAGACCGGCGCGCAGAAGGCTTCGAGGTTGTGTGCCAGCGCATCCATACCGGTAGCGGCGGTCAGCTTGGGCGGCAGACCAACGGTCAGCTCAGGATCAAGCAGGACGATGCCCGGGACCATTTTCTGGTGGAAGATCACCCGCTTTACGTGGCTCTCGTCGTCGGTGATAACCACCGCCTGACCCACTTCAGAGCCGGTGCCGGCGGTCGTCGGCACGGCAACCACAGGCAGCATCTTGCTCGCATCAACCGAGCCGGGGCCGGCTTCCCACAGAGTGCAGTCCTGATGGGCAACCAGTGCGATGGCCTTGGCAGCATCAATCGCGGAGCCGCCACCGAAGGCAATGACGCCGTCATGATTGCCGGCCTTGAGTGCGGCTACACCGTCGGCGACGTTGCCACCGGTGGGGTTGCCCTTGATGGCACTGAACAGGCCCGCTTGCAGGCCGGCATCGCGACACAGCTGCAGCGCCGCCTCAACCATCGGCAGTGCAGCCAGGCCGGGGTCCGTCACCAACAGCGGAGAGGTCATGCCCAACTGGCGGCAGGCTTTCGGCAGCTCGCTGATGCGTCCTGCGCCCACGCGCACCGCGGTGGGGTAATGCCAGTTCATGCTGTAAGACTTGATCTCCATGGTATCTCCGAATATCTCTGGTTTTTATGGGTGCGGGCGTCAGCCACGGGCCCGCCTTTTTTATGTCAATCTTCGGGAGCGGGCGGACGCAAGATACAAAATGCAATTATGTCCCGCAACATACTCAAATGTGCGACTTTCGTCCATGTCTTCCGCGACAAATAGGCACTTGTCAAAGCCACCGTCAGCGTCCATTTTTAGAAGAGCACAACGAGATTCAAACTACACAAGCAGGACCACCTGCAACCCACAGCCCGTGAGGAACACCTGATGAAACGCCTGATGATCACTGCCCTAGGCGCTGCTGCTCTGCTCGGCTCCGGCTCCCTGTTCGCCACCGATGGCGAGACCCTGTACAAATCCAAGGCCTGCGTCGCCTGTCACCAGATCGACACCAAGGTAGTCGGCCCGTCCTACAAGGACGTCGCCGCCAAGTATGCCGGGCAGGAAGGTGCGGTGGAAACCGTCGCCGGCCACATCAAGAACGGCATCTCCGGTTTGTGGGGGCCGATTCCAATGCCCGCCAACCAGGTGACCGACGAGGAAGCCCGTATTCTGGCCGAATGGGTTCTTAGCCAGTAATAACAAAACTCCAACAAAAAACCCGCCAATCGGCGGGTTTTTTGTGGCGTTTCAGCACCGACTCAGTCGTCTGCGCCTTCGCCTTTTACCTCTGCTTCCATGCGCTTGAGACCGATATGACGCACATCGGTACCCTTGACCAGGTAAATGACGTGCTCGGCAATGTTACGCGCGTGGTCGCCTACCCGCTCGAGCGAGCGCAGTACCCAGAGGATGTTCAGCACCCGACCGATAGAGCGCGGGTCTTCCATCATGAAGGTCACCATCTCGCGCATCGCGGTCTTATATTCCTGATCAACCGCCTTGTCCTCGCGAGCAACGGCAAAGGCCTGGTCGGTGTCCATCCGGGCAAACGCGTCCAGCGCTTCCTGCACCATGCGACGAACATGGTGGCCGATATGGCGGCACTCGACATAGCCACGCGGCGCCTGACCTTCCTCAACCAGATCCAGCGCACGCTTGGCGATCTTCGACGATTCGTCACCGATGCGCTCAAGATCGACGATGATCTTGCTGATGCTCACGACCAGACGCAGGTCGCTGGCCGCCGGCTGACGGCGGGCCAGAATGCGCAGGCAATCCTGGTCGATATCCAGCTCCATCTGATTGATGGCATCGTCCTTGTCGCGCACCTGTTGCGCCAGCTTGGCATCACCTTCGACCAGAGCAACGATCGCGTCGTTGATCTGCTTCTCGACCAGACCACCCATCTCCAGCAGGTGGGTACGGATTTCCTCGAGTTCGTCGTTGAACTGCTGGGAAATATGCTGTGTAAACGCTTCTTTATCTGACGGCATGGTGCATGTCTCCCTCGGTTAGCCGTACCGACCGGTGATGTAGTCTTCCGTCTGTTTCTTCGACGGATTGGTGAACAGCGTGTTGGTGTCACCAAACTCGATCAGCTCGCCCATGTACATGAAAGCAGTGTAGTCAGAGACCCGCGCTGCCTGCTGCATGTTGTGGGTAACGATGACGATGGTGAACTTGGACTTCAGCTCGTTGATCAGCTCTTCGATCTTCAGGGTCGAGATCGGGTCCAGCGCCGAGGCCGGTTCGTCGAGCAGCAGCACTTCCGGCTCGACCGCGATGGTGCGAGCGATACACAAGCGCTGCTGCTGACCACCGGACATGCCCAGTGCCGACTCGTTCAGACGATCCTTGACCTCATCCCACAGCGCCGCGCCCTTGAGGGCCCACTCCACCACTTCATCCAGCGTGCGCTTGTTGTTCACGCCCTGAATACGCAGACCGTAGGCGACGTTTTCGTAGATCGACTTGGGGAACGGGTTTGGCTTCTGGAACACCATGCCGACGCGACGACGCAGCTCGGTGACGTTGACGTCCTTGCCGTAGATGTTCTTGCCGTCGAGCAGGATTTCACCGTCCACGCGGCAACTATCGACCAGATCGTTCATCCGGTTGAAGCAGCGCAGCAGGGTTGACTTGCCGCAGCCACTCGGGCCGATGAACGCGGTTACCCGGTTACGCGGAATCTTCATGCTGACGTTATGCAGGGCCTGCTTGGTGTCATAGAACAGGGAGAGGCCCGGTACTTCCAGGGCGATGGACTCATTGTCCATGTTCAGCTCCTGCTGGGAGCGGCCCAGCGCGC
Source organism: Halopseudomonas sp. (assembly GCF_038130085.1). Lineage (NCBI taxonomy): Bacteria > Pseudomonadati > Pseudomonadota > Gammaproteobacteria > Pseudomonadales > Pseudomonadaceae > Halopseudomonas > Halopseudomonas sp. The sequence goes on along the minus strand of NZ_JAYPMU010000004.1, from coordinate 197,959 downwards.
TCATATCCATAGCATGGGTCTTGGTAGTGTTAGACATAGTCTTGCGTCCGCCTAGAAAGAGTGATCAGTTTTCCAGCGCCTTGTACTTTTCGCGCAGGTGGTTGCGAATGGAGACCGCAGCGAAGTTGAGCGCGGCAATGACGCCCACCAGCAACAGCGCAGTGGCATATACCAGCGGTCGCGCTGCTTCGACGTTGGGGCTCTGGAAGCCGACGTCATAAATGTGGAAGCCCAGGTGCATGAACTTCTGGTCCAGGTGCAGGTACGGGTAGTTGGCATTCAGCGGCAGGGTCGGCGCCAGCTTCACCACACCAACCAGCATCAGCGGTGCTACCTCACCGGCGGCGCGGGCCACGGCGAGGATCAGGCCGGTCATCATGGCCGGGCTGGACATAGGCAGAATCACCTTCCACAGGGTTTCCGACTTGGTTGCGCCCAGCGCCAGCGAGCCTTCACGCAGTGAGCGCGGAATCCGGGTCAGACCTTCCTCGGTGGCAACAATCACCACCGGCACGGTCAGCAACGCCAGGGTCAGCGAAGCCCACAGCAGACCACCGGTACCCAGGGTCGGCGCCGGCAGCGCTTCCGGGAAGAACAGCTGATCGATGTTGCCACCGAGCAGGTAGATGAAGAAGCCGAGGCCAAATACGCCGTATACGATCGAGGGCACACCCGCGAGGTTGTTCACCGCGATACGGATGATACGCGTCACCGCGCCCTGCTTGGCGTATTCGCGCAGGTAGACCGCGGCCAGCACACCAAACGGGGTAACGATGATCGACATCAGCAGCACCATCATCACGGTACCGAAGATCGCCGGGAACACCCCGCCTTCTGTGTTAGCCTCTCGCGGCTCGTCGCTGACGAACTCCCACAGTTTGCTGAAGTAGTGGCCAATCTTGGCGCCAACGCCCATGGCGTTAGGCTGGAATACGCGCACAACCTTGCCCAGGTTGATGTCGATCTCGCGACCATCCATCGCCCGGACGCGAACGCTGTCGCGGTTGAACTCCTTGTAGAGCCCGACCAGCTGGCCTTCCAGCTCGGCGTACAGGTCGTTCTGTACCTTGCGCTCAGCCTCGAGCTGCGCCTTGCGCTCCTCGGTCAGGGCGTTATCCAGCTCGAAACGGCGCTCGCGCAGACGAATGCGCTCCAGCTCGGCGTTGATCTTGCCGATGGCGCCGGTTTCCAGCGTGTGGATTTCATCGTAAATGCCCAGCGCGCGGTCAACGGCCGGCTGCAGCGCGGTCCAAGCCTGTTCGCCCTCGGCGACCACCTGACCTTCCTGCTTGACCTGCAGCAGATAGCCGTAGAAGTTGCCCCATTCACGACGCTCGATGACGACGATATCTTCCGGTGTACGCTCGTTTTCCAGCCAATCGGCGACGATCCAGCGGAAATCCGCACCGTACAGATCACGGTTGCCGACTTTCAGCAGCTCGCGATCCATGAACTCGGATTTTTCCGGATCAACCGGCAGACCAGCGCCATGCAGGCGCTCGGTTGGCACCTGCTCGCGGGTGGTGACCTCACCGACCAGGGTAATGGTCGGCTGCCCCGGAATGGTGTATTCCGCTTCGATGACATCCGCGGGCCAGAAGTGGCTCAGGCCACGCACCGCAATCAGCATCAGCAGACCCAGGGTCATGATCACCGCGATGGCGACCGCGCCTGCATTCATCCAGACCCAGGGGCTGCCCGATTTGAACCAGGTTGTGAAGTTGCCTTGTTTCACTGTCTAGAGTCCTGTGGTCAGAGAGAGGCGTATTTCTTGCGCAGGCGCTGACGAATCAGCTCCGCCGCCGTGTTCATCAGGAAGGTAAAGCTGAGCAGCACCAGGGCTGCCAGGAACAGCACCCGGTAATGGGTACTGCCGACTTCCGATTCCGGCATTTCGACCGCGATATTGGCCGACAGCGTGCGCATGCCTTCAAAAATGTTCCAGTCCATGATCGGCGTGTTGCCGGTGGCCATCAGGACGATCATGGTTTCACCCACCGCACGGCCCATACCGATCATCACCGCCGAGAAGATACCCGGGCTGGCGGTCAGAATGACCACACGGCTGAGGGTCTGCCACGGGGTGGCACCCAACGCCAGCGAGCCTTGGGTCAGGTGGCGAGGCACGCTGAATACGGCGTCTTCGGCAATCGAGAAGATCGTCGGGATCACCGCAAAGCCCATGGCCAGCCCGACCACCAGCGAGTTGCGCTGGTCGAAGTTGATGCCCATGTCGCGGGTCAGGAACACGCGCATGTCGCCGCCGAAGAACCAGGCTTCAACGTACACGCTCATGGCGAAACAGCCCCAGCCCAGCAGCATCACTACCGGAATCAGCAAGACCGCTTCCCAGCCCTCGGGCACCAGCAGTCGGATGCGCGCCGGCAGGCGGCTCCAGCCGTAGGCAAAGGCGATAAACACGATCGGGGTGAGAATCAGCAGCGAGACAATGCCCGGCAGATTGTCCTCCAGCAGCGGTGCCAGCCAGAGACCGGCGAGGAAGCCGAGAATCACCGTCGGCAGCGCCTCCATCAGCTCGATGATCGGCTTCACCTTGCGGCGCAGGCCCGGTGCCATGAAGTAAGCAGTGTAGACCGCCGCCGCAATGGCCAGCGGGGTGGCCAGCAGCATCGCGTAGAAGGCGGCTTTCAGGGTACCGAAGGTCAGCGGTGCGAGGCTCAGCTTGGGTTCGAATTCAGAGGTAGCCGAGGTCGACTGCCAAACGTAGTCCGGCTCAGGGTAGCTTTCGTACCAGACCTTGCCCCACAGCGAGGTCCAGGAAATCTCCGGGTGCTCGTTGTGCACGTCCCAGTAGCTCAGCTCGCCGTTGCCGTGCTCGACCAGCAGGTGATCCGCGCGCGGCCCGATCGCGAAGGCCTGCACTTGGTCGTCACCCAGCGGCTCGACCAGCAGATTGTTGTGCGCCGTGGAGTTGTAAATGCCCAACTGACCGGCTGCGTCGACCGCGAGGAATACCTTGCGACGCTCCTCCGGCTGAATCAGGGCAATGGACTCGCCCAGCTGCTGATCAAAATCACGCACCTCGGTCAGCAGCGGATGGCCGTTGCCGCGGACCATAAACCACTGTTTCAGGTCTCCGCTGCTATCGCCAACAATCAGCGAGATGCCACCCAGCATCAGGTTGACCGACGTCACCGACTTGCCGAGACCATCAACGACCTTGTAACGGCCGTTCAGCTCACCCTTCTGGCGCAGTGCCAAGACATCAATGTGTTGCTCACCGTTGACCACATACATCCACTGGCGCAGCGGATCGATCAGCAGCTTCTTGACCTCACCGGCGGCGGGGCTCAACGCCAGCTTCGACTCGCTGCGGGTTTCTTCACCGGTGATCATGTTGCGCTTGACGCTGACACTGAGTGCAACCAGTTCACGGCCAATGCTGCCAGCCAGGGTCAGACCGCTGCTGTCGCCACTCATGGCCACCTGGTCCAACGGGCGGCCCTGCTCATCAAGGGTGATGGGGTCCTGACCGTAAGGGAACACCAGGCTCGGGGTGATCAGGCGCACATCATTCGGGTAAGTCACCTTGTAGTTATGCTGAGCAATCAGCACCTGGCCATTGCTCAGGCCCACGACAAAGCGACGGGAATTGGGGGTTTCGACGCTGAAGCTGGTGATCTTCGCATCGGCCGGAACCGGCAACTGTTGCTGCAGCACCGACTTGCCATCAAGGGTGTTGAAAAAGCTCACCTGACCACTTTGGGCCACGCGAATCCCTACTTCGCCCTGCTCTTCCATCGCCAGCAGCAAGGGTGGATCGTCGGCTTGCACCCAGCTTGTGCTGTAACGCTCGCGCTCCTCGATCTCGGCACCGCCGAACAGCGGCAATACCTCGAACAGCAAATAGAGGAAGATCAGCAGAACAGCGACAATGACGCCAAGACCACCGACCGCAACGTACCAGCGGGTAAAGTGGTCCTTGAAATGACGCATGGCCCGATGGCGCTGCATCGCTGGGGTATCGAAGTCGACGCGGGACGTCTTGGATGGGGATTGCGTAGTCATGGCGCACACCCTACAGGGATAATGTGACGAATTGATTACAGCCTGATGACGGCAAAAAGGGGCGTGTCATCGACACACCCCTTCAGACTCAGGCTTCCTTGCCCGACAGTTACGAACTTAGAAGCCCAGTTCCTGGTGGATGTTATCCACGGCACGCTTGGGCATCGGCACATAACCGTCTTTGAAGACCACTTCCTGGCCCTGCTTGGACAGCATCATCTTGACGAACTCACGCTCCAGCGGAGCCAGCTCGCCATTCGGCGCCTTGTTCACGTAGACATAGAGGAAGCGCGACAGCGGGTAGGTACCGGCGATGGCGTTTTCTTCGTTGGCTTCGATGAACGGCTGACCGGCTTCAGCAGCCAGCGGCACAGCGCGAACGCTGGAGGTCTTGTAACCCAGACCGGAGTAACCCACCGCGTTCAGCGACTGGCTGACCGACTGAACAACAGAGGCAGAACCCGGCTGCTCGTTGACGCCGCTGCGGAAGTCGCCTTTGCACAGGGCGTTTTCCTTGAAGTAACCGTAGGTACCGGATACCGAGTTACGACCATACAGCTGAATGTCGCGATCAGCCCAGGCGCCGGTCAGACCCAGCTTGCCCCAAGTGTTCAGGTCTTCGCCACCGCACAGACGGGTAGCAGAGAAGATGCCGTCAACCTGAGCCATGGTCAGGCCTTCGATCGGGTTGTCTTTATGAGCGAAGACAGCCAGGGCATCGATAGCAACCGGAACAGCGGTCGGCTTGTAGCCATAACGCTCTTCGAAAGCCTGGATTTCGCTGTCTTTCATCATGCGGCTCATCGGAGCCAGGTTGGAGGTACCCTCGGTCAGAGCCGGCGGCGCAGTAGAAGAACCGGCAGCCTGGATCTGAATGTTGACGTTGGGGTACATGCGCTTAAACTCTTCGGCCCACAGCGTCATCATGTTGGCCAGAGTGTCAGAGCCGACGCTGGACAGGTTGCCGGATACACCGCCAACACGCTGGTAGTCTTCCAGAGTCTGGTCAACGGCGGCAAAGCTGGAGCTGGCGGCAACGCCGGCGGCAGCGAAGGTCACGGCAGCGAACAAGCGCTTGAGTTTCATGTCATTCTCCTGTTGAGGTAGTGTTTGCAACACGCGACTCAGTATCAGAGCGGGTTGTGACAACTCTATTCACGAATTATGACAATTGCGTGAACCCCCACAGGACAGAGTAGACCGTCGGCGCAATGCCGGCAGACAACGATTGAGAGCCCGCCCCCAATCCCTTACCATAGGCGGCTTGCCGCGCGGTCGGCGTTCTGCCAACGGCCCGGTACAACAAATACAAATAGACCATTACCGAGTCTACCAATGCACGAATTAGATACCGATCCCGTGCCACAGGGCGAATTGGCCCTGAAGATTACGGCGCTACCGCGGGACTGCAACAGCTTTGGCGACATCTACGGTGGCTGGCTGGTTGCCCAAATGGACACCGCCGGTACCAGCATCGCCGCCCGCATCGCTCGCGGCCGTGTTGCCACCGTTGCGATCGACCGCATGGGCTTCATGGTTCCAGTACCGGTTGGCGCGCAACTCGCGTTCCACGGCGAAGTGCTGGATATCGGCCGTAGCTCGATCAAGATTCTGGTCGAAGTCTGGAGCGAAGATCTGGCCCACGATGAGAGCCGCAAGGTGACCGAAGCCACCTTCGTCTTCGTCGCCATCGACGACCGCGGCCGTACCCGGGTCATCCCGTCCTGATCCAGACGGTTACCCGGCGGCCCTGACGGACTGCTGCCACATGTTTCAACGCCTCACTACCGCAGGCCTGCTGCTGGCCTGCGCCATCGACCGTGCCACCAGCTTGCTCGGCCGTGCAGTCTCCTGGCTGACGCTGCTGATGGTGCTGCTGACCTGCGCGGTCGTGCTGCTGCGCTACGGCTTCAATATCGGCGCCACTGCCACTCAGGAAGTCGTCCTCTACGCTCACTCACTGGTGTTTCTGGGTGCCGCCGCCTGGGCGCTGCAGCGTGATGCCCACGTGCGCGTCGACATCTTCTACCGCCGCCTGCAGCACCGCGGCAAGGCACTGATCGACCTCACCGGCAGCCTGCTGTTACTGCTGCCCATGTGCCTGTTTTTGGCGTGGAATTGCTGGGATTACGTAGGCATGTCCTGGCAACGTCAGGAACGCTCGGCCGATGCAGGCGGTTTGCCCTGGGTTTATCTGCACAAGAGTTTCATCCTGCTGCTGGTCGCCAGCCTGCTGCTGCAAGCGCTGGCGCAGATACTCAAGACCCTCGCCGTACTGAGCGGCGTGCAGGCCAGCCATCTGCCGGGCAGCCACGAGGAGCATCTGTGATGGGCGGTGAATTCATGGCCATCGCGCTGTTCGTCTGTCTCTGTCTGGCGTTGATGGCCGGCTACCCTGTGGCCTTTACCCTTGGCGGCATCTCGCTGCTGTTCGCCGGCATCGGCATTCTCTTCAACCTGTTCGAGCCGAGCTTTCTCGGCGCCCTGCCCAGCCGCCTGTATGGCACCATGACCAATCAGACGCTGATGGCGGTGCCGTTGTTCGTGTTCATGGGCGTCATGCTGGAGAAGTCACGCATTGCCGAAGACCTGCTCGACGCCATGGCCCGGCTGTTCGGCGGCCTGCGCGGCGGTCTGGCCTTCTCGGTCTGCATCGTCGGCGCGCTGCTGGCCGCCAGCACCGGCATCGTCGGCGCCACCGTGGTGACCCTCGGCCTGCTGGCGCTGCCAACCATGCTGCGCCGCGGCTATGACCCGGCACTGGCAACCGGCACACTGGCAGCGACCGGCACGCTGGGGCAGATCATTCCGCCGTCGATCATTCTGGTACTGCTCGGTGACGTGCTGTCCAACGCCTACCAGCAGGCGCAACAAAAGCTCGGCATCTTCTCGCCGAAAACCGTAACGGTCAGCGATCTGTTTATCGGTGCGCTGCTGCCGGGGCTGCTGCTGGTGGTGCTGTATCTGCTCTATCTGGCCTTTGTCGCGCTGCGCCAGCCGCACAAGCTGCCGGCGCCCACCACCGAAGAGCAAAGCGCCGTCTCGGTAACGCAACTGTTACGCAGCCTGCTGCCGCCGCTGGTGCTGATCATGGCGGTACTGGGTTCGATTCTGGGAGGCGTCGCGACCCCCACCGAAGCCGCAGCGGTCGGTGCGCTGGGTGCCGGTCTGCTGGCACTGGGCAAGCGTCAGCTGAGCTTCGCCAAGTTGCGTGACGTGGCGCAGGCCACCGCCGAAATCAGCGCCATGGTGTTCATGATCCTGCTCGGCGCCTCGATCTTTTCGCTGGTGTTCCGTGGTTTCGGCGGCGATGACCTGATCCACGATCTGTTCCACTCGCTGCCCGGCGGCGCCTTCACCGCGATGCTGGTGGTGATGCTGGCGATCTTCCTGCTGGGCTTCATCCTCGACTTTATCGAGATCACCTTTGTGGTGGTGCCGATCGTCGGCCCGGTACTGTTGAGCATGGGTATCGACCCGATCTGGCTCGGGGTGATGATCGCGCTGAACCTGCAGACCTCATTCCTGACGCCCCCGTTCGGGCTGTCACTGTTTTACCTGCGCAGCGTTACCCCGGCCAACGTACCGACCTCGGCAATCTATCGCGGGGTACTGCCGTTTATCTTCATTCAGTTGCTGATGCTGCTGATCGCGGCCTGCTGGCCCGGTCTGGTGACCTGGCTGCCGGGGTTACTGGCCGAGTGAGCAGACGGCAACCGGGCGCATACCCGGTTGCCTGCACAGCACTGCCTCAGCGGCCCTTGCCGGCTGCTATCTCAGCGCCCACCTTGTCATCCAACAGCGCGCTGGTGGCGGTCTGCACGTAGGCCTTGAGCTGTTCGCGCAGGTCGGCCGGGACCTCCGCAAGCTGGGTTACCGCGGCATCCCAGCCGAGTTGATAATGGTAGGCACGGGGCGCCTCGCCACGCGGCTGCACCACCAGTTCGTCGCCACGCAACAGCCCCACCGTCTGACCGCCACCGGACGGTTTGATAATCCCGAATCCGGGGTCGTTCGCCGGCAGCGCCAGCAGATCGCGCCCCCAGCACTGGTGCTGCACGTCACCGCCCAGCCGGCCCATGATGGTCGGCACCACGTCGACCTGAGTGCCGACGATGTCGTTGCGCGCGCCAAAGCGCTCGGTGATGCCGGGTGCAATCAGCAGCATGGGCACATTGAAGCGCAGCAGATCCAGATCGGTCAGCTGCCGCCGGGTGCCGAAGCCATGGTCGCCGATCACTACGAACAGGGTGTCCTTGTACCAGGGCTCATTGCGCACCTGATCGAAGAAGCGGCCCAGCGCCCAGTCCGAATAGCGCATGGCGGTCAGGTGTTCATCGTTGGCCCCCTGACCACTGACCGCATCCACCGGCAGCGGGCTCGGCAGCGCGTAAGGCGTGTGGTTGGACAGGGTCTGCAGCAGCGCATAGAACGGGCGCTCATGATCCAGCGCATTCAGCTCGGTTACCGCCCGGTCGAACATGTCCTGATCGGATACGCCCCAAGTCGGGTCAGAGAACACCGGATTGACGTAATCGCTGCGACCGATGAAGTGGCGCATGCCCTGCTTGCCGAAGAAACCCTTCTGGTTATCCCAGGCAAAGTCGCCGTTATAGACATACAGATCGTCGAAACCGCGCTTGCTAAGCAAGTGCGGCAAACCGGAGAACGCGTGACCACCCTCCGGCTCCTGCATCAGGTACTCGAACCCCGGCAGGTTGGGGAAACAGGCCATGGTCGCGAACATGCCCTGATGGGTGTGGGTGCCGTTGGAGAAATAGCGGGTGAACAGCAGGCCTTGCTTGCTCAGTTTGTCGAACTCTGGGGTTATCCCCAGCGGCGAACCCAGCGCACCGGTGTAGTAACCGGAGAAGCTTTCCATCAGCACCACCACCACGTTACGTACCGGCAGCGAGGTATCGGCAGGCGACGTGGAGATGCGTCGCGCCGGTGCCTGCTCTGCATCGATCAACTGGTCGTTGGCGGTCAGCAGCAGATCGCGGGTTATCTCGGTTGCCTTGCCGTCATCCATCAGGCCGAGCCAAGCGTTATCACGATGATCAGAGAACTGCGCCTTGGCGGCGGAGTACAGCGTCAGTGCCGGAGTCAAACCCAGCTGATTGGCAAAGGTGGACTCGGTGGTGAAGGCATCACCCCAGCGCAGCGGCGGGCCCTGCCGCAAGGTGCCGCGGGCCAGCACGGTAGAGCTGATCAGCAACAGCAGCAACACAGACAAGCGCGCGGCCAGTGCACCCAGATGACTACGCTGCTGGTTCGCCGCCGTGGCCGGCAGGCGCGTGCGCCGATCCAGCCAGCGGTAACTGCGGTACATCAGCCAACTGACCAGCGCCAGACCCAGCAGCAGCCGCACTACCGGGAAGCCATACCAGAGCATACTCAGCACCGTGGCCGGGTCTTCCTGCAGATACTGGAACACCAGGGTGTTCAAGCGCTGATGAAACTCCTGATAGAAACTCAGCTCAGTCGTGCCCAGCAGGCACAGCAACACAGTTGCCAAGGTCAGCCACAGACACTGCAAACCGCGCAGCGCCATCAGCCGCGCGCTCAGTACCGTCAGCATCAACGGCGCGCCGACGATCACCACCACCCGCAGGTCAAACCGCAAGCCGTTGAAGAAGGCTTCCAGCAGATCACCGCGGGTTACCTCGGCGGCCAGCTCCCAGTTCCAGGCGAGCAGCGCGCCGCGCAGCAGGGTCAGCATCAGAGTCAGCGCGCCAAGCGAGCCAAGAATGAACAACAGCTGGCCACGCAGGCCAACCACCGGCCGGCTGGCCGAGGCAGTAGACAGGGTCATCAAACGGTTTCCACAGACAGGCCCACTCAGGCAGGCGAGAACAGAATCAGGCTCCAGACGCTGGTAATCAGCAGCAGCGCCAGCATTTGCGCGGCACTGCCCAGATCCTTGGCGCGCTTGGACAGCGGATGCAACTCCAGGGAAATACGATCCACCACCGCCTCGATGGCGGAGTTGAGCAATTCGACGATCAGCGCCAACAACACCACCCCGACCATCAGCGCGCGCTCGACGCCGCTGACCGGCAGCCAGAATGCGAGCGGGATCAGTACCACAGCCAGCAGCAGCAACTGACGAAACGCCGCCTCATGGGTGAACGCAGCGCGCAGACCCGCAAGCGAATAGCCAGCTGCCTTGAATACTCGGATCACGCCGCCCCGACTCTTCAGCTGCAACGCATCCTGTGCGTCGGACATCGACTCAGGCCGCATGCCGGCTATCTCCGTTGCCACTGGTCAGGCTGTGATAACAGGCCAGGAAATACTGCCAGTCACTCTCCGGCATGCCCTCACGACGACGGCGCAGCTGGTCGAGATCATGCCGCACCGCGCGGCTGCGCAGCAGGCGCCGACGGCTCTTCTCCAGATCCAGCAGGGCGATCTCGGCATGCTCGCCGTCAACCCGGACATAGATGTGTTTGGCATACAGACAACCGTGCTGACGCCGGCCGCCATGCAACCGCCGCAGCACCACCGCCAGTTGCTGCAACACGGCACGTCGCTGGGCTGACGGTGCCTCGCTGGCGTACCACTGACCCAAACTGACAAAACCGCTCAGTTCCTCGGTTACCAGCAGCCCCTGCCACTGCCCCTTCTCTCGTCTGGCAGCACAAAACACCAGTTTGGGTACGGGCACCTGCAGCTGCTCGCAGGCACGCAAGGCTTCTTCTTCGCGCAGCACGGTCGGACGGCCAAGCGGATGCAACCAGCTGCGGTAGATATGACCAACCTGCCGTTTGCTGTAGAGCCGCGGCTGGCCGCGGCCCTGAGCGGGGAGCAGCTTCACGCCGCTTTCACCGCCGCGTCGCTGGTTGGGCTCTTCCACCCACTCGCCGCCCATATCCCACCAGCGCTCGAAGCGTGCCTGACCAAACGATGGCAGCCGGCCCTGAGCCGAAATAACGGCGCTCATGCGCCCACCTTGCGCAGCACATAGACCCGCCACATGGCGTAACCGGGCAGGAAGTCGTGATGGCTGACTTCGCTGAAACCGGCCTCGCGGAACTCGGCTTCAATCACCTCGCGCGCCACCACAAAGCGGTTCTGATTCTGACCCGCACGCCCCTTTCTGGCCCGGCGCGCCTCCAGACGGTTACGCTTCCAGGATTTGTAATTGCCATCGACCCAGAGCGAGATGATCAGGGTGTCGCGGGTCACCCGCGCGCACTCGCGCAGCAGCGCAATACGGTGTTCGTGATCGGCAACGTGGTGAATCAGCCGCATGCAGAAGATGCTGTCGACCGCGTTGTCACTCAGGTCGATGTCAAAGGCGGAGGTCTGGAACGCCTTGACCCGCCCCACCACCTCCGGCGGCTGGCCGGCCAGCGCGGTCTGAAGCATGTCCGCCGAATTATCGGCTGCCAGAATTACCCGGTTTGGCGCCTCGGCCAGCAGCGGCCAGAAACGGCCAGCGCCGCAGGGCAAATCCAGTACCAGATTGGGTTCACCGGCGTCTTTCAGTGCACGGCGGGCCAGCTGCATGTCGCGCCAGTTGGACAGCCGGCGGGACAAGCCGGCCTGGTGCTTGCTCAGATACTGCTGGGAATGATCGCGGTCGTACTTGTCGGAGAACGCGAGTGCAATCGGCTTACCTTCGGACATGACAGTGATCCTGATCGGGGTAGTTGCCGCCAGACTAGGCGCCCACGGATCAAGGTCGTGTCAAAGGGATGTCAAAATTTCGTGAAAAGCGGCGATTATGCCGCGGGCGTTGCCGTAACGCAGGCCTGAGCATCAGCTCAGACGCACCTCGAAACAGCTACCGCCCGCAGCCGGCGAATGCATGCTGACCGTCCAACCCTGATGGGCACAGATCCGTTTGACCAGCGATAGCCCCAGACCCAGCCCCTCACCGCGCGCCTCGGTGCCACGCACAAAGGGCTCGAAGATATCGCGCTGCTGATCCTGCGGGACCCCGGGGCCGGTATCTTCCACCCGAAAGCCACTCGCCTCCAGCACCAGCCTTACTCGCCCCTGCTCGGTATAGTGCAGCGCGTTGCGCAGCAGGTTTGAGATGACCGTGCCGAGCAGTCCCGGATGGTACTGCCCCTGATCTTCTCCCTCGAGGATCAGCTCAAAGCCCAATCCCTTCTCGGCGAAGGCGTCCTGCCAGCGCTCGGCCTGCTCCTGCGCAATCGACAGTAACGACGCGCTGCCGGTCATCTGCACCGGCTGCCCCTTCGCCCGCGCCAACAGCAGGAAGGTGCCGACCAGCTCGCGCATCTCCTCGGCCGCACGGGCGATGCGATCCACCTGCCGCTGCTCGCGCTCGCCCAGCCGCGCGGCCTCCAGCAGCTCGGTGGAGGTGGCGATGATCATCAGCGGCGTGCGCAACTCGTGACTGACGTCACCGGTAAACAGGCGCTCACGTTCCAGTGAGCGACGCAGCTGACTCAGCGTCGAGTCAAAAGCCTCAGCCAGATGGCCAACTTCGTCATCGGGGTAGTCCGATGCCAGTGGCGGCGCCAGCGGCAGCAGCTGATCGCGATGACGCACCTGCCCCGCCAGCCGGATGATCGGCGCCAGAATCTTCTGCGCCATCATCCAGCCCAGCAGACAGCCCAGCAGCACGCTGAGCATGAAACCGGCAAACACCACCGCGAACAGCGCCTTCTCGCGCGCTTCAAACTCGGCCTGCTCCTGCACCAGCACATAGCGTTGCTGGCCAATGTCGCGGATGAACACATAGGCCGCGTGCTCGTCATCCACCAGTTCGCTGAAGCCGTCGTCCATCTCCCGCAAGGGCTCGGGAATCTCGTACCCGGGCATGTGCGAGGCGTACAGACGGGTTTTGGCATCCAGCCTGGGCGGCTGACCGCGGGCCAGATCCTGCTCCAGCACGGTCGTCAGCTCTTCGTTCATCTCCTGAGAGACCAGGTGCTCTTCGACAAAGTGCACGATGCCGACAATGCTCAGCGAAAACACCCCACTGACTGCCAGCGTCATCAACGTGAAGGCAATGACGATGCGCCGGCGCAGCGGCTGCTTGCGGATCATTGCGCCGGGTCCGCGAGGCTGTAGCCGACGCCGTGGACGGTATGGATCAACGACGTCTCAAAGGGCTTGTCGACGATCTGCCGCAGCTGATGGATATGGCTGCGCAGGCTGTCGCTGTCTGGGAGATCATCGCCCCACAGCGCCTCCTCCAGAACATTGCGGCGGATCACCGCCGGACTCTTGCGCATCAATACCTCCAGCAACTTGAGCCCGACCGGATTGAGCTTGAGGGGCTTACCGGCGCGACTGACCTGCAGGGTATCCAGGTCATAGCTCAGATCCCCGACCTGCAACCGGTGCCGACCACCGCCGCTGCTGCGACGCAGGATCGCCTCGATGCGTGCCACCAGCTCGGACAGGGCGAAGGGTTTGAGCAGGTAGTCGTCCGCGCCCACCTTAAGCCCCTTGAGCCGATCATCCAGCGCGTCGCGCGCGGTCAGCATGATGATCGGGGTGTCGCGCCCGGCATCTTCACGCAGACGCTGGCACACCTGATAGCCATCCATGCCCGGCAGCATGATGTCGAGCACGATCAGGTCGTAGTGCTCACTGACCGCCAGATGCAACCCGGAAACCCCATCCTGCGCACAGTCCACGGTGTAGCCCTTGAGCTGCAGGTAGTCCATCACATTGGCGAGGATATCGCGGTTATCTTCGATCACCAGAATGCGCATGCAGGGAGAATCTCCGGAGGGATTAAGGACGCAGCTTGACGAAATTTTCACAGCGCGTTGACGCTACGCCGACAGCAAGATCACCACACTGCGACGGTCGATTTCAACCATGGACCGTCACATGCACCTGCTCAAATCCGCTCAGGCCCGCTTTCTTGGTTTGCTCGCAGCCCTGTGGCTCGGGGTTTTCGTTGTTACCCGTTCGATTCTGTTGCTGACCCACCTGAGCGAGGCGCAGCTTAGCGCCGGCGAGGTACTGCGCCTGTACGGCGAGGGCGTGATCTATGATCTCACCTTCCTGCTCTACGCCCTCGCGCCACTGGCGCTCTACCTGCTGCTGTGCCCGGCCTGGCTCTGGCGCAAGCGCTGGCATCTGCGTCTGCTGCAGGTGGCGATGACCATCGGTGTGTTCCTGATGCTGTTCACCGCCGTAGCCGAATGGCTGTTCTGGGATGAGTTCGGCGTACGCTTCAACTTTATCGCGGTCGACTATCTGGTCTATTCCGACGAGGTGATCAACAACATCCTCGAGTCCTATCCGGTCTATCCCTTGTTGGCTGCGCTCACGGTGATCGCAGTAGTCACCACTGCCCTGCTGCAGCCCCGGGTACGACGCATTGCCGCCGCGCCGCTGCTGAGCTGGCCGGAACGCGGCGTCAGCCTGGCTGGCGCAGTAACTGCCGTCGCCCTGAGCATTCTGATCATCGGTCAGGACTTCCCGCGCAGTAGCGGCGGCAATGCCTATCAACACGAACTGGCCAGCAATGGCCCGTACCAGTTCTTCGCGGCCTTCCGGAACAACGAGCTGGACTACAGCCAGTTCTACCCGCAACTGCCCGAGGCCTCTGCGGCCACGACCCTGCATAACGAAGTCAGCGAACCGAATGCCCGCTTTGTCGACAACGACCCGATGGGCATTCGCCGGCAGATCGATAACCCGGGCCAGCCACGCAAGCTGAACCTGATTCTGGTCACCATCGAGAGCCTCAGCGCCAAATACATGGGCAGCGAAGGCGATGCACGCAATCTGACGCCAAATCTCGATGCGCTGCGCCAGCAAAGCCTCTACTTCAACCAGTTCTACGCCACCGGCACCCGCACCACTCGCGGCCTGGAAGCCATCACCCTGTCGATCCCGCCGACCCCGGGCCGCTCGATCGTCAAGCGCATCGGCCGCGAAACCGGCTTTGCCAGCCTCGGCCAGCAACTCAGCGCAGAGGGCTACGACAGCGTGTTTGTCTACGGCGGCCGCGGCTACTTCGACAACATGAACGCCTTCTTCGCCGGCAACGGCTACCGCGTGGTCGATCAGGCCAGCGTGCCCGACGACGAGGTCACCTTCACCAACGCCTGGGGCATGAGCGATGAAGACTTGTACCAGCAGACCCTGAAACTGGCCGACGCCGATGCCGCCGCCGGCAAGCCGTTCCTGCTGCAACTGATGACCACCTCCAACCACCGCCCCTACAGCTATCCGGAAGGCCGCATCGATATCCCCTCCGGCACTGGCCGCGAAGGTGCGGTGAAATATACCGACTACGCCATTGGCCAGTTCCTGGAGCAGGCGCGTCAGAAGCCCTGGTTCAACAACACGGTCTTCGTGTTCGTCGCCGACCACACCGCGGGCAGCGCCGGCAAGGAAGACCTGCCTGTGCACAACTACCATATCCCGCTGTTCGTCTACGCCCCGGGCCTGATCGACGCCCGCGAGGACAGCCGCGTCGCCAGTCAAATCGATCTGGCGCCGACGCTGATGGGCCTGCTGAACATGGACTACACCTCGACCTTCTTCGGCCACAACCTGCTGCGTCCGGAAGCCGCACCGGGGCGCGCACTGATCGGCAACTATCAGCATCTGGGCCTGTTTGACGGTCAGGATCTGGCGATCCTCAGCCCGCGCGGCCTGATCCGCCGGCACGACGATGCCATTGGCCTGAGCGTGGAAAAGACCGCGCCGTCCACTGATCCGCTGGTCCGCCGCGCCATCGCCTACTACGAGGGCGCCAGCTACGATTACGGCCACCAGCTATTGGCGTGGCAACCCTCCAGCAGCCACCCTGTCCGTCAGGTAAGCCAGCGATGAGCAGCCCTGCGCGCGTGTCGCGCCCTTTCCCGGTCGGCCGCTGGCTACTGATCCCCGCGGCAGTGATGGCCCTGATGCTGCTGTTCGACACCAGCACGCTGGACTTCTGGTTCTCCGACCTGTTCTACCAGCCGGGCGACGGCTTCGTCGGTCGCCACAGCTTCTTCCTCGAAGATATCCTCCACGACCGGGTCAAGCAGGCGGTGATCGTGATCGGCGTACTGGCAATCATCGGGTTTGTGCTCAGCCTGCTGCCGACCCGGCTGCGGCGCTGGCGGCCGGAGCTGGGCTATCTGGTGCTGTCGCTGGCACTGGCGACCAGTCTGGTCACCCCACTCAAGCAACTGACCAACGTGCCCTGCCCCTGGAGCCTGGTGCAGTATGGCGGCAGCGAGATTCACACCCCGCTGCTGTCGGCCCGCCCGGACAGCAACAAGCCCGGCCGCTGCTGGCCCGGCGGCCATGCCTCCTCTGGCTTCTCGCTGCTGGCGCTGTTTTTTGCTCTGCGTGACCGCTTCCCCCGGGCGGCACGCGGCGCCCTGATCGGCGCACTGTCACTCGGCACCGTGCTGTCGCTCGGGCGCACCATGCAGGGCGCACATTTTCTCTCGCACAACGTCTGGACCCTGTTATTTGACTGGTGCATCTGCCTGCTCTGCTACCGGCTGCTGCTGTATCGGCCTGCTGTAGCAGCGACTACCGTCAGCCATACTGGAGAGCTCCGCCATGAAGCCGCGTAACCTGTTGCTCGCCACCGGCCTGCCGCTGGCGCTGCTGGGCATCATCGCGCTGGCCCGGCCCGATGTGCTGCGCAGCGACCACGTCGACATGCCGACACCGACTCTCAGCGCCGGGCAGGCGCGCCCGGCCAACTGGGCGACCCCGATTGATCCGCAACTGCGCTTGTATCGCATGGGCCCCAACCTGTATCGCAGCGCCCTGCCCGACAGCGCGGACCTGCCGACCCTGAAGGCGCAAGGTATCCATACAGTGATCAATTTCTACCAGCGTAACGACGACTGGCTGGCCGGCAGCAACCTGATTGCTGTGCACGATCCACTGCATGCCGACCGGGTCACCGACACCGACGTGATCCGCGTGCTGCGCGCGATCCGTGCCAGCCAGAATCAGGGGGGCGTGCTGATCCACTGCAAGCACGGCCAGAACCGCACCGGCCTGATGGCCGCCATGTACCGCATGGTGTTCGACGGCTGGAGCCGCCAACAGGCCATGGCTGAAATGCTCGAAGGCGGCTTTGGTGAGGGCGAGCTGATGACCGATGCGGTCGGCTATCTGAATCGGGTCGATATCGATGCGGTGCGCGCGGCGATCGACGACGGCAGCTGCAGCACCAACGCGCTGGCGCTATGTCAGGTCAGCGACTGGTGGCACCGCCAGAGCGGCGAGCTGGACCAGCGGGTAGCGCAGCTGGACGACTGATGCCTCACGGCCCGGCGGCGGGGCCTGACTTGCTCGCCAGCCAGACCATCTCGCCAACCACGCGCGCCGCCGCGACCGAGCCCCAGTAACGGCTGTCGTTGGAGTTATCGCGGTTGTCGCCCAGGAAAAAGTAATGCCCGTCCGGCACCTTAAAGGTCTGGATTGGCTGTTGCGCTGCGGCGTCCAGCTGCTGAATCTGATAGCGCTTGCCGCCGTTCTGCTCGCGATAAACCCGCACACCATCGGCGTCTGACAACAGCTCCCGTGGCAGCTTTTCGCCGTTGATCACCACCCCGTCCGGCGTCAGTGCAATCACGTCGCCTGGCAGCGCCATCAACCGTTTCACGTACAGCACATCGTGCTCCGGCGGATAGAACACATAGACCTCGCCACGTTGCAGATGTCGGGTATCCAGGGAATCGCTGCCGGGCAAGGTAAAGCCAAACAGGCTGCGATGGGCAAAACCCCACTTCTGCGCCACAAACAGATTGCCCTCAACCAGCGTCGGGTGCATCGAGGCCGACGGCACCTCATAGGGCTCATACAGAAAAGTACGCGCCCCCAGAATCCCGAGCATTACTGCAAGGTAGAGCCCAACCGCCACACTGGCGCGATTGAACCAGCGCCGTGGCGTCTGCGGGTCGTAACGCCGCACGATCAGCACCGCGTGCAACGGACAGATCACGCTGAATACCAGCGTCAGCGCCAGCTCGTAGTACCAGTCGATACCGGCAACCACCAACGCGAGCAGCAGATACAGCCAGAACAGCCGCGGGCGATTGACATAGAGAAACACAAACGGCTGCAGCACGATGCCCAGCAGCACCGTCAGCCAGAGGCGGGGTTTCCAGGATGAAGGCACAACAGCTCCTTGCGTACAGGGCCAACACGGCCCGTCAGAGCGTTATGACCACATTCAGGCGTCCGTGTTGCAGCCGGTTTCAAGGCGGATGATCAAACCACACAACAGCAGCGCTGGCAGATTGGTCGTTACCGGGTTGAATGCCCCGAGCAACAGTGCGGGCGTATACAAGGCGACATAAGCGAGCAGCCCGACTAACCCCAATGCGGCGGCGAGAACCGGCCAGCGGCCGAACCAGCCAAACAGAATCAGCAGCCCGAGCAGCACTTCGCCCACGCCGGCCAGCGGCGAAATGATCTGGGCATCCAGACCCAGGCCGGCCGCCTCGACCATCTGCACTTCGACCGGGCTGAGAAACAGCACCTTGGGTACCAGGCCGTGATAGATGAAGACCAGCGCCAGCATCCAGCGACACCAGCGGGCCAGCTTCAGCGCGTCCGGGCTACTCATCGACAAAGCGCCCCAGGTGATCGGCCGAGGGCAGCTGGCACAGCTCGTAACGGCCGAACAGGCGGTAGCGATTCAGTGCGATACGGTCGTACAGCCAGTCGCGCAGCGGGCGCGGGATCAACCGAAGCACGCACAGAGCGCGCCACGGCCAGCCAAGCCGGTTCATCACGAAGAAGAACGCGGCACTCTTCTCGAAGCCGAGTTGGCCATCAACCACCAGCATGGTTTCAAAGGTATCGGTGGGATAACCGTGCTCCGCCAGCAGCCGCTGCCCCGCCGCGGACTGCACGCTGCACAGCCGAAACCGGCGCTCGGTATCGTGCGCGATGATGAAATTGGCCCAGGCGCTGCAGAGCTTGCAGACGCCGTCGAACAGAATGATCGGGCCAGACTGGGACATGATGTGCTCAGGCCCGGTCGCCGACACGCGCCGTATCGCGCGGCTCGACAATCACCACACTGCCGGCAATCTTGTCGTGCCAGCCCTGCTTGCGCGCATCAAACGCCACCCAGAGAAAACCCAGGCACAGTGGCAACGCGGATACGAAATAGCCGATATAGCGCAGCACACACTGCCCCATCGGCAGCGGCGCGCCGGTCCGCGCATCCACCACCCGCAGACGCAGTGCCATCTTGCCCGGTGTACCGAGATAGCGCTGCCAGAACCAGACAGTCGCAATGAACGGGGCAATATAGGTCAGCAGCACATCCCAGACGCCATGCACCATGGTCTCGTCGATCCAGTAACGCTCGCCGTAGATCAGTGCCAGCGGCACCATCAGCACCAGAGTAAAGATCACGGTGTCGATCAGGCTGGCGACAAATCGCAGCCAGAAACCAGCGTATTGCGGGGCAGTCATGGGGCAGTCCTTTGGCTATGCAGCAGGCATTTTCCGGCTGAGCATAACAGGCCTTTGAGCGCAGATGCTTGAGTTCCGAGTCAATCCGTGACGACCTTGCTATAGTTCAGGAAGGTCGTATCACGTACCCAGCCAGTCGCCTCATACAGCCGCTGGGCAGAGGTATTGCTGATCGCCGTAGCCAACTCCATACGCACCGCCCCAAGCTCCCGTGCCTGCTGTTGCGCGGCCGCCAGCAGCGCGCCGGCAATGCCCTGCTGCCGATACTCGGCTGCCACGAACAGGTCATAGAGGATGCAGATCGGCGCAGCATCCACCGAGCAAAAGCTCGGGTACAACTGACAAAAGCCGGCCAGCACACCCTCGGCCGTCTGTGCCATCAAGACGGTGGAATCGCCTTTCTCCAGCCGCGCGCGCAGGTAGCTGACCGCTCGCGGCAGATCAGCCGGCTGTTGATAGAACTGACGGTACTGATCAAACAGCACGCCAACCCGTTCAGCGTCTGCAATGCTGGCGAGGCGGATATTGAACGATGTCATCGGCTGGAGGCTACCTTGGCGGTTGGGTGGCGGATACGGTCACAGCGTCGAGCCATACAGTCTGGCCCACATCAGCAGCACGGCGAGAAAGTTGATGGTAAACACCAAACCACGCAGACGAATATTACTGGTCAGTATCTGCACCAAACTGTGCACGACCCGACCAGCAATGAATATCCAGGCCAGCAACCACTGAACGCCGTCCAACGGCCCCATCTGCATCAACACCACGCAGCAGACGTAGAACAGCAACGGCCATTCAAACTGGTTGGAGAGATTGGCACTGACCCGCGGCTCGAGTTCAACCCATCTGGCAATCGCGCCGGAGCGGGTATCAAAGCCCCAGATTGCTGGCGCGCGCAATAGGGTGAGCAACACATACAACAGCGCCATCCAGCAGACGTGAAAGATCATCGGGTAGAGCAGCGCGTTCGAATCCATTCGTAGCCTCCCTGTTTAGCGTCGGCTCAGGCCCGTTTCGGCCTGACCGGGGTGTTCCGTCCGAGCAAGCGCTCGCTCGGCACGATCGCGGCCACCTTGCGGTAGTCGTCCAGCATCTGAAGCCAGTCCGACTCGGGCATGGCGCCCCGGTGACGATAGAGCTGGGTCAAGTCGTGTCGCACCGCCGCACGCTTGCGCCAGCGGCGTCGGCTCTTCTCCAGATCAAGCAGTGCAATCTCTACGCCCTGACTGCGCACTCTGATAAAGACGTGCTTTGAGTACAGACAGCCGTGCTGCAGTCCTTGAGCATGGGCCCGCCAGAGCGTCTGCGCCAGTTCGCGCAGCATATGGCGGTGCACGGCCGCGCCGTGCTGAAATTCCCCGTTGCCTGCATACCAGTCATCCAGAGAAATAAAACCCTTCAGCTCCTCGGTCACCAGCAACCCTTGCCATTCACCTTGCCGCCGCGCTCCCGCAAAAACGGTCCGCGGCACGCGTACGCCGGCTGCGCGATAGGCTGCCAACGCGCGCGCCTCACGCACAACCGTGGGGCGCCCCAAGGGGTGGCGAATGGAGCGGCTAAGATGACCTACCTGGCGTTTGAGATACAGAATGGCGTCATTACTGGCGCTCAGGCGCTGCACGCCACTATTGCCGCCACGCCGCTCGTTGGGCGCCTCGACCCATTCACCCTGCTGGTTCCACCAGTACTGAAAATCACCAACCGGTGTTGGTTGTGCTGTGTTCTGCAAAAGATTGCCTCGCTGCCGTTGCCTATTTCAGCGCAGCGTTCTGCAAGGACTACGCCAGCGGCTCGGTAGAATTTATTGTTTTATGGCAAGGTGCCAGTATTCGAGACGTTAGTCGTGCTGCAGGCCTGTGGTCAACCGGCAGCAGATCGGCCAGGCAAAAAAACGCCCCGCTAGGCGGGGCGTTTTGTTCAAGTGCGCAGGTCGTACATGGCCTTTTCGCTGATTGCGTGCCAGGCCTGGATCTTCTCCCGGAACGCCTGCATCGAATCCCAGACCTCACGGTTGATCGGGTCGAGCGAGGCGGTTTCCTCCAGCACATCGGCACTGATGTCACGCAAACGATCCAGCACCCCATCCGGTAGCCGACGCAGCTGCACATTGTGCTCGTCAACCAGGGTATGTAGCGCCTCGGCGTTGCGTCGACCGTACTCATCGAGCATCGCCTGGTTGGTCGAGCGCGCGGCATCAATAACGATACTGCGCAGATCATCCGGCAACTCCGCCAGCTTCTGCTTGTTGATGGTCAGCTCCAGCACCGCACACGGCTCCTGCCAGCCAGGGTAGTAATAGAACTTGGCCGCCTTGTGCAGACCGAACGCCAGGTCGTTGTAGGGGCTGACCCAATCGGTCGCATCGATCACCCCGGTCTGCAGCGAGGTGAAGATTTCGCTGCCAGGCAGGTTGACCGTGGTCGCGCCAGCACGCGACAACACCTCGCCGCCGAAGCCCGGCATACGGATCTTCAGGCCCTGCAGGTCATCCAGGCTGTTGATCTCCTTGTTGAACCAGCCAGCCATCTGCACACCGGTATTGCCGCAGGGCAGCGGCACCACGCCGAGCGGATCGTACGCCCTCTGCCACAGCTCCAACCCGCCGCCTTCGTACAGCCAGGCATTCATCTCCTGTGCGTTCATGCCAAACGGCACGGCGGTGAAGAACGGCGCTGCCGCACTCTTGCCCTTCCAGTAATAGGCCGCGCTATGGCCAAGTTCGGCGGTACCACCGGAAACCGCGTCGAACACTTCCAGTGCGGGAACCAGAGCACCGGCGGCAAACACCTGAATGGTCAAACGGCCATTGGAGAGTCGTGCCACAGTGTCGGCAAAGTGCTGCGCGGTGGTGCCCAGGCCAGGAAAGTTCTCCGGCCAGGAGGTCACCATTTTCCAGCGAAAGCGTTGCTCTGCCGGCGCTGGTGCGCTGCCGACAGGTGCGCTGTCGTCCTTGCAACCCGCCAGCGCCGCGGCCCCCAAACCCAGACCCGCAGCCGTCAACAATTCCCGTCGTTTCATCACTCAGCTCCACCCTGTCTGCGGCAAGCGGCCGATGCCGCGCCGGCGTTAATCTAGTGTTTCGGCGCTTACAGCGCCTGCAGCTTGGCGTAGGCAACCATCAGCCATTTGCTGCCTTCATTATCAAAGTTGACCTGAATCCGCGCCTGCGCACCGTGGCCCTCGTAATTGAGCACCACACCCTCACCGAACAGGGCGTGTTCGACGCGCTGACCAAGAGCAAACCCGGTGCTCTCGGTCGCTTCGCTGGAGAACAGGTTGCCCTTGGCCGGGCCAAAGGGTCGGCTGACCTGACTGCCAAGACGTACTTCGCGAATCAGTTCCGATGGAATCTCGCGGACAAAGCGTGAGACCTTGTTGAACGTTTCGCTGCCGTACAAGCGGCGCGTCTCGGCCCAGGTCATCACCAGCTGCTGCATCGCCCGGGTAATACCCACGTAGGCCAGCCGGCGTTCTTCCTCAAGCCGGCCCGGATCTTCCAGACTCATCTTGTGCGGAAACAACCCCTCTTCGACCCCGGCCATGAATACCAGCGGGAACTCCAGACCCTTGGCACTGTGCAGGGTCATCAGCTGCACACTGTCCTCAAAACGATCGGCCTGGGTTTCGCCCGCTTCCAGCGAGGCGTGGGCGAGGAAGGCCAGCAGCACGTCGCCCTCTTCTTCCTCGTCGGCCATATCGTTCTCGAAACCGCGCGCGGCAGAGACCAGCTCTTCCAGGTTCTCAACGCGCGCCTGGGCCTTGTCGCCCTTTTCCTGTTCGTGAAAGCGCAATAATCCGCTGTGTTCGATCGCCACCTGCGCCTGACTGTAGAGCGGCAACCCTTCGGCGCGCTCAGCCATTTCCTCGATCAGTACCAAGAAGCCCTGCACCGCATTGGCTGCCCGGCCCGGCAGCCCCTTGTTATCAATCAGATCGCAGCCCGCCTGCCACATGGACACATCGCGTTCCCGCGCCTGCTGGCGCAGCAGTTCGACGGTCTTATCGCCGATGCCGCGGGTCGGCAGGTTGATGATGCGCTCCAGCGCGCCGTCATCGCCGCGGTTAGCCATCAGCCGCAGATAAGCCATGGCGTTCTTGATCTCGGCGCGCTCAAAGAAACGCTGGCCGCCGTAGATACGATAGGGAATGCCGCTGCGCAGCAACGCTTCTTCGATCACCCGCGACTGGGCGTTGGAGCGATAGAGGATGGCAATCTCGCTGCGGGCCAGCCCGTCGCGGATACCCTGCTCAATGCGCTCAACGATAAAGCGCGCCTCGTCCTGCTCATTGAAACCAGCGTACAGGGCGATCGGCTCGCCTTCGTTGCCGTCGGTCCAGAGCTCCTTGCCGAGGCGCCCCGAGTTGTTGCCGATCAGCGCGTTGGCAGCCTTGAGGATGGTCGCGGTGGAGCGGTAGTTCTGTTCCAGACGGATCATCTCGGCGTTCGGGTAGTCGGTCTGGAACTGCTGGATGTTCTCGATTCGCGCCCCGCGCCAGCCGTAGATCGACTGGTCGTCGTCACCGACCACCATCAGGCTCGGTGTCTTGCCCGCCAAATGCCGCAGCCAGGCGTACTGCACCGCGTTGGTATCCTGAAACTCGTCGACCAGAATGTGCTTGAAGCGCGCCCGATACTGCTCGCGCAGGGTCTGGTTGTCGCGCCACAACTCCAGCGAGCGCAGCAGCAACTCGGCAAAATCGACCACACCCGCCCGGCTGCAGGCCTGCTCGTAGGCTTCGTAGATGCGCACCATGGTGCTCATATAGAGATCACCGGCCGGCTGTATATGCTGCGGGCGCAGGCCTTCATCCTTTTGCGCATTGATCCACCATTGGGCCTGTTTGGGCGCCCATTGGTTCTCGTCCAGCCCCAGCTCGCGGATCACCCGCTTGACCAGCCGCTGCTGGTCGTCACTGTCGAGGATCTGGAATTGTTCGGCCAGCCCGGCCTCGCGCCAGTGCGCGCGCAGCAACCGGTGCGCCAAGCCGTGGAAGGTGCCAACCCACATGCCCTGCGGCGCGATGCCGAGCAACTGCTCGATCCGCGCACGCATTTCATAGGCGGCCTTGTTGGTAAAGGTGACGGAGAGAATGCTCCAGGGTGAGGCCTGTTCGACCTGGACCAGCCAGGCAATGCGATGAACCAGTACCCGGGTCTTGCCGGAGCCGGCGCCAGCCAGCACCAATTGCTGACCAACCGAGGCAGTGACGGCCTGACGTTGAGCGTCGTTAAGCGAATTGAGAAGGTGGGAGATATCCATCGCGGCATTCTAGCAGCCCGCCGTCCTGCGCCGGAAGTTGCGTGGCTGAGTCGCGCGGCAAACCGCTCTGGTTCAACATTTTGCGGCCCGGGGACTGTGCCGCGCGACAGTGCTGGTGTAAGGTGAAGAGCCTGACATGTCGTCACACCCGAAGTCGTACGCATGATAACAATAACAAACATGGGCAACCGGAGCGCAGCACAGTCATGACTGGCAGCCAAGCCGCGTTCAGCCCGATATCGCACCACGACCTGCGCCTGCAGCAGATGAACCAGCTGTACGCCCAGTCACGCCTGCCTCAGTGGTTGCTGCTGTGTACCGCCCTGCTGGTTACACCGCTGGCCTGGAATCATGCGTCTGCGGTTCACCTGTTCAGTTGGCTGAGTGCCCTTGCGCTACTGGCCGTCCTGCGCCAGATGCTGGTACGCCGCTACTGGCTGGCCCCATCACAGGAGCGCCTGCGTCGCCGCTGGAGTCTGTTTTTCCATCTCGGCAATCTTGCCTCCGGTCTGTGTCTGAGCTGGGTCTATATCGGGCTGACACCACTCAACAATTTTGCCGAACAGTCGGTGATGTACAGCATCGCCGGCGGTGTCAGTCTGTGCGTCGGTGTGCTTTATGCGACTCGCTTCAGCGCCTTCGCATCCTTCCTGCTGCCGGCCTGGCTGCCACCCACGGTCTTCCTGCTGCTCGACGGCAGCCCCAGCAGCCGCAACTGGGCGGCCATGTCGCTATTGATGCTGGTGTTTATCATCCTGACCGCCGCCCTGATTCACCGCACCATGCGTCAGGCCATGATTACCAACCTGCGCAATGAGGCCCTGCTCGGTAACCTCGGCAGTGCCCACCAGCGCACCGAAGAGCTGAACCAACAGCTGACCCGCGAGATCGCTCAACGCCGTCAGGCGGAACAATCGCTGCGCAACAGTCACGTCGAACTGGAAGAGCGGGTACGCCAGCGCACCTCCGAGTTAGAGGCCGCCACCCACAACCTGCAGGCCAGCGAGGCACAACTGAGCCTGGCGATGGAAGCCAGCCAACTCGGCATCTGGGACTGGGATCTGACGAGCGACAAGGTCTACCACTCACGCCTCAAATCGCTGTTCGGCATGCCCGACGAAGCGGTGCCGAGCATGCTGCAGGATCTGCGCCCGCTGGTGCATCCGGCGGACGTGACCATGGTCCGCAAGACCCTGGTGCAGCACATGAAAAACCAGACCCAGGCCTACCGCATGGAGTACCGCGTGCGTCACGCCGATGGCTACTGGCTGTGGGTCGAGGACAGCGGCCGCGCGGTGGAACGCGATGCGAAAGGCCGCGTGCTGCGTATGATCGGCACCCGGCGTGACATCAGCGCACGCAAGCTGCAGGACGAGCAGGCCCAGCTCTCGGCGACGGTGTTCGAGGCCTCCAGCGAAGGTATTTTCATCCTCAGCCCGTCCCTGGATGTTCTGGCCGTCAACCAGGCTTACAGCGTCATCACCGGACTGCAGCAGCATGAAGCCGTGGGGCGCAACATACTCGACCTGGCCGGCTCGGACGATCTGCGTCAGCAAGCCCTGCACCTGCAGAGCCTGCTCAACAGCAAGGACCGCTGGCAGGGCGAGATGACCGGCCGGCGACGCAACGGCGACACCTTCCCGATCTGGCTGCAGATGACCGTGGTGCGCAACGCCGCGGCGCAAATCACCCATTACGTTGGCTTCTTCGCCGATCTGACCACCCACCGGCAGACAGAAGAACAGCTGCAGTACCTGACCAACTACGATCCGTTGACCCAGCTGGCCAATCGCAGCCTGTTCAGTGAAAGCCTGCAGGAAGCCACCGCCCGCGCACGCAAGGGTGACAGTCAACTGGCCCTGCTGCATATCGACCTGGACCGTTTCAAGCAGATCAACGTCACCCTCGGCCACACCGTCGCCGACGGCCTGCTGCAGGAGGTAGCCCGTCGCCTGAGCACCCTACTAGCCGGCCAACACCCGCTGGCTCGCCTGTCGGCAGACGAGTTCGTGGTAATTGTCGAGAACGCCAGCTGCAGCGATACCCTCGGCATGCTGGCCGGACACATGCTTGAGCGTCTGCGTGAGCCGATGCTGATCGCCGACCACGAGCTGGTAATCACTGCCTCGATTGGCATCAGCCTGTTCCCGACCACCGCCCGCGACAGCCTGCAACTGATTACCCAGGCCAACCAGGCAATGCAGCATGCCAAACATCTGGGTGGCAACCGCTGGCAGTTCTATACCCGCCAGCTGCGGGCCTACAGCATCGACCGTCTGCAACTGGAAAACCAACTGCGCAAGGCAATCGACGAGCAGCGACTGGTGGTCCACTTCCAGCCCAAGCTGCATCTGGCCAGCGACCGTATCCGCAGCGCCGAAGCGCTGGTGCGTTGGCCGCATCCGGACCGTGGCACCATCATGCCCAGCGAGTTCATCAGTATTGCCGAGGAAGCCGGCCTGATCGTCACCCTTGGCGAGCAGGTTCTTAATCAGGCCTGCGAGCAGGCCAGCCGCTGGTGTCACAACGGACCGGCGTCGGTGGTTGTGTCAGTCAACCTGTCCGTGCAACAGCTACGCCAGGAAGGCTTTGCCGCTCGTGTCCGACATATTTTGCAGCGCCACAACCTGCCCGCCCGGTTGCTGGAACTGGAGCTGACCGAAAGCATGCTGGCCGAGCACAGCGAGGCCATCGTCGACAATATCAATGCGCTGCGCGCCCTTGGGGTCAGCCTGTCGGTTGACGACTTCGGCACCGGCTACTCGTCACTCGCCTACCTCAAACGCTTCCCGATCAGCACCCTGAAGATCGACCGTGCATTTATCGCCCCGCTCAACGATGGCGCCGGCGACGATGCTATCGTGCGCGCCATCATCGCCATGGCCCACAGTTTGTCACTGCAGGTGGTTGCCGAAGGGGTCGAGAACGAAGGGCAGCTCAACTTCCTCAAGGAACATGGCTGCGACGAAGTACAGGGCTATCTGATCAGTCGAGCAGTCAGCGCCGACGATTTCACTGAACTGCTCAGGCAGAGTCAGCGCACCCCGGATCTGCTCAATACAGCCAGCGACGACTACTCGGCCTAACGTTGGTCCAGCCAGCGGTGGCCGCGGCGCTCAAGCAGACTGTCCGCGGCATCCGGCCCCCAACTGCCAGCCGGATAACGCTTGGGCGAGCGATAGCAGTCGCGCCAGCCATCGATGATCGGATCAACCCAGCGCCAGGCTGCGCCGATCTCGTCACGGCGCATGAACAACGTGGCATCGCCTTCGATGACATCCAGCAGCAGTCGCTCGTAAGCGTCCCAGCGCCGACGGGTGAAGGCCTCATCAAAGTTCAGATCCAGCTCCACTTCCTGCAAGCCCATCCCACGGCCCGGTGATTTGGCCATCAGCGACAGACTAATGCCTTCGTCCGGCTGCAGACTGATGATCAGCCGGTTGTTTTCCGGACTGTCGCCGCGCTGCGGAAACAGCTTGTGCGGCACTGGCTTGAACTGGATAACGATTTCGGACTTGCGCTGCGCCATGCACTTGCCGGTGCGCAGGTAGAACGGCACCCCGGCCCAGCGCCAGTTGTCGATCTCGGCCTGCAGCGCAACGTAGGTTTCGGTGTTGCTGTCGTGGTCGACGCTTTTCTCGAAGTAGTAGGCCGGCAGCCGCTCACCGGCGTGCTCACCGGCTGCGTACTGGCCGCGCACGGTGCGGTCCTGCACGTCCATACCGGTGATCGGTCGCAGCGCCTCGAGAATCTTCAGCTTTTCGTTGCGCACCGCCTCCGGCTCGAAATGCACCGGCGCTTCCATGGCGACCAGACAGAGCAACTGCAGCAGGTGGTTCTGCACCATGTCGCGCATCGCCCCGGCGCGATCGTAGTAGTCACCGCGGTTCTCCACACCCACGCTTTCCAGCACGCTGATCTGCACATGGTCAATGTGCGCGTTGCGCCACAGCGGCTCGAACAGCGCGTTGCCAAAGCGTAGCGCCAGCAGATTCTGTACCGCTTCCTTGCCAAGGTAGTGATCAATCCGGAATACCCGCGACTCGTCGAACACCTGGCCGATCTGTTCGTTGATCCGGGTCGCAGTCTGCAGGCTCTCGCCCAGCGGCTTCTCCAACACAACACGGGCGGACTCGTCGGCCAGGCCAACCGAGGCCAGATGCTGAACCGTGGGGGCAAACAGGTTGGGCAGGGTCGCCAGATAGAACACCCGGACCCGCCCGGTGCCTGGCTTGAGAACCTTGGTCAACCGCGGGAAGGCAACCCGTTGGCTGACATCCAGCGACAGGTAGTCGAGACGCTCGGCGAAGACCTCCCAGACGCTCTGGTCAAAATCGCGGCGCGACACGTGCTGACCGACGTGGCGTTTGACCAGCTTGCGATAGCTTTCGATGCTGTGCTCGGCGCGGGCCAACGCCAGGATGCGGGTGTCGGGATGCAGATGACCGTCACGATGCAGGTAGTAGAGCGCAGGCAAAAGCTTGCGCATGGCCAGATCACCGGTGCCACCGAACACCACCATGTCACAGCTGATTCCCGCCCGAGCCACGTCAAATCCTCCTGCGCGCCACACCTCGGCCGTTTTTGTAGTATAACTACAAGCGCTACTACACCAAGGGTGTTCGAACCATTTCAGATACGGCAGCCGCGCTGCCATCCATTCGCTGCCAGACATGATGCCATCATGAACATGCTCCAGCACATCGCTGCCAACCGTGACCAGCTCAGAAAGTCCGAGCTGAAGGTCGCCGATTTCGTTCTGGCCCAGGCCGCGCAGGTGATGCACTCATCGATGGCCGACCTGTCACAACAGGTCGGTGTCAGCGAGCCCACCATCGTACGCTTCTGCCGGGCGATTGGCTGCAGCGGATTTCAGGATCTCAAGCTGAAGCTGGCCCAGAGCCTCGCCGCTGGCGCCAGCTTCGGGCAGTTCTCGATCAGCGAGGATGACAGCGTTGATGCGCTGTCACACAAAATCTTCGACACCACGCTGGCGACCCTGATGGATGTGCGCGAACGGCTCGACCCGAACGCCATCGAACAGGCCATCACCGCCCTCACCCACGCCCGCCGCGTCGAGTTCTATGGCTTCGGCGCGTCCGGCGCGGTAGCCAGCGATGCCCAGCACAAGTTCTTCCGTTTGTTGGTCTCGACCGCAGCCTACTCCGACCCGCACATGCAGGCGATGTCGGCTGTGACCCTCGGGCCGGAAGATGTGGCGGTAGCGATTTCCCAGACCGGCCGCACCAAGGACCTGCTGCACTCGGCCAGTCTGGTGGTGGAAACCGGCGCGACCTTGATCAGCCTGTGCCCGAGCCGTACGCCACTGGCCGAACTGGGGCAGGTGCACATCCCGATCGACGTGCCGGAAGACACCGACATCTACACGCCGCTGTCCTCACGCATCGCTCACCTGGTGGTCATCGATGTACTGGCGATGGGCATGGCCATGCGCCGCGGCCCCGAGCTGGTCAACCACCTCAAGAGCGTCAAACGCAGCCTGCGCGGCCTGCGCCTGTCGAACAAGGCTAGTCGCAGCGAGCTGGGCGAGTAGCGCCGACCGGCAGCGCCAGCGAGATCAACCCGGCGGCCAGCACCAGCGCCGCCGACAGCCACAGGCAGGCCACCAGCCCGTACTGCTGATACACCCAGCCGGACAACAAGGTGCCCAGTAGCCGCCCCGCCGCGTTGGACATGTAGTAGAACCCCACATCCAGCGACACCGCATCGCGCGCAGCCCAGGAAACGATCAGGTAGCTGTGCAGCGCCGAGTTGAGCGCAAACACCACGCCGAACACCAGCAGCCCGCCAAGCAGCACCCAGCGCGATTGATCATCCAGCATCAAGCCCAGCGCGATTAGCGCCGGCACCACTGCCAGCGCCAACGCCCAGCCGGCCGCCGCGCGACCGCCCGGCTGGCCAGCGCTGCGGCGCCTGGTCAGCGCTGGCGCCCGGGCCTGCACCACCCCGTAGCCAATCACCCAAAGCGCCATAAAGGCGCCCACCGACCAGACATCCCAGCCGAATACCGCCGACAGATAGACCGGCAGGGCGACCACGAACCAGACATCGCGGGAGGCAAACAGGCACAACCGTGCGGCCGACAGCAGGTTGATCGCCCGGCTCTTGGACAGCAGATCACGAAACTTCGGTTTGCCCTTGGCGCGGCCCAGATCCCGGCGCAGCAGGCGCAGGCTGAGCAGCCAGACCAGCGCCAGAACGATGCCCATCGCCAGCACCGCGCCTCGGAACCCGAGCAGCGCCAGCAACCCTGCGCCAAGGAAGAAACCCACACCCTTGAGCGCGTTCTTCGAGCCAGTCAGCAGCGCCACCCAACGGTACAGTGCACCCTGCTGCTCGTCCGGCAGCAGCAGCTTGACCGCGCTCTTGGCGCTCATCTTGTTCAGATCCTTGGCGATGCCCGACAGCGCCTGCGCCGCCATCACCCAGCCCACCGTCAGCCAGCCGGTCGGCACTGCCAGCATGCCGAGCGCCAGCACCTGCAACGCCAGGCCGATATTCATCGTGCGGTTCAGCCCGATGCGCGCACCCAGCCAGCCACCGAGCAGGTTGGTCACCACACCAAAGAACTCGTAGAACAGGAACAACCCGGCGATCTGCAACGGGCTGTAGCCGAGCTGGTGGAAGTGCAACACCACCAGCATGCGCAGCGCGCCGTCGGTGAGGGTGAAACTCCAGTAGTTACCGGTGACCACCAGATACTGCCGAACCTCCGTCGGCAGCTGCGCCAGTCGCTGCATCAATTGCCCGCCTGCCCCACCTTGCGCACCAGTTCCACCAAGCGGTTGCTGTAACCCCACTCGTTGTCGTACCAGCTGTAAATTTTCACCTGAGTGCCATTGATCACCATGGTGCTGAGCGCGTCGATAATCGAGGAGCGCGGATCGGTACGGTAGTCGATCGACACCAGTGGCCGCTCTTCATAGCCGAGAATGCCGGCCAGCGGGCCTGCCGCAGCGGCCTTGAACAGCGCATTGACCTCCTCAACCGTGGTCGCGCGCTCAACCTCGAACA
The DNA here is from genome assembly GCF_038130085.1 of Halopseudomonas sp. Classification (NCBI taxonomy): domain Bacteria; kingdom Pseudomonadati; phylum Pseudomonadota; class Gammaproteobacteria; order Pseudomonadales; family Pseudomonadaceae; genus Halopseudomonas; species Halopseudomonas sp. The sequence continues at coordinate 166,232 of NZ_JAYPMU010000004.1, read as the reverse complement.
CGCAATCGGTCAGCGACGCGTTGGCCAATGGCACCCGGACGGCATGGCCGTTCAGCTTGCCGCGCAGCGCCGGGAAAATCTCGGCAATCGCGGTCGCCGAGCCGGTGCTGGTCGGAATCAGGCTCATGCCGCAGGCGCGGGCGCGGCGCAGGTCCTTGTGCGGCTGATCGAGAATGCTCTGGGTATTGGTCAGGTCGTGAATGGTGGTGATCGAGCCGTGGCGAATGCCCAGCGCCTCGTGGATCACCTTGACCACCGGCGCCAGGCAGTTGGTAGTGCAGGACGCGGCAGTTACGATCGGATGCACTGCCGGGTCGAACAGCTGGTCGTTTACGCCCAGCACCACGTTAAGCACCCCCGGCTCCTTGACCGGCGCGCTGACCACCACCCGGCGTACGCCTTGATCCAGATAGGGCTGCAGCGCGGCGCTGATCTTGTGGACGCCGCTGGCCTCGATGACCAGATCGCAGCCGGACCAGTCAGTGTCGGCAATCGCCCGGTTGCGGGTGAGCGGTACTCGACGGCCGGCAATGACCAGCGCATCGCCATCAGCCTGTGCTTCGTGCTGCCAGCGCCCGTGTACCGAGTCAAAGTTGAGCAAATGCGCGTGGGTTGCCGGATCGCCGCCCGGATCGTTGATCTGTACAAACGCCAGCTCCGGCCAGTCCCACGCGGCGCGCAGTGCCAGTTTGCCGATGCGGCCAAAGCCGTTGATGCCTACCTTGATAGTCATAGTGCGTCCCTCCGATTGACCCGCACTGATTGCGGCGGATCGTTGTTCTCAGAATAGCCGCTGGCGCGGCTCAGCGGCGCGGCTCACAGCAGGCATCTGCAGCGCCCGCCAAACGCGCCCGCTCGGCCTCCAGCCAATGCGGCTGGCTGTGCGCGGCTTGTCTGATCACCTCGCCCGCCCACCCCGGTAGATCCGGGTGCAGCCGGTAATAGACCCACTGCCCGCGCCGCTCATCCATCAACACATTCAGCTTGCGCAGCAACGCCAGATGTCGGGATATCTTCGGTTGCGAGAGCGACAACGCGTCAGTCAGCTCGCACACGCAGAGTTCCAGGTTATCGACCAGCAGCGCGCAGAGGCGGGCCCGGGTGTCATCGGCCAGCGCCTTGAACAGCACCGGCGGCGTCAGAGGTTCGCTCAACATAAAATTCACTTGTGAAACCAGCCTGCGGGCAATATATATGAAATTCCGCATATGCGGAAAAGTGAATATTTTGTTACGCCAGAGAAGGCCTGTCATATGCAAAGCAGCACCGACGACCCCAGCCAGCCCCTGCCCATGGGCCGCTTTGAACGCTACCTGACCCTCTGGGTTGCCCTCTGCATCGCCCTCGGCACTCTGCTCGGCGTGCTGCTGCCGGCGCCCATGCAGGCACTGGGCTCGCTCAGCATCGCCAACGTCAACCTGCCGGTCGGGCTGCTGATCTGGGTGATGATCATTCCGATGCTGATGAAGGTCGACTTTGCCGCGCTCGGCGAAGTGCGCCAGCAAACCCGCGGCATTGCCATCACCCTGCTGGTGAACTGGGCGGTCAAGCCGTTCTCGATGGCGCTGTTTGCCTGGCTGTTCATTCGTCACCTGTTTGCCGGCTGGCTGCCCGCAGAGCAACTGGACTACTACGTCGCCGGCCTGATCCTGCTGGGCGCTGCGCCTTGCACGGCCATGGTGTTTGTCTGGAGCAATCTGTGCCGCGGCAACCCGCAGTTCACCCTCAGTCAGGTGGCACTGAACGACGCGGTGATGGTCATCGCCTTTGCGCCGATTGTCGCGCTGCTGCTCGGCGTCAGCGATATCGTCGTACCCTGGGATACCCTGCTGCTGTCGGTCGGCCTGTATATCGTGCTGCCGCTGGCGATTGCCCAGACCGCACGCTACCTGCTGCTGCGCCGCGGCCCGGCTGCGCTGGAACAGGCGCTGAGCGCCATTGCGCCCTTGTCGATGGGTGCGCTGCTGGCGACGCTGGTGCTGCTGTTCTCATTTCAGGGCGAGGCGCTGGTGCAGCAGCCGCTGGTGATTGCCCTACTGGCCATCCCGATCCTGCTGCAGACGCTGTTTATCGCCGCGCTCGGCTACGGCCTAAACCGCCGCTTCGGGGTACGCCACGATGTGGCTGCACCCTCGACCCTGATCGGCGCCTCGAATTTCTTTGAACTGGCAGTTGCGGTGGCCATCGCGCTGTACGGGTTCAACTCCGGCGCCGCACTGGCAACAGTCGTTGGCGTGCTGATTGAAGTACCATTGATGCTCTGGCTGGTCGGTATGATCAATCGCAGCCGCCCCTGGTACGAATCCCGCTGAACCCGAGAGGAACCCGTCATGCCCGTCGCCATGGCCCGCCACATTCTGGTCAAGACCGAAGCCGAAGCAGCCGCACTGAAGAAACGTATCGCCGCCGGTGAAGCCTTCGATGTGCTGGCAAAGAAGTATTCGACCTGCCCGTCCAAGAAACGCGGTGGCGATCTGGGTGAGGTGCGTCCGGGCCAGATGGTCCGGGCCATCGATCAGATCATCTTCAAGAAACCGCTGAAAGTGGTGCACGGCCCGGTCAAGAGCCAGTTCGGCTACCACCTGGTGCAGGTGTTCTACCGCGATTGAGCGGCGCTGCCCGGCGGGTAGTAAATCAGATTGTGAAACACGGCGGGCACGGCTCCCGGATTGCGGTAGCCGTGCGGCTGGTCCGCCGCAAAACGCACGGCCTCGCCCTCTTTCAGCGGCTGCCAGACGCCCTGCACCAGCAGCTCCATGGCGCCGCGCACCACCACCACATGCTCCACCACCCCCGGTCTGTGGGGTTCTGACAGGCGCTCGTACCCCGGCAGCAGAGTCAGCTCGAACAGCTCGAAGCCGTAGCGCGCATCAAACGGAAACAGTGGCGCAATCAGCATGGCATCGGCTGCGGGGCGCTGGCGCAGGGTGTCGGCGCTGCGCAGGGTTACGCCACGTTGCTCAGCCGGCGGCGGCTCGATAAAGCTCGACAGCGACGTACCAAAGCCCGAGGCAATCTTCCACAGCGTCGCCACCGTCGGACTCGACTCACCGCGCTCGATCTGGCCGAGCATTGCCTTGCTGACGCCGCACTCGCTCGCAGCACGGTCCAGGCTCCAGCCGCGGTCGCTGCGCAGCTGCCTGAGGGTGACGGCAAGGTACTGGCTGATTTCCTGCATCAAAGGTCCGTTAAGTTGAGGGGCGCACAGCATAACAATTTCCTTTTGTGCGTTATAGCGCACGGTGCTAGGATCGGCCAATCGTGCGCTATAGCGCACAAGCCGCCAATCGAGGATAGTCACATGCTGAAGGCCTGGTTCAACCCGTCCCACATTGCCGCCGGTTTTATCGCCGTGCTGGTGGGGTACACCAGCTCGGCGGTGATTATCTTTCAGGCTGCCGCAGCCGCTGGCGCCTCCCCGGACCAGATCAGCTCATGGCTGTGGGCGCTCGGGATTGGCATGGCGGTCACCAGCATCGGTCTCTCACTGCGTTTTCGCGCCCCGGTGCTGATTGCCTGGAGTACCCCGGGCGGCGCACTGCTGGCGACCGGTCTGCCCGGGTTCAGCCTGAACGAAGCCATCGGTGTGTTTCTGTTCAACGCTGCATTGATCACCCTGTGCGGTCTGCTCGGCTGGTTCGACCGCATCATGCGCCTGATTCCAGCCCCGCTGGCCGGCGCCATGCTGGCCGGTGTGCTGCTGCCGTTTGGCCTCAACCTGTTCGGCGCGCTACAGCAGCAGACCCTGCTGGTCGGGCTGATGCTGGCCTGCTATTTGGCCGGCAAGCTGCTGTTTCCCCGTTACGTGATTCCCGTCACCCTGCTGGTTGGTGTGCTGGTTGCCGCCTTCGCCGGGCAGCTGCATCTGGAGCAACTGGAGTGGTCTCTGGCGAAGCCGGTCTGGACTACCCCGGCGCTGTCGGTTCCGGCATTGCTCGGGGTCGGCATCCCGCTGTTCATCGTCACCATGGCGTCGCAGAACGTGCCGGGTATGGCGGTGCTGCGCGCCAATGGCTATCAGTTGCCGGCCTCGCCGCTGATGACCACCACCGGCATCACCGGCCTGCTGCTGGCACCCTTCGGCGGCTATACCTTCAACCTCGCCGCCATCAGCGCGGCGATCTGTGCTGGCAAGGATGCCGATGCCGACCCGAGCCAGCGCTTTCGCGCCAGTGCCTGGGGTGGTTTCTTCTATCTGCTGACCGGATTGTTTGGCGCCACGGTCGCCAGCCTGTTTGCCGCCTTCCCGCAGGCGCTGGTGATGGCGATTGCCGGCCTGGCGTTGCTCGGCACCATCGGCAACGCGCTGGCGTCCGCGCTGCACGACGATCAGCAGCGCGAGGCCGCTTTTCTGACCTTTCTGGTAACCGCGTCCGGGCTGGCGCTGTGGGGTATCGGCAGCGCCTTCTGGGGGCTGCTGTTAGGGCTTCTCGTGCTGCGCCTGCCGCGCCGTCACGGCTGATGTGGCTGCTCGACCCGGTACCCCAAAGACGCCCTAGAGCACACAGAGAATGATCTGCTCCGGGTCGATCCACAGCCTGACCGACTCGCCAACGGTAGGCACGCTCGGCTCATCGTTCAGCGTCGCCACCAGCACTGCACCACCGGACAGTTCGACTTCCAGTGCCAGCTGAGCACCCGCCTGCTCCCGCACCAACACCGTGCCGGTCAGCAGGTTTGGCTGCACGGCGCTGGCCAGCTTGACCCAGGGCGCCTTGATCAGCGCAAACACCTCCGTACCCTCGCGCAATCCCAGCCGTTCGCTGCTACTGCGTGTAACTACCGCGCTCAGAACCTGGCCACCATCCAGGCTCAGTTCCACCCGCTCGCTCAGCCCCTCGGGGTGCAACGCGGCGACTCGGGCAAACAGCTGATTACGCGCGCTGGTGCGCAGCCGCAGCCGGTTCATCACCTGCAGGTAAGGGTCCAGGCTGTCGTCTTCGCTGAGCCGAGCCAGAAAGGTCGCGTGTTCCTGTTGATAACGGCGAAACGCGGCGACCAGTTGCTCGCCAGCGGCAGTCAGCCGGGTGCCGCCACCACCGCGGCCGCCCACCGAGCGCTCCACCAGTGGGCTGCCAGACGCCTTGTTCATTGCATCGACCGCATCCCAGGCAGTCTTGTAGCTCATGCCGACGGCACTGGCGGCCTTGCTGATTGAGCCGGTCTCGGCGATACAGACCAGCAACTCGATGCGGTCCTGCCCTGCCAATGGCCGCCCCTGATGGGAGAACCAGACCTGTCCTTCAAGTTTCATTGCCCACGACCCATTGCCAATCGCTATATAACGAATAATATAACGGGTGTTTCAGCCCCTGACAGCAAGGATATCCATGCGTCTGTCGCTACTACTCACCGCCGCTACCTGCCTCGCTGTCGGCAACCCGCTGCAGGCCGCCGAGGTACAGGTCGCGGTGGCGGCCAACTTCACCGCGCCGATGCGGGAGATCGCCCAGGCATTCGAACAGGACACTGGCCATCGAGCGGTTTCCGCCTTCGGCTCGACTGGCCAGCTGTATGCCCAGATCCGCCATGGCGCGCCCTTCGAGGTATTCCTTGCTGCCGACACCAGCACCCCGGCACGGCTCGAGAGCGAAGGCCTGGGGGTCGCAGGCTCACGCTTTACCTATGCAACCGGCGCGCTGGCGCTGTGGTCGGCTGATGCCGAGCTGATCCGCGACGGTGAGCAGCAGTTGCGCGGCGGCAACTTTCGGCATCTGGCCATCGCCAATCCGAAAACCGCGCCCTACGGCCTGGCCGCCACTCAGGTGATGCAGGGCCTCGGCTTGAGCGAGGCGCTGGCACCCAAGTTGGTCGAGGGCCAGAGCATCGGCCAGGCCTACCAGTTTGTTGCCAGTGGCAACGCCGAACTGGGCTTTGTGGCTCTCGCGCAAATTTCCCGCAATGGTGCCATCACCAGCGGCTCGGCCTGGCCGATCCCGGCAGCGCTGTACCAGCCAATCCGTCAGGATGCCGTACTGCTCGACCGGGGCGCGGACAACCCGGCGGCGCTAGCGCTGCTGACCTACCTCAAGGGTGAACGCGCCACAGCGATTATCAACCGTTACGGCTACGGGAACTGAGCATGAGCCTGCCGCTCGACAGCGCCGACCTCGCCGCGATCTGGCTGACCCTCAAGCTGGCGTCACTGACCACACTGCTGTTGCTGCTGGTCGGCACGCCGCTGGCCTGGTGGCTGGCGCATACCCGCTCGCGGCTGAAAGGACCGATCAGCGCGCTGGTTGCCCTGCCGCTGGTCCTGCCGCCGACGGTAATCGGCTTCTATCTGCTGGTCGCGATGGGCCCGAGCGGCCCGCTTGGCGCACTGACCCAGCAGCTGGGCCTCGGCACCCTCGCCTTCAGTTTCAGTGGACTGGTGATCGGTTCGGTCTGCTACTCCATGCCCTTTGTCGTGCAACCGATCCAGAACGCCTTCGAGGCCATCGGCAAGCGCCCGCTCGAAGTCGCGGCGACCCTTGGCGCCAGCCCGCTGGACCGTTTTTTCAGTGTCGCTCTGCCGCTGGCCCGCCCCGGTATCATCACCGCCAGCGTGCTGGGCTTTGCCCATACCCTCGGCGAGTTCGGCGTGGTGCTGATGATTGGCGGCAACATCCCCGAACGCACCCGGGTGGTCTCGGTGCAGATCTTCAATCACGTCGAGGCGATGGACTACGCCAACGCCCACTGGCTGGCCGGCGGGGTGCTGGTTTGCTCGTTCCTGATTCTGCTGCTGCTCAACCGGCGCGGGAACCTGCGGGTCATGCCGGGGGCACGCGCATGATCAGACTGCAATTGAAACAGCGACAGGCCAACTTCACCCTGGATCTGGACCTGACCCTGCCGGCCCGCGGTGTGAGCGCCATCGTCGGCCCCTCCGGATCCGGCAAAACAACCCTGCTACGCTGCATCGCCGGGCTGGAACGGGCGGCCGAGGCGCTGATCGAGGTCGATGGCGATTGCTGGCATGACAGCCGTCGCGGCGTCTGGCTGCCGCCGCACAAGCGCGCCCTCGGCTATGTGTTTCAGGAAGCCAGCCTGTTTGCCCACCTGAATGTGCAGGGCAACCTCGACTACGGCCGGCGCCGCAGCCGAACGCCGGCAGACCCGGCGCAGGTAGCGCGCATCGTTGAACTGCTGGGCATTGGCCACTTGCTGAAGCGGGGCACCGCCGGGCTGTCCGGCGGCGAGCGCCAGCGCGTTGGTATTGCCCGGGCGCTGCTTGGCAACCCGCGGCTGCTGCTGATGGACGAGCCGCTGACAGCGCTAGACCCGCAGCGCAAGGCCGAGATCCTGCCCTATCTGGAGCGACTGCACACCGAACTGGCGATCCCGCTGCTGTACGTCAGCCACTCACCGGATGAGGTCGCCCGGCTGGCCGATCATCTGGTGCTGCTCGATAACGGTCAACTGCAGGCCAGCGGCCCGCTGCAGGCGCTGCTGCCCCGCCTGGATCTGCCCATGGCACGCAGCGACGATGCCAGAGTGGTACTTGAAGGGATGGTCAGCGACTACCAGCCAGACTACCAGCTGCTCAGCCTGACGTTGGCAGGTGCAGAGCAGCTGCAAATAGTGCACACCGCGTTGCCGCAGGGCACTCGGGTTCGGGTAGCGATTCAGGCAAGGGATGTGAGTCTGGCGCTGGAACGGCCGCAGCACAGCAGCATGCTGAACCTGCTGCCAGCACGGATCAGCGCCATCGAACCGGCTGACGGCGCCGCGCAGATGCTGGTTCAGCTGGATGTGCAGGGCCAACCGCTGCTGGCGCGGGTGACCCGCTTCTCGGCCGATCAGCTGGGCCTGACGGTAGGCCAGCAGCTGTGGGCACAGATCAAGGCGGTTGCGGTACTCAGTTGAGCGTGTTTGCCGGCATGGCGCTGGTTTGCAGCCATTGCTGCAGGTGTCCGCGATCAATCAGGCGAATGCCGTTACGGCGGGCCTGGGTGCGCAGCGCACCGCTGATGCTGCCACTGCAGACCAGAATCAGTTCACCGGCATCCAGCGCTTCTGCCCGCTCGAACGCTTGCTGCATCATCGCCGATTCCAGCTGCGGCCGGCGCCAAAACTCGATGATCAGCAGCGCCCGTTTACCCTCGCGCTGCAGCACCCTGTCGGTGCCCGACACAGGACCAACGCCCGGGCTGTAACCTTCGCCCGCCAGCGCCAGCTCAATCAGATCACGTGCTTCCTGCCAGCTCAGCTCTTCCAACAGACGTTCGGACACCTGCTCGTGCTGCAGCCGATCCATTCGCCGCCGACGGGAAACGCGATTGAACAGGTCGGCGATCCCGGCACACAGCAACGCCAAGGGCACCAACACCTGACCAACCAGGGCAAAGCTGTGCAGCAACGTAGCAGCGTCGTCGCCAGCCTGACTGGAAGGAATAACCCACTGCCCAACGAGGTATAACCCCAGCCAGCAAAGGGCAGCCAGCAACACATAGAGCCACCACGGCACCACATGCCGGGTCAGCAATACTTGCTCAAGGGGGGAAATACTCTGGCGACGAGGCATCCTTGACTCCCAAAGGGTGGCTCCATGCCACCACATACCAACGATAGTCGCAGACAACGACCAGGTAAAGGCCGCTAACTGCGTTGCGCCAGAATCGCATCGAGCAGACCAGGGAAGCGATCATCCAGATCGGCCCGGCGCAGCGAGTTCATATGGGTCGTGCCGACACTCTTGGTCATCACCAGGCCGGCGTCACGCAGCACCCGGAAATGGTGCGACATGCTCGACTTGGGCCGACCACCGTCCAGTTCACCACAGCTGGCCTCGGCTACATCGGCCAAGCGCTGAACGATCTCCAGCCGCACTGGGTCGCTCAACGCGTAAAGCACGCGCTCAAGAATCAGCTCGCTGGCAGGTGGGTGTTTGAAGGGTCTCATGCTGGCCGATGATACACAGAGGTTTACTTCTGATCTATAGTTCCAATATTATCGAACAATTGAATCAGCCGACTATCCCACGCTGCCGGAGGTATCCATGTCAGCCCTGTTCCAACCCTTCACCCTCAAAGACATCACGCTGCGCAACCGCATCGCAGTACCGCCGATGTGCCAATACTTGGCCACCGACGGCCTGATCAACGACTGGCACGTCGCCAACTACACCAGCCAGGCCCGCGGCGGCGCCGGTCTGGTGATCGTCGAAGCGACCGCCGTTTCCCCGGAAGGCCGCATCACCCCCGGCTGCGCCGGTATCTGGAACGACCAATTGGCCGAAGCGTTCGTTCCGGTCGTGCGCGGCATCAAGGCCAATGGTGCCGTGCCCGGCATCCAGATCGCCCACGCCGGCCGCAAGGCCAGCGCCAATCGTCCCTGGGAAGGCGACGACCACATCCCCAACGACGTCGCTAACGGTTGGCAGACCATCGCGCCTTCGGCGATCCCGTTTGGCGCGCACTTGCCGAAAGTCCCCGAGGCGATGACGCTGCAGGACATCGAGCGGGTCAAGGCCGACTTCGTTGCCGCCGCACGCCGTGCTCTGGCCGTTGGCTTTGAATGGCTGGAGTTGCACTTCGCCCACGGCTATCTGGCCCAGAGCTTCTTCTCGCCGCACGCCAACCAGCGCACCGACGCCTACGGCGGCAGCGCCGACAACCGTGGTCGCTTCCTGCTGGAGACCCTGGCCGCCGTGCGCGACGTCTGGCCGGAGCATCTGCCGTTGACTATCCGTTTTGGCGTTATCGAGTTCGACGGCAACGATGAGCAGACCATGAGCGACGCCATCGAGCTGACCCGCCGCTTCAAGGCCAACGGCATGGATATGATGAGCGTCAGCATGGGCTTCAACATCCCGACCGCACAGATTCCGTGGGCACCAGCCTTTATGGGCCCGATTGCCAAGCGCGTGCGCGATGAAGCTGGCGTACCGGTCTCCTCGGCCTGGGGCTTTGGCGAACCGCACATCGCCGAGAAGGCGGTACAGGACGGTCAGTTGGATCTGGTGATGGTCGGCAAGGCGCATCTGGCCAACCCGCACTGGGCCTATCACGCCGCCCGCGAACTGAAAGTGGAGCGCCCGTCCTGGGTCATGCCGGCACCCTACGCCCACTGGCTGGAGCGCTACTGATCCACAGCAACCCCTTGCGCGCGCCGCCACGGCGCGCTGCAATGGCAGGCAGCCAATCAGCTAACCGGATGGGAGCAGCATGCAGGACGACAGCTACTACTACGAACCCGCGCAGGGCCACGGGCTGGCCCACGATCCGTTCAACTCCATCGTCGGTCCACGGCCAATCGGCTGGATCAGCAGCCGCAACACGGACGGCATCCTCAATCTGGCGCCGTACAGTTTTTTCAATGCATTCAATTACATACCACCGATCATCGGCTTTTCCAGCATCGGCCACAAGGACAGCCTGAGCAATATCGAGCAGACCGGCGAGTTCGTCTGGAACCTCGCTACCCTGCCGCTGGCCGAGGCGATGAACCAAAGCTGCGCGGCGGTGGCGCCCGAGGTCGACGAGTTTGCCCTGGCCGGTTTGACCCCCTTGCCGTCACGGCAGATCAACGTGCCGCGGGTGGGCGAAAGCCCAGTCTCCTTCGAGTGCCGCAAGACCCAAATCATCCAGTTGCAGAGCGCAGCAGGCGATGCCCTCAATACCTGGCTGGTACTCGGCGAGGTCATTGGCGTGCATATCGACCGCCGCCTGCTGGTCGACGGCGTTTACCAAACTGCTGCCGCCGAACCGATTCTGCGCGGCGGCGGCCCAGCCGATTATTTCCGCGTCGAGCCCGACGCGCTGTTTCGCATGCACCGCCCCGCCTGATAACCAAGCTACGCCACCGGACCTTCGGTCGGCGCAGCCCTGTCACCCAAGCCGCGCACCCGCTACAATGCGCGGCTTTGCGCAGCCCACAGCTGCCTTTCTTTCCGCTCTCCCTTTGCTCAGGCAGGATTCTTCCGTGATCGCTACCGCCAACATCACCATGCAGTTTGGCCCCAAGCCGCTGTTCGAAAACGTCTCCGTCAAATTCGGCAACGGCAACCGCTACGGCCTGATCGGCGCCAACGGCTGCGGCAAGTCGACCTTCATGAAGATCCTCGGCGGCGAACTGGAACCGTCCGGTGGCCAGGTGATGCTGGAGCAAAACGTACGTCTGGGTAAGCTGCGCCAGAACCAGTTTGCCTATGAAGAGTTCAGCGTGATCGACACCGTGATCATGGGTCACGAGGAGCTGTGGAAGGTCAAGGCCGAGCGCGACCGCATCTACTCCTTGCCGGAAATGAGCGAAGAAGACGGAATGAAAGTCGGCGAACTGGAAGGTGAGTTCGCGGAGATGGACGGCTACACCGCCGAATCCCGCGCCGGCGAACTGCTGCTCGGTCTCGGCATTCCGCTGGAACAACACTTCGGCCCGATGAGCGAAGTCGCTCCCGGCTGGAAGCTGCGCGTGCTGCTGGCCCAAGCGCTGTTCTCCGATCCGGACGTACTGCTGCTGGACGAACCAACCAACCACCTGGATATCAACACCATCCGCTGGCTGGAAGATGTACTCAAGGCGCGCACCAGCACCATGATCATCATTTCCCACGACCGCCACTTCCTCAACAGCGTGTGCACCCACATGGCTGACCTGGATTACGGCGAGCTGCGTCTGTTCCCCGGAAACTACGACGAGTACATGACCGCCGCCACCCAGGCGCGCGAGCGTCTGCTGTCGGACAACGCCAAGAAGAAAGCCCAGATCGCCGAGCTGCAGACCTTTGTCAGCCGCTTCTCGGCCAACGCTTCCAAGGCCAAGCAGGCGACCAGTCGCGCCAAGCAGATCGACAAGATCCAGCTGGAAGAGGTCAAGCCCTCCAGCCGTGTCAGCCCGTTCATCCGTTTCGAGCAGTTCAAGAAGCTGCACCGTCAGGCAGTGACCCTGCTGAACGTCAGCCAGGGCTTCGACGGCGAGGCGCTATTCAAGGGTCTGAACCTGCAGATCGAAGCAGGCGAGCGGGTGGCCATCATCGGCCCCAACGGCATCGGCAAGACCACCCTGCTACGTACCATGGTCGGTGAAATGCCGCCGATGGCCGGTGAGGTGAAGTGGGCAGAAAGCGCCGACATCGGCTACTTCGCGCAGGATCACGCCGACGACTTCAAGGACGACTGCACCCTGTTCGAGTGGATGGCGCAGTGGACCCAGGGCGGCGAGCAGCTGGTGCGCGGCACCCTCGGCCGCATGCTGTTCTCCAACGACGAGATCGGCAAATCGGTGAAGGTGATTTCCGGTGGTGAGCAAGGCCGCATGCTGTTCGGCAAGCTGATCCTCGGCAAGGCCAACGTCATGCTGATGGACGAACCGACCAACCACCTCGACATGGAATCGATCGAAGCGCTCAACCTGGCGCTGGAGAACTACCCCGGCACGCTGATCTTCGTCAGCCACGACCGTGAGTTCGTCAGCTCGCTGGCGACCCGCATCATCGAGCTGTCGGAGTCTGGCGTAACCGACTTCTCCGGCAGCTACGACGACTACCTGCGCAGCCAGGGCGTGCTGGTCTGATTAAAGATTGCTGACCGTCCGTCAGAGCTGAGCGAACGGCAGCAGCGCCAGCAAGCTGCCGTCGAGCACCAGCAGGTCCAGCCAGACCAGTTGGTGCAGCCCGACGATCAACCAGAAAGGAATCTGGAATGACACCTTGCGGGTCTTGTGCCGAAAGACCTGCTGCGCCACCAGCGCCCCCGGCCAGCCGCCCAGCAGCTCGATGATATGCAGGGTGTTTTCCGGCGTGCGCCAGCGGCCGGTCTCGGCGCTGCGCTTGTCGAGCCAGTACTGTACGAAGCTGACTACACTGGCTACCCCATAGACCAGCAGCCACCACGGCTGCCCCTGCTCCAGCCACAGCTGCAGGCTACCGAGCAGCGGCAACAAGCACAGCAGCCCGAGCACCACCAGCTTGGCGCCCATATTGTGAACTCGCCGATGACGGCGACCTGACGTGCGCGGTGCACTTCTTTGTGGCTGCTCGACCGCGCGCTCCCGCGGCTTGCGGCGAATCGCCGGGCGATCTAACGCCAGTGCCTCACCGCGCATGTGCTCAGCCCGCAGCCGGCCCTGATCGTCACGCACCCCGACATACCGCACCGCCATCCCGCTGACCGGTCGCGCATCGCCGCGCATGACCGAGATATGAGCAAAAACCCGTTCGCTGCCGTCATCCGGCTGGATAAAGCCAAAGCCCTTGGCATCGTTCCAATTAATCAGTTTGCCGCCCTGCTCCATCCCTGTCCCTCCCGCGAGTGTGCGCGGGAGTATAGCCCGCACTCAGGGGCGCAGGGCAGCCGTACCGGCAATCTGCCAGAGCCGCGCCAAGTCGGCGGCCCGCGCACTGAGCTGCGGGCCAGCCTCGGCCATCGCCTGCTCCAGACTCAGCGGCCCCGGCGCCAGACTGAATGCCGCACCGATGCCTTCGGCGTAGAGCCGCTGGTATCCCTCGCCGAGACTGCCGGCCAGGGCAATCACTGGCACACCCTCCGCCCGCGCCAGCCGCGCGACGCCCACCGGCGTCTTACCGTGCAGGCTCTGGCCATCCAGCCGCCCCTCACCCGTGATCACCAGGTCCGTGCCCTGCAGCGCCTCGGCCAGGCCGGCCAGTTCGGCAACCAGCTGGATGCCGGGGCGAAACGCCGCCTTTAGCACCGCCTTGGCGGCAAAGCCCAGCCCGCCGGCGGCGCCGACACCCGGTTGATCACGCAGATCCTCACCCAGCGTTGCCGTCATCACGTCGGCGTAATGCCCCAGCGCGGCGTCCAGCTGCGCGACCTGAGCCGGGCTAGCGCCCTTCTGCGGACCGAACACAGCCGAAGCGCCGCGCGGACCGCAGAGCGGGTTGTCCACATCAGCGGCAACCAACACCTCGACCTGCGCCAGCCGAGTATCCAGCCCGGTCAGGTCGATATGGCGCAGGCGCGCCAGCGCCGCACCACCCGCTGGCAGAAGATCCCGACCATCGACATCCAGCATGCGCACCCCGAGCGCACACAGCAGACCAGCGCCTCCGTCGTTGGTGGCACTGCCGCCAAGGCCCAGCACAATACGCCGAACCCCGGCATCCAGCGCCGCGCGAATCAGCTCGCCGGTGCCATAGCTACTCGCGGTCAGCACATCGCGGCGCGCCGGCTCGACCAGATGCAGGCCACTGGCCTCGGCCATCTCGATGACTGCCCGCTGCCCCGGCAGCAGCCCCCAAGTCGCTTGCACCGGGTCGCCTAGCGGCCCGCTGACCTCAGTCTGCTGCCGCTCGCCCCCGGTCGCGGCCAGCACCGCGTCCACCGTGCCCTCGCCGCCGTCAGCCATCGGGCAGAGCAGCAGTTCGGCATCCGGGTAGACCCGCGCCCAACCGGCCGCAATGGCTTCGGCGACGGCGCGGGCACTCAGGCTTTCCTTAAAGGAATCGGGGGCGATCAACACTTTCATCAGAGCAGTACCAGACTCAGCAACCAGACGGTAATGATCCCGGCGATGCCCTGCATCAGGGTGCCGAGGGTTTGCGCACGGTAGGCAGTGCCGACACTCATGCGGCTGAACTGGGTAACCACCCAGAAGAAGCTGTCGTTAGCATGGGACACGGTCATCGCACCGGCACCAATAGCCATGACGCAGAGTACCCGGCCCATTTCACTGTCCAGCCCCAGCTCCGGCAGCAGCGGTGCGACCAACGCCGAGGTGGTGACCAGCGCCACGGTAGTCGAGCCCTGCGCGGACTTCAGCGCCGCAGACACCACGAACGGCATGAACAACCCGATACCCAGCGCCGACAGAGTCGCGCCCAGATAATCACCCAGCGGCGTCACCTTGAGCATCGCACCAAAGGCACCACCGGCACCGGTAATCAGCAGGATCGGCGCAGCAGCCTGAATACCCTCAACCACGCGGTCATGAAATTCCTGCCGCTTATTGTCCGAACGCAGCAGGGTGCAGGCCAGCACCAGCCCCACCGCCAGCGCGACTACCGGCTGACCGAGGAACGCCAGTAGTGTGTAGACGAAGCCCTCGCCCACCGGCTTGGCCGGCAGATTGGCCAGCGTACCCAGGCAGATCAGGACAATCGGCAAGAAGATCGGGGTAAACGCCTTGGTGGCGCTGGGCAGCACGCCGTATTTGGCACGGATCTGCGCGTAGTCTTCGGCATCCATCACGTGGGCGCCATTGTCTTCCAGCGGGATGTCCTTGCCGATAAAGCGATTGGCCCACCACATGCCGGCGAAGGCCGTCACCAGCGACACCACCAAACCGACCAGAATCACCAGACCGAGGTTGTTTTCCAGCCCCAGATTACCGGCCGCGGCAATTGGACCGGGGGTCGGCGGCACGAAGGTGTGGGAGGCGTAGAGGCCGGTCGCCAACGCCACGCTCATGGCGATGACCGAAATCTTCATGCGCGCGGCCAGTGCGTTTTTCAGCGAGTTCAGGATGACGTAGCCCGAGTCACAAAATACCGGGATCGACACAAGATAGCCGATGATCGACATGGTAAGCGTCGGAAAACGCTCGCCGAGCAGCTTGATCACGGTTTCCGCCATGGTGATCGCCGCGCCGCTGCGCTCGAGGATCACGCCAATGATGGTGCCCAGCACGATGACAATGCCGATGTAACCGAGAATGCCGCCAAAGCCACCGGTGATCGTCTTGACGATCTCCATGGTCGGCACCTGATAGGCGAAGCCGGCCAGCAGCGCCGCGGCCAACAGGGCAAGAAAGGGGTGTAGCTTCAACCGAGATGTCGCCAGAACGATGAAGGCAATCAGGGCGACCAGAATCAGTACCAGACCCATGCTGAACTCCTTTTTATTGTGTTTGCCGCAATGGGCGGCGATGAAAGCGGCCATTGTCACCCGGCGCCCGGGGTAAAAGCCTTATGCCCATGCACAACAATAGACAGGAATTAGCAGCCCATTCTTGTTCACTCGCCCAACGGCTAGAGATCTACAACCGGATAGATCCGCTTTGATTGGGGCTGCGGTGGAAGACAGAACGAATCGGACGCTGAGCATCCTGACAAGCGTTCCCACGCAGGAGCGATCAGTACTCGGATGGTGAAGCGTGCACCCGGGGTTAGTCCCGTTTACGCCGGCGAGTAGCGCAGATTTATCGGGAAAAAGAGCCACAGGATGTCTGAGGGGGCAGCGCCCCCGAGTTTTGTGGCTCCCCGATAAATCGAGCAACGCAGCGAACCCGAAGGGCCGCGTAGTCGGGTGCCCCGGGGGATCGCTAAGGGGGGCCGTGAAGGCGAAAAGAGGTTTATCAGGCGAAAAATCGATGCTAAAGACAACAAAGAACCGGACGCAGAGCGTCCATACAGGCATTCCCACGCAGAGCGTGGGAACGATCAGACGTAGCGGCAGCCACCCAACTACTCCGGAAACAACGCCAGCCCGATACTCAGCAAGGTCCGGTCGGTCAGGCGGTCCAGATTCAGCCCGGTAATTTCCGCAATCCGATCCAACCGATAACGCAGCGTATTGCGATGTACCTGCAACTGTTCGGCACAGGCCTGAGTATGGCCGTTGTGCTGCAACCAGCAGCGCAGCGTAGTCAACAGCTGACCACTGCCATCGGCGCGCCGCAGTGGTTGCATCGGTGCCAGCAATTGCTGCACCGTCCAGCTGCCCTGCTGCTGATGCAGCAGCACCGCCAGCCGGTAATCGGCCAGACTGGCCATACGCTCGGACACCCGCATCTCCTGCACATAGTCGCGCAGGTTGATCAGCGCTTCGGTCGCCTCGCGCAGGTCCCCGAGTGAGTCCACTGCCTCGGCCAACAGCATCCGACCCACCGGCCAACCGCGCTGGTCGGCCTGCTCCAGCCAGCTGCGGCGCGGCGGTTGCGGCTTGCCACTGCGCAACCACAGCACCTCGTGCAGGCCCAGCGGCAGAATGATGTCGTTTGGATGACGAGTACGCATCTGGGTCACCAGTTGGCCCTGTGAGTGCTGGTGATCGCTCTCCGCGGCTAGGCACAGCAGGCAGCCCTGCAACGGCCATTTCCAGCGCATGCGCAGGCGCTCGGCGTCTTCAGCCAGATTGGCAACCGGGTAGCCCCGCTCCAGCAGGTTGACCAGCCAGGCTTCCTGCTGCTGTCCACGCCAGTGCTGTTCGGCCTGCAGCACCCGCTGCTCGACCAGCATCTCGGCGGTCATGCGCAGCAGTTCGGCAAACGGCCGCACCTGCTCCGGGTCGCCGGTAATACCGAGCACGCCGACCAGTCGCCCGCCATGCAGTAGCGGCAGGTTGATGCCGGGTTTCACCCCCTGCAGACAGGCGGCCGCCTGCTCGTCCAGCGACACCACCCGCTGATTGGCCAGCACCAGCTGGGCGCCCTCGTGGCGGCTATCGATACGCTCGACATCACCGCTGCCGATGATCACCCCCTGGCGGTCCATCACGTTGACGTTATAGGGCAGGATGGCCATCGCCCGATTGACGATCTCCTGGGCCAGATGACGGTCCAGCTCAAACATGTTCGTGCTCCTCAGCGGCTGTCATCACCGCGTCATGCTCTGTCGGCATGCTGACTCCGTGAAGCCAGAACACCACTGACTCGGGAGCTGCCAACATGGCCTTTGATCCGGATTTTGCAGGTGATTTCAACTCCGCCGCGGACCAGCGCCGCGAACGCCGCCGCAACGAAGACAAGAAGCGCATGGCCTACCGCCGCGCCATCGAGGACTACCGCGAAAGCCAGGCCCTGCAGGCCTCGTTCAGCGACTTCCCGGAATTGCTCGGCCAGACCGATTTTCATCGTTCCCAGCGCCTCTACTGAGCCTCAAACTGCGGCTCGAACGGCTCTGCCAACTGGCGGATCAGCGCTCGCTCCTCACGCAGAAAGGCAAGAAAGGCCTCGGCTACCGGGCTCAGCCGCTTGCCGCGCGCGTGCACCGCACACCAGCTGCGTTTGAGCGGCAGCTCGCTGATATTCAGGCAGACCAGTTCATCGCTGCGCACCCAGGCTGCTGCGGCATGGCCCGGTACCAGAGCCACGCCCAGTCCGGCAATCGCGCCCTGCACCAGCGCCTCGGTCGAACCCAGCTGCATCGTCTGCCCCAAGTGTACTCGCTTGAGCTGCAGAAACTCATCACAGGCCTTGCGAATGCCCGAGCCACTCTCGCGCTGCAGGACCATTTCTTCCTCCAGTCTAGCCAGCGGAATCTGGCTCTGCTGCGCGAGCGGGTGATCCGGTCGCGCCACCGCCACGATCGGATTATTGAGAAAGGGAAAGAACTCCAGCGCCCGGTCCGCCGGCACCAGACCCATGATCACCAGATCGTCGCGGTTGTCGGCCAACCGCTGGATGATCTGCGCACGGCTGGTGACATCGAGACGGAAGGTGATCTGTGGGTAACGCTCGCGAAACGCAGCCAGCAGGTGCGGCAGCACATACTGCACGCTGCTCGCCGCCGCCAGACGCAGCTCACCACGCAAGCTGCCCTCCAGTGTGGAGAGGTTCATATCGAGGCTTTCGAGCCGGTCAAAGATATCGGCCGAGGTTTCCAGCAGCGATTCGGCGGCCTCGGTGAGGTAGAGCTTGCGGCCGACGTACTCGAACAGCGGCAGGCCAACCTGCTCCTCCAGCTGGCGGATCTGCAGGCTAACCGCCGGTTGGGTCAGCGCCATGGTCTCGGCGGCGCGGCTATAGGAGCGGTGCTCACAGACGGCGCGAAACACCTGCAGTTGGCGCAGGGTCATTCGCAGCAGGGATTTACGCATGATGGTCTAGCCTTGATGGACGGGGCCGCTTGGCATGGTCGCAGTATATATAAGTAATAACTTATGCATAAGCCAAGTATTATTCATTTCACAGAATAGAGGCCGCCGCTTTAGGGTATGCAGGACACATTTTGCAATGTGTTCACCGCATCCACTCGATCACCACCACGAGGAACGCGTACGTGATCAAGAAAATTCTGATTGCCAACCGGGGCGAGATTGCCGTTCGCATCGTCCGCGCTTGCGCGGAGATGGGCATCACCTCGGTTGCGGTCTATACCGATCCCGACCGCTATGCCCTGCACGTCAAACGCGCCGACGAGTCCTACAACGTCGGCAGTGACCCGCTGGCGGGTTATCTGAACCCGCGCCAGCTGGTTAACCTGGCGGTAGAAACCGGCTGTGACGCCCTGCACCCCGGCTACGGTTTTCTCTCCGAAAACGCCGAACTGGCGAAGATCTGCGCCGAGCGCGGGATCAAGTTCATTGGTCCGGCCGCCGACGTCATTACCCGCATGGGCGACAAGACCGAAGCCCGCCGCAGCATGATCGCCGCTGGCGTACCGGTGACCCCCGGCACCGAAGGCAATCTGGCGGATCTCGATGAAGCCCTGCGCGAAGCCGAGCGCGTCGGTTACCCGGTGATGCTCAAAGCCACATCCGGTGGTGGTGGTCGCGGTATCCGTCGCTGTAACAACCGCGAAGAGCTGGAATCGGCCTACCCGCGGGTGATCTCCGAAGCCACCAAGGCCTTCGGCAGCGCGGAAGTCTTCCTCGAGAAGTGCATCGTCAACCCGAAGCACATCGAAGCGCAGATTCTCGCCGACAGCTTCGGTAACACCGTGCATCTGTTCGAGCGCGACTGCTCAATCCAGCGCCGCAACCAGAAGCTGATCGAGATCGCACCCAGCCCGCAGCTGACCCCGGAACAGCGCGCCTACATCGGCGACCTGGCGGTAAAGGCGGCGCAGGCCGTTGGCTACGAGAACGCCGGTACCGTCGAGTTCCTGCTGGCCGACGACGAAGTGTATTTCATGGAAATGAATACCCGGGTTCAGGTCGAGCACACCATTACCGAGCAGATCACCGGCGTCGACATCGTCCGCGAACAGATCCGCATCGCCTCGGGCCTGCCGCTGTCGATCAAGCAGGAAGACATTCAGCACCAGGGCTTTGCCATCCAGTTCCGGATCAACGCCGAGGACCCGAAGAACAACTTCTTCCCCTCCTTCGGCAAGGTCACCCGCTACTACGCACCGGGCGGCCCAGGCGTGCGGGTCGATACCGCGATCTATACCGGTTACACCATTCCGCCGAACTTCGACTCCATGTGTCTGAAGCTGATTGTCTGGGCGATGACCTGGGAAGAAGCGCTGGACCGTGGCCTGCGTGCGCTGGACGACATGCGCCTGCAGGGGGTCAAGACCACAACCCCGTACTACCAGGAAATTCTGCGTAATGCCGAGTTCCGCTCCGGCGTGTTCAACACCAGCTTCGTGGAAGCCCATCCCGAGCTGCTGAACTACTCGATCAAACGCAAACCCGAGGAGCTGGCGCTCGCCATCGCTGCTGCGATTGCCGCCCACGCCGGACTATGACACTGGCGGCCAGCTGATGGCTTGCCGCTGACGAGGAACAGAGAATGAGCACTACACGCAAAATCACCGTTACCGATACCATCCTGCGCGACGCCCACCAGTCCCTGCTGGCCACCCGTCTGCGTACCGAAGACATGCTGCCGATCTGCGACAAGCTGGATCAGGTCGGCTACTGGTCACTGGAAGTTTGGGGCGGCGCGACCTTCGACGCCTGCGTCCGCTTCCTGAAAGAAGATCCGTGGGAGCGCCTGCGCACCCTGCGTAAGGCCCTGCCTAATACCCGACTGCAAATGCTCCTGCGCGGTCAGAACCTGCTCGGCTACCGCCACTACAGCGACGACGTGGTTCGCGCCTTCGTCGCCAAGGCCGCCGAGAACGGCATCGACGTGTTCCGCATCTTTGATGCCATGAACGACGTGCGTAACCTCAAGGTCGCCATCGAAGCGGTCAAGGCCGCCGGCAAGCACGCCCAGGGCACCATCGCCTACACCACCAGTCCGGTGCACACGGTTGACACCTTCGTGCAGCAGGCCAAAGACATGGCAGCGATGGGCATCGACTCCATCGCCGTCAAGGACATGGCCGGTCTGCTGACCCCGTTCGCCACCGGCGATCTGGTCAAGGCACTGAAAGCCGAGCTCGACCTGCCGGTGTTCATCCACTCGCACGACACCGCCGGCCTGGCCGCCATGTGTCAGCTCAAGGCAATCGAAAACGGCGCCGATCACATCGACACCGCCATCTCCTCGATGGCCTGGGGCACCAGCCACCCGGGCACCGAATCGATGGTTGCCGCGCTGAAAGGCACCCCGTACGACACCGGTCTGGATCTGGAGCTGCTGCAGGAAATCGGCATGTACTTCCACGCCGTGCGCAAGAAGTACCACCAGTTCGAGAGCGACTTCACCGGCGTCGATACCCGCGTGCAGGTCAACCAGGTCCCGGGCGGCATGATGTCCAACCTGGCCAACCAGCTGAAGGAGCAAGGCGCTCTGGATCGCATCCAGGACGTATTCGCGGAAATCCCGCGCGTGCGTGAAGACCTCGGCTTCCCGCCGCTGGTGACCCCGACCTCGCAGATCGTCGGCACCCAGGCGGTGTTCAACGTGCTGGCCGGCGAGCGCTACAAGACCATCACCAACGAGGTGAAGCTGTGCCTGCAAGGCCGCTACGGTCAGGCACCGGGCACCGTCAACGAGAAGCTGCGTCGTCAGGCGATCGGCGGCGAAGAGGTGATCGACGTGCGTCCGGCCGACTTGATCAAGCCGGAAATGGACCGCCTGCGCGCTGAAGTCGGTGCACTGGCCAAGTCGGAAGAAGACGTGCTGACCTTCGCCATGTTCCCGGACATCGGTCGCAAGTTCCTTGAAGAGCGCGAAGCCGGCACCCTCAAGCCCGAGCAACTGCTGCCGGCACCGGGCGAAGGTGCTCCGGCCGCGGCCAGCGAAGGCGTGCCGACCGAGTTCATCATCGACGTTCACGGCGAGTCCTACCGCGTTGATATCACCGGCGTCGGCGTCAAGGGCGACGGCAAGCGTCACTTCTACCTGAGCCTCGACGGCATGCCGGAAGAAGTCGTGTTCGAGCCGCTGAATGCCTTCATCGGCGAAGGTGGCAGCAAGCGCAAGCAGGCCAGCGAGCCGGGCCACGTCACCACCAGCATGCCGGGCAACGTGGTCGACGTGCTGGTCAAGGTCGGCGATACCGTCAAGGCCGGTCAGGCCGTGCTGGTCAGCGAAGCCATGAAGATGGAGAGCGAGATCCAGGCTGCCATCGCCGGTACCGTCAAGGCGGTCAACGTGGCCAAGGGCGACCGCGTTAACCCGGGCGAGATCCTGATCGAAATCGAAGCCTGAGCCGCAGCAATACAGCGGGTGGAAACACCCGCTGACATTTAACTGCACCGGCGCCTAGGATCTGCTGATGTTTCATTCACCTGCCTGTTGCTGCCTGTAAAGCCGCCAGTCAAGAAGCGAGGAGCGTAGTTTGGCATTCCAAATAAGCGACGAGCGACGCAGAGTGGCGGTTTTACAGGCGCAACCCGCAGGGCCGGGGCCATTTTTCGGCCATGCTGCGTTGTCGGTCGCTTATGTAGAGCGACTACACTGCGCTTCCTCCGTCTTGCCTGGCCGAAAAATGGCCTCCGGCAGGCGGGTGAACGAAACATCAACAGACCCTATCGGCGCCGGTGTCGTAACCGGAAAACTGATCGTCTATCCGTACAGCCCAACTGATGATTGAGACTGCGACATGAATAACGACTCCAGACGCAACGAAAGCGCCGAAGAAGCCCTCAAGCAAATCGTCGACGGCTTCAACCGGTTCCGCAACGAGGTCTACCCCGCACAGCAGGAACTGTTCAAGCAGCTGGCCCACGAACAGATCCCCCGCGCCATGTTTATCACCTGCGCGGATTCGCGTGTGGCACCCGAGCTGATTACCCAAAGTTCGCCCGGCGACCTGTTCGTCTCCCGTAACGTCGGCAACGTGGTACCGCCGTACGGCCAGATGATGGGCGGCGTCTCCACCGCCATCGAGTTCGCGGTACTGGCGCTGAACGTGCAGCACATCATTATCTGCGGTCACTCCGACTGCGGCGCAATGAAAGCGGTACTGGCCCCGGAAACCCTCGACTCACTGCCCACCGTTAAGGCCTGGCTGCGCCACGCCGAGGTCGCCAAGATCGTAGTCGAAGACAACTGCGACTGCTGCGACGATAAGCTGGCGATGATGACCGAGGAAAACGTGATCGCCCAGCTGCAGCACCTGGCGACCCACCCGTCGGTAGCCTCTCGTCTAGCCCGCGGTGAGCTGTTCATCCACGGCTGGGTGTACGACATCGAGACCGCCCGCATCCGCGCCTACGATGCGGAAGCCAACGAGTTCCGCCAGATCGGCGAAGGCCCGGTACCGATGGCTACACCGCGCGCGCGCTACCCCAGCCGCAGCGCCAGCTAACCGACAGGCGCATTACTGTATTTGCATATTTACAGGTATACTGCGCCGTCTGTTTAGCAGCAGGTCGCCATTGACCTGCACTCTCCAAGCAAGCCACGCCAGTCCGCTGCCGTGGCTTGTTGGTTTCTGCCGCCGAGGCGGCCCTGATGAGCGAGGCACTACAGATGACCGCACTGGTTGGCGTGATCATGGGCTCCAAGTCCGACTGGTCCACCCTGAGCCATACGGCCGACATGCTTGAACAGCTTGGCATTCCCTACGAAGTGAAGGTGGTTTCCGCCCATCGCACCCCTGACCTGCTGTTCCAATACGCTGAAGAAGCGGCCGACCGCGGCATCGAAGTCATCATCGCCGGCGCTGGCGGCGCAGCCCACCTGCCGGGCATGTGCGCAGCCAAGACCCACCTGCCGGTGCTCGGTGTGCCGGTGCAGTCCTCCATGCTCTCCGGTGTCGACTCACTGCTCTCCATCGTGCAGATGCCCGCTGGCGTACCGGTCGCCACTCTGGCCATCGGCAAGGCCGGCGCGGTCAACGCCGCGCTGCTGTCGGCCAGTATTCTGGGTGGCAAGCACCCGCAGTTCAGCGAAGCACTGCAGGCATTCCGCACCCAGCAGACCGACAACGTACTGAACAACCCAGACCCGCGTCAGGCTTGAGGAATCGGATATGAAGATCGGCGTCATCGGTGGTGGACAACTGGGTCGCATGCTGGCACTGGCCGGCACCCCGCTCGGCCAGCAGTTCGCGTTTCTCGACCCGGCTCCGGATGCCTGCGCCCAGGCGCTCGGTGAGCACATCCGCGCCGACTACAGCGACACCGATCACCTGCGCCAGCTGGCTGAAGAAGTAGACGTGGTGACCTTCGAGTTCGAAAGCGTCCCCGCCGAAACCGTCGCCTTCCTGTCGCAGTTCGTGCCGGTCTACCCGAACGCCGAATCACTGCGCATCGCCCGCGATCGCTGGTTCGAGAAGTCGATGTTCCAGGACCTCGGCATCCCGACTCCGGAGTTTGCCGACATCCAGTCGCAGGACAACCTCGATGCCGCGGTCAAGCGCATCGGCCTGCCGGCGGTGATGAAGACCCGCACCCTGGGTTATGACGGCAAGGGCCAGAAAGTCCTGCGCCACCCCGAAGACGTGGTTGGCGCCTTTGCCGAGCTGGGCAGCGTGCCCTGCATTCTGGAAGGCTTTGTGCCCTTCACTGGTGAGGTA
Source organism: Halopseudomonas sp. (assembly GCF_038130085.1). NCBI lineage: Bacteria > Pseudomonadati > Pseudomonadota > Gammaproteobacteria > Pseudomonadales > Pseudomonadaceae > Halopseudomonas > Halopseudomonas sp. Next base: position 141,763 of record NZ_JAYPMU010000004.1, on the reverse strand, counting down.
TCACTGGTTGCGGTACGTGCCCGCGACGGTGAAACCCGCTTCTACCCGCTGGTGCACAACACCCACGAGAACGGCATCCTCAAGCTGTCGATCGCCAGTACCGCGCATCCGCTGCAAGCATTGGCCGAAGACTACGTCGGCCGCGTGCTCGACAAGCTGGACTACGTCGGCGTGCTGGCTTTTGAGTTCTTTGAAGTCGACGGCGGCCTGAAAGCCAACGAAATCGCCCCGCGCGTGCACAACTCCGGTCACTGGACCATCGAAGGCGCCGAGTGCAGCCAGTTCGAGAATCACCTGCGCGCCATCGCCGGTCTGCCGCTGGGCTCAACCGCCAAGGTTGGCGAAAGCGCGATGCTGAACTTCATCGGTGAAGTACCGGCCGTCGAGGCCGTTGCAGCCATCGAGCACTGCCATCTGCACCACTATGGCAAGGCCTTCAAGGCCGGTCGCAAGGTCGGCCACGCCACCCTGCGCTGCCCGGATATGACGGCGCTGAAAGCCGGTATCGCCAAGGTTGAGGCGCTCATCGCCAAGTGATGATTTTGGTGTGTTGAACAAGAAAGGCGCGGCACTTGGTGTTGCGCCTTTTTTTGTTTGCCGCGCACAACGGTGCCTACTCAGATATCTCGCCACTCTCAAGTCAGCCTTTCGCCCTCACGGCGAGCCAAGGGGGGCTGCTTGCCCAGCCCCCCTTAGCGATCCCCCGGGGCAACCGGCTACGCGGCCCTTCGGGTTCGCTGCGTTGCTCGGGCTAACGGGGAGTCATAAAACTCGGCTCTTCGAGCCTCAGACATCCTATGACTCTTTTTCCCGTTAGCCCTGCGCTACTCGCCCGCGTAAACGGGGACTAGGTCCGTGCAATTGTCATCATCCATGTAATCCAAGTTCAAACCACCAAACCCCGACAACTCACTCCGACTTCAACTGCTCCCGCAAAAACCCAACGACCCGCTGTTCAACCGACAACTTGCTGAAATCATCCCCCAGACTGACCGCACCCATCGGGTAAAAGTGACCAAAGCCCGGCACCCAGGCCTGTTGCCGACTGGCACCGACGCTGTCCAGAACCCGGGCGACGGCGCCGCTGCCACGGATGACGCCTGACAGGTCTTCCTGACCGACCAACTGCAGCAATGCAGGCGGCTGCGCAGGCAGGTTGCCCTGCAGCAAATAACCCCAGGTACTGCCAGACAGCGACACTACTGCCTTCACCGGTACATGGCGGCCATAGGCTGTGTTAATTGCAGTAATGGCACCTGCCGAAAAGCCGCCCAGCGCTAGCCGCTCAGGGTCAACGCCGTACTGAACCGCGTTACCGCGTACATGGTTGACCGCAGCTTCCATATCCTCACTGGCACTCAACAGCGCCTGCCAGAACTCGGCGCGCGCCGCATCATCCATCGGCGGCAGGCCGATGGCCTGACGGGCGATGTCGATACGGGCGGTGGTCTGCGGGGTGACTGCCAGCGACTCAGGCATCAGCCGGTCCGCGGCAACTGGCTTGGCCAGCACGGGGCGCTCACCCGCCAGACGGTATTCGATAGAGAAACAATTGAAGCCTTGCCGTGCGAACGCCCGGCAGTAGTCGGCCATCGACGAGTCCTGAGCGCCATTTTCAGTAAAGTGCTCATCACCCTTGCTGCCACGAACAAACGACCCGCCAAAGGCGAGAATCACCGCCGGGCGCAGCTCATCCGTCGCAGCCAGCGGCTCATACCAGTCCATCAGCAACGGGCGTTCGGTCGCCTGCTCACCACCTACCAACCCCTGTCCATAAACCAGGTCGGGATGCACGCGGACCTGCTCGTCGGCAGCAACGGGCGCCGCCAGCAACACGCCACATGCAATGGCAGCCAGCGTGCGTTCAATTCGGGTCATCATGACCTCCTGCGTTCTTGTTGTTATGCGTGGGAGACCAATACTGAAACGAAACAGCCCCGCGTGCACCTTTCGATCCACGCGGGGCTGTTGCCGCAATCACAGGAAGCGCTTGAGCTCTGCCTTGGCGATCGCGTTACGGTGTACCTCGTCCGGGCCATCGGCGGTACGCAGGTGACGGGCGTAGACATACAGCTGGGCCAGCGGGAAGTCGGAAGAGAAGCCGCCAGCACCGTGGGCCTGAATCGCCCAGTCGATCACCTGACAGGCCATGTTCGGCGCAGCGACCTTGATCATCGCGATCTGCTTGGCCGCGACCTTGTTGCCGACGGTGTCCATCAGGTACGCGGCGTTCATCACCAGGAAGCGGGCCTGATCAATCATGATCCGCGACTCGGCGATGCGCTCACGCCAGACGCCTTGCTCGGACAACGGCTTGCCGAAGGCAACGCGCTTGCTCAGACGCTCACACATCAGCGCCAGCGCGCGCTCGGCCTGACCGATTACGCGCATGCAATGGTGAATACGGCCCGGGCCGAGGCGACCCTGCGCGATCTCGAAGCCACGGCCTTCGCCCAACAGCATGTTGCTCGCCGGCACGCGCACGTTCTCGAACACAATTTCCGGGTGGCCGTACGGCGGGTCCATATAACCGTAGCAGCCCATATCGCGCAGCACGGTGACACCAGGGGTGTTCATCGGCACCAGAATCATCGACTGCTGCTGATGGCGGTTCGGGTTATCCGGATCGCTCTTGCCCATGACCACCATGATTTCGCAGCGCTCGTTGGCAGCGCCGGAGATGTACCACTTGCGGCCGTTGATCACGTACTCGTCGCCATCACGCTCGATGCGGGTCTCCACGTTGGTTGCATCCGATGACGCCACCAGCGGCTCGGTCATGGCAAAGGCAGAACGGATCTCGCCGTTCAGCAGCGGCGTCAGCCAGCGCTCCTGCTGCTCTTTGGTGCCGTAGCGGGCCAGCACTTCCATGTTGCCGGTATCCGGCGCGCCGCAGTTGAACACCTCGGAGGCCCACATGCCCGGCACCCGGCCCATCAACTCGGCCAGCGGCGCATATTCCATGTTGCTCAGACCCGGGCCGTGCTCGGCTTCCGGCAGAAACAGGTTCCACAGCCCCTCGGCGCGGGCCTTGGCCTTCAGCTCCTCCATCAGCTTGACGGTGGTGTAGGCATTGCCGGCCTTCTCGTTGGCGCGGATCTCTTCTTCGTAACGCTGCTCATTCGGGAAAACATACGCGTCCATAAAGTCGGAAACGCGCTTCTGCAGATCCAGCGAGCGTTCGGTCTGGTGGTACATGGCGAACTCCTGAGGTGTCGATCATGCGGCTGCGATGGCAGTCGTCCTGAGCACAAAATCTCAATACACATGTGTATTGTCAATTGTGTATGGAAATAGATATGACGCAGGCTTCGTCCGACTTATAATGCTCAGCCGAGACATTCACCGGAACAATCACATGACCACCGCCAGCAAACCCGGTCGCCGCGGCCGCCCTACCGGCCGTGCCGTGCTGACCCCCCAAGACTGGTTCAATGCCGCCACCGAGGCGATTCTTGAGGGAGGCTTTGATCAGTTGCGCGTGTTGCCGCTGGCCAAACGCCTGAAGGTGACGCGTGGTAGTTTCTACTGGCACTTCGAAGACCTTCCGCAGTTCATCCACCTGTTTCTCGACCAGTGGCAAGCCCAGCGCATGAAAGGCTTGCGCTACTGGCAACCGGGGCTGGATCCGCAGTTGAGCCCTGAGCAGGAAGTTGAGCGGGTACTGCTGTTGATGTTCGAGGGGCCGGCGGTCGAGTTCAAACGCATGAAGGTCGAATTCGCCATTCGCGACTTCGCCCAGCGCGATTTGTACGCACGCGATATCGTCGCTGCCGTGGATGAAGCCCGGGTCGAGCAAACCGCCCGCCTGCTGGAGCCACTGGTAGCGGACGGCAGCGCCCGCGGTATGGCGATGATCCAGTACGCGACGGTGCTCGGCAGCGTGCTGCTGTTCCGCGGCCAACTCGGCGGCGAACGGGCACTGCAGACTATCCGCCAACAGTGGCAAGCACTGCTGCAAGCGCCTAAAGTTGTCACCAGCCAGGCCGATACTGAGGCAAAGGCGCGCTGATTTTTCCCGGCTGGACGGCCGGAATGAACGCCGCCATGATTCATACGTGCCGTCACACGCCGGATGCGGGATGACTGCGTACCTGCTGATGCCAATCAGGCGTCAGGCATTGTCAGGAGCGAAGCATGCCGATCCATTCCTGGTTCTATCAGGCTGACCTGCATCAGGGTGCCCTGCTGTATGGCCACCATGACCACACCTTGATGCTGGTCTCCATCCTGATGGCCATCGCTGCCTCCTGGCTTGGCTTGCAGGTTGCCGGCCTTGCGCACAAGGCAGCGACGCCGCTGGCCCGACAGGGCGCACTGCTCAGCGGCGCCATTGCGCTTGGCGGTGGTATCTGGGCCATGCACTTTATTGGCATGCTGGCGTTCTCGCTGCCGCTGACCGTCGAGTACGATCTCACCATTACGACGCTTTCCTTGCTACCCGCGATTGCCGCGTCGCTGGTTGCCCTGCTGCTGCTGGCGCGCCCGCAACTCGGCACGCGCGAGCTGATAATCGGCGGCGTGCTGATCGGCTCAGGCATTGGCGTCATGCATTATCTGGGTATGTCAGCAATGCGCATGAATGCGCAGCTGCTGTTCGACCCCCTCTGGTTCGCTGGCTCGATTGTCGTCGCGGTGGTGCTTGCCGCACTGTCACTGTGGATCCGCTTCGGCTTGAACCAGGAGAGCCGCACCAGCCTGCTGGTAGCTGCAGTGGTTATGGGCCTCGCCATATCGACCATGCACTACACCGGCATGGCTGCCGCTCGCTTTGTCGGCACACCGGAAGTCGGATACACCCCCGAACTTAGCCACCAGCAAGACCACGGGCTGCTGATCGCCATTGCCGTTCTGGTGTTTGGCATGCTGGTAGGCGCGATCAACGGCATGGTTCGGTTCAGCCAGCTTTACCAGCGCGTGCAGGCCAGCAAGGAGCAAATCCGCGGCATTGTCGATACCGCCGTCGACGCCATCATCAGTTGGGATACCAGCGGCATCATCCGTGACGTCAACCACGCCGCAGAGAAAATGTTCGGCTGGCAGCGCCATGAACTGATCGGCCAGCACCTGAAGATGGTGCTGGCCGATCAGTCAGCCGAGTTGATGCGCCAGTTTCTTGAAGAGTTCAACGCGGGACAGTATCCGGATCGGATCGCCGTCAACATCGAGCGCTGGTGCCGCCGCCGCGACGGCGAGATATTCCCGGTCAGAGTGGCAATGGGACAATCCAGAATTGCTGGCGAAGACCAGTTCGTCGCCTTTGTCAGCGACATCACCGAGCGCCGGGCGCTGGAGAACTCGCTGCAGGAGCGCGAGGAACAGTACCGCAGCCTGATCAGCAATATCCCCGGGGTGACCTTTCGCTGCCTGCCGCGCGAGGACTGGCGCATGCTGTTCATCAGCGATGCGGTGGAGCAATTGACCGGCTGGCCCACCGAGGGCTTTCTCACCGGCGATCTGAGCTTTGCTGACATCATTCATCCGGCAGACAGCGACTTCACGGTCGAACACGTCATGGCCGCCATTGGCCGTCAGGAAAAATACAATCTCGAATACCGTATCTTCCACCGCGACGGCCGCATACGCTGGGTGACCGAATACGCCAGCGCGATCTTTGACGACAACGGCGAGCCCGAGTGGATCGACGGCGTGATCATCGACATCACCGAAGCCAAACTGCGTAACGCCGAGTTCGAGGGCATCGTCCACGCCATCAGCCAGGCCCAGGGCATGGCTGATCTGGATCTGAACGGTCATATCCGGTTCAGCAATACTCGCCTGCTAGAACTCTGCGGCTACGCTGCAGACAAGCTCGACGGCCACCACTATCAATCCTTGCTCGGGCCCGACCAGTTTACTCAGGCGCAGTGGCAGCGCGTTCGCGAGGGCGAGTATCTAGCTGGCGAGTACAGCCTGCAACACGCCGACGGCAGCAGCATCCATGCGCAGATCTACTTCAACCCGATCATGGACGCCTACGGCAATCCGGCCAAGGTCATCATGCTGGTCACCGACCTGAGCGAGCGCCACCGCATGGAGCTCGATCTGCTTGAAGCCAAGGAGCGCGCTGAGCTCGCGGCCGAATCCAAAGGCGCCTTCCTGGCCAACATGAGTCACGAAATCCGCACCCCGATGAACGCGATTATCGGTTTCAGCGAAGTGCTGCTGAACGAGTCCTTCAGCGGCACCCAGCGCAAATACCTGAAAACCGTAAACCAGTCGGCCCGCTCGCTGCTGGGTCTACTCAACGATATCCTCGACACCGCCAAGCTGGAGAAAGGCGCCGTGCAGCTCGACCTGCAGGATTTCTCCCTGTTTGAGCTATGCCAGCAGTTGATCAACGTGTTCTCGCTGGAGGCGGGCTACAAGGGGCTGCAACTGAACTTCGAGTATCACCTGCAGCAGCAACACTACCGCGGCGACGCTCTGCGGGTTCGGCAGGTGATCACCAACGTGCTCGGCAATGCCATCAAGTTCACTCAGCATGGCAGCGTCAGCCTGCAGATCGACGGCGACCAGGAGCGGGTTCACATACGGATCAGCGATACCGGCATCGGTATCGCGCCAGAACGCGTGCAGCAGATATTCGAACCCTTTGCCCAGGCCGACGCCTCCATGAGCCGACGCTTTGGGGGTACCGGATTGGGTACCACCATCGCCCGTCAGCTAGTCGAATTGATGGGTGGCGAAATTCGCGTCGAAAGCACCCTGAACCAAGGCTCGACCTTTGAAGTTCTACTGCCGCTGGAGCCGCTTGACGAGCAGGCCGCAGGGCGGGCAAGAACTGAGAGTGGCCGTCTCGAGCTGCCACCGCTGCGTATCCTGGTCGCCGATGACGTTCCGGACAATATCCAGTTGATGGAAGTGATGCTGCGTGCCGAGGGTCACCGGGTATACAGCGCCAGCAACGGCCTGAACGCCTTTGAGCGGGTGGTCGACGAGGAGTTCGACCTGATCCTCATGGACATGCAGATGCCTGAAGTAGATGGCGTCGAAGCCGCGCGCATTATTCGCCGCTACGAAGCGAATATGGGCAAACCACCCACCCCGATCATCGCACTCACTGCCAGCGTGTTGGACAAGGATCGCCAGGCCGCCCGTGCAGCCGGAATGGAGGGCTTCGCTTCCAAGCCCGTCGATCGTTCCGCGCTAAAACGCGAGATCGCGCGCGTGCTGGGCCTGCTGGTCGGCAACAACGAACCGAAAGCAATCGCGGAAGACGCGGGCGCCAGATTGATCGACTGGGCCGGAGGCGAACGCCGCTGGGGCAACCGCGACGCGCTGGCACAGGCGATCCAGCGCTTCTTTGCCGAGCTGCCCAGCCGCCTCGCCGAACTGGATCAAGCCCTCGCCCGCCGGGCTTTTGATCAGGCCCGCGCTCAGGCGCATCGGATCAACGGCAGCGCCGGCAACCTGTCGCTGCAGGTCGTGCAACAGGCTGCTGCGGAGCTGGAAAAACAGTTGGCGGAGGATGATCCGCGCCAGCTGTCTGCCTGTCATCAGGCGTTGCTGACGGCGGTAGAGCAGACCCGGGCAGCTCTGCCGGAAGTGGCTCCACGTAGTTCGAGGGAAGTCAGCACGTCACTGGCGACCGCAGAGCGACATGCCCTGATCGACAAGCTGATTACCGTGCTCAATCGCGGTGAGGTAAATGAGCAAGCGCTGCAACAGCTGGCTAAGGCCCTGCAGCCCGAGCAACGCCAAGCCTTGGAGCAGGCACTGGACGATTTTGACTTTGCAACTGCGATCTCGCTGCTGGAAACCGAGCGCAGCCTTGCCACTACAGAAGACTGATTGCATGCCCTTCAAGGATACCCGCCAGACTCTGCTGCTCGTCGACGACGAGCCCGCCAACCTGCATGTGCTCAAGCACATCCTGCAGGATGATTACCGTCTGCTGTTCGCCCGCGACGGCGAACGCGCTCTGGAGCTGGCACGCACCGAACGACCGCATCTGATCCTGCTCGACGTGATGATGCCGGGCATGACCGGCCACGAGGTCTGTGCACAACTCAAGAGCGACCCGCAGACCAGCGACGTTCCGGTGATCTTCGTGACCGCCCTGTCCAACGTTGAGGACGAGATCCACGGCTTCGAGCTGGGTGCCGTCGACTACATCACCAAGCCGGTCAGCGCGCCGATCGTCAAGGCGCGGGTGCGCACTCACCTGTCGCTGGTGCGTGCCGAGGTTCTGCGTCAGACCCGGCTTAACATCGTTCAGGCCCTCGGCATGGCCGCCGAGTACAAGGACAACGAGACCGGTCTGCATGTCATTCGCATGAGCCACTTTTCCCGGGTCATCGCCCTGGAAGCCGGTTTCAGTGCGGATGAAGCAGAAGAACTGCTGCACGCCGCGCCAATGCACGACGTCGGCAAGATCGGCATTCCCGATGCCATCCTGCAAAAACCGGGAAAACTGGATGACGCCGAGTGGCAGATCATGCAGAAACACCCGGAGATCGGCGCGCAGATCATCGGTGAACACGACGCCAGCATGCTGCAGATGGCCCGCCGCATTGCCCTCGGCCACCATGAGAAGTGGGACGGCAGCGGCTACCCGGCTGGCCTGGCAGGCACCGACATTCCGATTGAAGCGCGTATCGTCGCAATCGCAGATGTCTTTGATGCACTGACCAGCGTGCGCCCCTACAAGCAGGCGTGGAGCGTCGAAGACGCCGTCAACCTGATCCGTGAGCAAAGCGGCCGACACTTCGACCCGGCGCTGGTTGACTGCTTCCTGCGCCGGCTCGATGAAATCAACCTGATCCGCGAGCGCTGGGCCGAGTAGCCAGAATGGCATCGCTGTGGAACACTGCGCGCCATCGCCGGTCTGAGATCGGCACCTGATCGGATTGTGGATATCCCCATGCTGCTGCGCTCTGCCCTGTTGCTGCTCGCCATTACCCTGCCCGCTTACGCCAGTCAGCCCCTGACCGTCGACTGGCTCGACCTGCTGCCGGCCGAGGACTATCAGGCGATGCTCGACATGCCGGACTTCGACCACGGTGTCGGGCTGGATGCCGAGGGCAACTTCAGCAACTCGCTGCGTCAGCGCGATAACAGCCTGCCGGCGGTCATGTACTCGACCAAGGTTGTCAGCGAGTATGACGGCAAGACACTGCGCATCGGTGGCTACCCGGTGCCGCTGGAAACCGACGATCAAGGCCGCTACACCAGCTTCTTTCTGGTACCGTACGCCGGCGCGTGCATTCACGTACCACCGCCACCGCCAAACCAGATCATCCTGGTCGACTACCCGACCGGCATCGCCATTGACGATATCTACCAGGCCTTCTGGGTTCAGGGTACGCTGCGGGTCGAGCAGACCAGAAACCAGCTCGCCGATGCCAGCTACCAGCTGCAGGCCTCGCGCGTCTGGCTCTACGACGGGGAATAGCCGCGGTCTTGCCATCCCCCACCCGGGTGGCCCCTTGCCAGCAACGAATCCGCTAAGCTGACGCTTCAACACCCTCCACCTAAAGGGACAGGACAGCATGCAAATTCTGATAGGCCTGATCGGCCTGTTTGTGCTTATCGCCTTCAGTCTGCGCCGCTGGCTGCTACGCCGCGAGGCTCCGCAGATGCAGGCGGTCGACTTCGACGGCGAGCTGTATCAGGTCGGCCAGGCAACCATCGCCCGCAGCGGTCCGCAAGACGCCGAACACAGCGTTATCGTGATGCCGGGGTTTGTCGAAAACTTTCTCTACTTTACCGAGCACTACGCCGATCCGGCGCTGCAACTGATCCTGCTGACCAGCGCCGACTACCATGTCCCGGTCAACCGCCCGCGCTACAGCAAGGCCAGCTGGATCCGCCAGCCCAGCGCGCGCCCCAGTACCATCGCCTACGACGCCGAGGTGCTCAATCAGGCGCTGGAGCACCTGGCCAGCGGCACGCAGGTTCGGGTGCACGGCCACTCTCGCGGCGGTGCCGTCGTGCTGGAAGCCGCCCGTCAGCGTCCCGACCTGTTCACCCAGGTCGAGGTCATTCTTGAAGCGCCGGTCCTGCCGCAGGGCAAGCCCTACCGTGACGTGCCCCGTTTCTTCCGCTGGTTTCTGCCGTACTATCTGTTTCTCTGGCAGCAGCAACCGATTTCGGCCAGCAACCGTAATCTGTTCGGGCCCTTGGACAATCCACGCAAACGCGAGCTGATCATGGCACTGCCCTTCAACCCGAAACACGGCAGTACCTTTGTCAGCAACATGCTTGATCTGGCCGACTGGATGCAGAACAACACCCCGGACATCTACCAGCACGTGCGCCGCGGCGCGATTCTGGTGCCATCACGTGACCGTATCCTTGAGCCACACGCCATGTTGCGCAGTGCCCAGCAGGCGGAGAGTCTGCAGATCATTGAAATCGACGGTTGCAGCCACCTGATCACCGCAGATCGACCCGACTGCATACCGCCGTTGTCCTCCTCCGCAGCATGAGCTGGCAGTTCGAGCCGGTCGGCGTCATCCACTCCTGCTTTGCGGAAAAGTTCGCCATCCCGCGTCAGCCGCAGCTCGCACCGGCGGCCACCGCCAGTCTGGAGCTGCTGCCCCCGTACAACCAGCCGGAAGCACTCGAAGGGCTGGAGGGCGTCAGCCATCTGTGGCTGATCTTCGTCTTCCACGCTGCCGCCAGCGGCCCGCAGCATCTGCGCGTGCGCCCGCCGCGGCTTGGCGGTAACCAGCGTATTGGCGTCTTTGCCAGCCGGGCAACCCATCGGCCTAATCCGATCGGACAATCAGTTGTGCGGCTGGAGGGGATTGATAACGGCCGCCTGTTGCTGTCCGGCGTCGATCTGCTCGACGGCACCCCGGTGCTCGATATCAAGCCCTACGTGCCCTATGCCGACGCCATCAGCGATGCCGTCAACCCGCTGGCACCGCTGCCGCCAGCCCCCATCCCGGTCAGCTGGAGCGATGCTGCGCTGGAGCAGGCTCGCCAGCAGCAGGAGCGCTTGGATCAGCCGCTGATCGCGCTGATTGAGCAGTGCCTCGCCCAGGATCCGAAACCCGCGTACCAGCAGCCGGGGCCGGAACGCGAGTACGGCGTGCAGCTATGGGACGTCAACGTCCGCTGGCATTACCCCGATAGTGGCCAGATTCGCGTGCTAAGCGTCACCCCGACCTAGCATCTGATCACCACAGGGATATACTCAGGGGACTACTTGCCAAAGGAAGGCTGTTTTCGCCATGGCGCAGCTGTACTTCTCCCCAATGCTGCTGGGCATCTGCCTGCTGCTTTCCATCGCCCTGTGCGCTACTGCGCTTTACTGGATGGCTCCAAACGAGTCGGGGCCAGGCTTCTGGATGGCTGGAACCTGGACGCTGATTCTCGGCGTTGCCCTGTTCATCGGCTTCGTCCTTACCCGCAGCCCCGTGCTCAACGTGCTCGGCAACGCCGCCCAACTGGCGGGCGAGGCGCTGTTTTTGCTGGGCATCTTTCATTTCATGCGCCGACCACTACCGTGGTGGCTCATTCCCGTCAGCGTTGGCGCCATGGTGATCGCCAACATCCACTACTGGCTGGTGCACGGTAACTCCAACCTGCTGATGGGTATCTACTCCAGCATCGCCGGCCTGTTACCAATACAGGCGATCTGGGTGTTGTTCCGCGACCGCAGCGATCCCGCCACGCGCCCGGCTCGCCTGCTGGTCGGCTGCAGTCTCGTGCTGTACTGCGCGACTACCCTGTGGCGTGGCGCCCTGGGCTACTACGACTGGTGGGATCAGGCGCTATACAAGCAACCCTACGAATCCTTCAGCTATCTGCTCTCGTATAACTTCGCTATTCCGGCGCTGGTGCTGGGTTTTCTTGGCTGCAGCCTGATGACCACCCAACGGGTTCTTGCCCGCAGCCATCGGTTAGCAGCACAACTTCAGGAGCAGGCCACCCGTGACCCGTTGACCGGCGTGCTCAACCGCCGTGCCTTCCATCAAGCACTGGTAGCAGAGGTCATCCGCAGCCAACGCTACGGCCGGCCTTTATGTCTGGCGATGTTTGATCTTGACCGCTTCAAGCAACTCAACGACGACCTCGGCCATCTCGGTGGCGACGACGCGCTTCAGCACTTCAGCCACCTGTGTCAGCAGCAGGCCAGACGCACCGATACCTTTGCCCGCTTCGGTGGCGAGGAGTTCGTGCTGCTGATGCCCGAGACTGACGCCGACCAGGCGCAGTTGCTGCTGGAACGTATCCGACTGACGCTGGCCGAGCAGCAATTCAGTTATCAGGATCGGCACTACCGAATGGCGGTCAGCATCGGCTTTGCGGAGCTGAGCAGCAATGGCAGCCCTGACCAACTGCTCAGGCAAGCAGACCTGGCGCTGTATCAGGCCAAGGAAGCCGGGCGCAATCAGGTGCGATTGTGGATGGCACCCGCTTCCATGGCATACTGACCACCCTTTTAATCGTCCGAGACACGCGCCGTGTTCACCCTTGGTCATGCCACCCTGCTGATTCTTGGTACCTTTCTCGTCTGGTGGTTGTGGCGAGTATTGGGTCAGCGCGACCGCGCATTGGCGATTGTCCGACGCCACTGCAAACAACACGACCTGCAGTTACTCGACGACAGTGTGGCGCTCAGCGGTGTGCGGTTAGGGCGCACGCGTGGCGGCTGGTTTGGGCTTATCCGGCGCTACGCTTTCGAGTTCACCGTCACCGGCGAGCATCGGTACGCGGGTCACCTCGACTTGTCCGGCAACCACGTGCTGACTATCGAGTTGGCCCCTCACCCGTTCCCGGGCGGCCAGGCAGATGAGCCCGCAGCGACAGTGACCACTCAGAGCAGCGCAAAGATACATAGAATCTATTAGCAATGCCGGATCGATTTTAATCCGTCAGTTGTTCCACGTGGAACCCACCCCATGCTGAAGCAAATCCCCACCCATCTGATCGCCGGCCCACTCGGTGCCGGAAAAACCAGCCTCCTGCACGCATTGCTAGAGCAGCGCCCAGAATCCGAGCGCTGGGCCATCCTGATCAACGAATTCGGTCAGCTGGGTCTGGACCAGGCGCTGCTGACGACAGACAGCAGTGACGGCGTCACCTTGAGCGAAATTCCCGGGGGCTGCCTGTGTTGCGTGAACGGTGTACCGTTTCAGGTCGGCCTGACTCGGCTGCTGCGCAAGGCCAGACCTGATCGACTGTGGATCGAGTGCTCCGGACTTGGCCACCCGGTCAGCCTGCTGCAGCAATTGGCCGATCCTCCGTGGCAGGGCGTGCTCGATCTCAAACCCCTGGTGCTGGTAATCGAAGCAGGCCAATTGCTGAATCCGGACAAGCTGCCCCCCATACAGCAGCAGGCGCTGCCACTGGCCGGACTGGTCATCGCCAACAAGATTGACCAAATTGGCTCCGCTCAACAGCAGACGCTGCAGCAGGTCTGGCCTGACGTACTGGCATGCCAGCAGGCCAAGATCGACCTGCAAGCCATTCCGGGCCTGCAAGATACTGCCACGCTGGACGCGACGGATCTGCCTGAGCCCCCCGCCAGCAGCGCAATTGGCCGGATCTGGCGGCAAGACGGCGACTGGGAATGCCTGAGCCAGCTGCAGAAAGCGCCTTTCAGTATCGGCTGGCGCATACCTGCACAGCAGCAGTTCAGCGCGTCAGCGCTGCGGCTCTGGCTACAACAGCCGTTCCTGCGCGCCAAAGGCGTGCTGAGCACCGACGAAGGCTGGAAGGCAATCAACCTGCTGGGTAATCCAGAGCACGACTGGCAGGACACCAGCTGGCGAAAAGATAACCGGCTGGAGCTGATTCTGGCTGAACAGCCCCAGGCCAGTGCACTTGAGCAAGGCTTGCGGGCCTGCCTGTCCAGCCAATAACCTGAATCCTTTATCCGGAATGACCATGACCCGCACCGCTACCCTGCTGCTTTGCCTGATCAGCCCACAACTGTTTGCCAGCGCGTGCCTGATCGAATCGACCGACCAGGACCTGCCAGTGCGCCTGTGTCAGCAGAACGGCAGCATTCCCCCCGCCCTGTTCGAGCAGCAGTTCTGCCAGCCACAGATTCCGGGCCGGAAATTCAGCATTCAGATGCGGGACAGTTGCCCGACAGGCGCGTATGGCATCTGCCACGGCGCGCACACCGAGGGCGTAGGTTATCAACAGGATATCCACTACTACAGTGCACCTGAGGACGCGCCGGTTCTCCAGGCCTACTGCGAGCAAATCAGCCAGGGACGCTGGGAGCAGCCCTGATTCAGTTGAGCGGTGGCTGCGCAGGCAGCATCGACAGATCGAGGTTATCCCCAACCTTCAAACCGAGTTTATCCACACTGCCGGCAGGTAACTCCAGTACCCAACGCAGGGGCCCGTCAGCCTGGTAGATAGTGCACGGCAAGTCCGCACAGGGCGGCACCTGCGGGAACAGGTGAGCAATGCGACCATCGGCGGCAACAAAAACCAGATCCAGACTGATCACCATGTTGCGCATCCAGATGGCCGGACGCGTGCCTTCAGGAAAGTCGAACAGCATGCCGGTGCCAGCTGGCAGCACCTCGCGGCCCATCAACCCCTGACGGCGACTGTCGGGATCGGCTACAACTTCCATCACGAATTCGGTATCGGCCAACCGAATCGTCTCTGTGGCGCCCAGGACCGGCACCGCAGGGGCCAGCAACAAACTGGCGATAACAGCGTAAGCAATTGATTTCATAGGGTATCTTTAAGCAAATTCTGATAGACCATATTGGTCAGATACAGCCTGTCCTGCTCGCTGATGTCGACAAACTCGATGCCAGTCGCGATCTGTCCGTCAAGCGAATCATCGGCGCTTACCGCCCTGACCAGGGCGTTGAGCGTCATGTAGACATCCAATCCCGCCGGGTTTATCCGAAACGACACCTTGACTGTCTCATTCTTGTTCGCCACCGGGCAAGGCGACAACAGACGGGCACCACCAACGCTGATGTCGGTCATCTTCGCCGAAGCCTGACCTGCGCCCTCGCGAGTAATCGCAGTTACCAGATCGACTTGCACTCGAGCGGAACTGCGTATGCGCATCGACTGGACGCTATCGGGATAGGCCAGATGCAGGTAGGGAAAGGGAGACAGGTTGGACTTGAGCACCCGTGTCTTGTACGCCACGGCATCCTTGCCAACGAAACCGCGGACCAGAAACTGCTGCCCTTCCTTGACGAAAACCAGTTTGCCTTGGCTGGTCGGGGCGGTCACCAGCAGGCTAACCGGGGCGTGAAAGCCGATCATGCGGACCTGATAACGCTCGGCGTTGGTGGTACTCATGGTCTGCAATTGGATCAGATCACCCGGAGCGAGCTGAATCTGCTCAAGTCGCGATACCTGACGCTCAGGCGCCTGAGGCGCTGCGTTATCGCTGTTCTGCTGTGCATTGCGGAACAAACCCAGTTTCAGCAGCTGCTGCAACAGGGGCTTGTTGTCGACCACCTTCGAGTGCGGAAACAGCACCTTGCCGTCGCTATCAACAATATTCCAGGGCAGGGGCTTGCCGAGTGGAATCTCCTCCTCGGTTAGTGGAATAAGCGACACTCGAACGCTCCGCTGTAGTGGGTGTGCTGCTCAATGTAGCAGCCTCAATGAATCACTGCTATCTCTCGCTGAGATCAGCGCCTCTGCCCTTGCTGTAGATGTCCTCGCGTGTCAGAGGCAGGTGGTGGCTGCCGTCTGCAAGCGGCTTCACCGCCAGAATCTGATGAATATCCATCCAGTTTCGTGCAAACCCATAGGCGCAACCGGCAAGGTAGATCCGCCAGATCCGCAGCGCCCGTTCATCTACCAGGACCGCAGCCTGGTCAAGCTTACCCTCAAGATTGTGGCTCCACAGCTCCAGCGTCCGCGCGTAGTGCATTCGCAGGCTCTCGACGTCCACCACTTCCAGGCCCTGATCACTCATTGCCGCCACCGCTGTCGCCAGATGTGGCAGTTCACCGTGCGGAAACACGTAACGACCGATAAAGGCGCCTGCGCCATGGCTGACCGGTCTGCCGTCAGTATGGTGGGCAGTAATGCCATGATTCATGACCAAACCGCCCGGCTTCACCTGCTGGTACAGAATGCGGAAATACTCGGCCAGATTAGCGTGACCCACGTGCTCGAACATGCCGACGCTAACTACCTTGTCGTACTTGTCCTTGCCAGTCAGGTCACGGTAATCCAGTAACTCCAGGTGAATACGGTCACTCAACCCCTGCGCGGCAACCCGCGCTGTTGCGAGCTTGAGTTGCTGTCGACTGAGGGTAATGCCATGGACCTGCACCCCGTACTCCTTTGCCGCATGGCGGGCCAACCCTCCCCAACCGCAACCAACGTCGAGCAGACGCTCGCCGTTATGCAGACGCAGCTTGCGACACAGGTGGTCGAGCTTCTGGATCTGCGCCTTGGCCAGCGAATCGTCCGGATGACGGAAGTAAGCGCAGGAATAGACCATCTCCGGGTCTAGCCAGAGCGCGTAAAACTCGTTGGAAAGGTCGTAATGATAGGAGATCGCCTCGGCATCGGTCTGCCGCTCGTGCGGATCATCAGGTAGCCGAGTTACATCGTCCGGGACCAGTGCGCGACTTAAACTGTCGGCAACCGCTATGGCGTCCATGACACTGCCGCGGATATCGAGCCGCTGCTGAATGAAGGCTTCGCCGAGCCGGTCAAGACTCGGCGCCTGCAACTCTTCCAGCAACGCAGGATCATTTAGCCGCAGTTCGACCCGTGGTGATGGCCCAAGATCAAGTCTGGCCCCATCCGGCAGGCTAAGTCGCAGCGGAAGTTTCAGAGCACCTAAAGAAGCGGCCAGTTGCGCGAGCATTTGGACATCCCCAAGCAGAGCAAAACTCCATTCACTATAGAACAGTCGAGTGAATGCGCTTTGCGCTACCGCTCAAAACCGGGAGTCACCGCCCGCAGGCTGTTAATTTCACTTCTTGGTAGGACGCTTCCAGCCTTCAATATTGCGCTGGCGCGCTCGGCTGACTCCAAGGCTGTCAGCAGGGACGTCTGCGGTAATGGTGGAGCCAGCGGCGGTGGTTGCCCCTGCACCGACAGTCACCGGTGCAACCAGCGCCGTATTGGTGCCAATGAAAGCGCCTTCACCGATCGTCGTCACGTGCTTGTTCACGCCATCGTAGTTGCAGGTGATGGTACCTGCGCCGATGTTCACGTCCGGCCCGACTTCTGCGTCACCGATGTAGGACAGGTGATTCACCTTGGAACCTTCGCCGATGTTGGCCTTCTTGGTTTCCACGAAGTTACCGATCTTGGCCCCGCGCTGCAGGTGTGTGCCGGGCCGCAGACGCGCGTACGGGCCGACATCGCAATCAGCTGCCAAGGTTGCGTCTTCGATGTGGCTGAACGCCTTGATATGGCTGCCCGCGCCGATGCGGCAGTTGCGCAGCACGCAGTTGGCCTCGATGATCACGTCATCCTCAATGAACACTTCACCTTCCAGCACGACATTGATGTCCATGCTGATATCGCGGCCGACGGTCACCTTGCCCCGCACATCAATGCGCGCCGGATCCGCCAGTGTCACACCCTCGGTCATCAGACGCTCGGCCTGCCGACGCCGATACTCGGCTTCCAGCACCGCCAGTTGCACGCGGTTATTGGCGCCCAGCACCTCCGGTTCATCTTCCGGCTGGGCCACTTCGACCGGTACCTGCTGTGCTACCGCCATGGCCACAACATCCGTCAGGTAGTACTCGCCCTGCGCATTCTGGTTGGACAGACTGTTGAGCCAGCGGGCGGCCTGACTGCCGGGGAGCGCCATGATGCCGGTATTGCCTTCGGAGATCAGCAATTGCTCGGCAGAGGCGTCCTTTTGCTCGACGATAGCCTGCACCTGACCTGCCGCGTTGCGCACAATACGGCCGTATCCCGTTGGGTCTGCCATGTTGACCGTCAGCATGCCCAATGCTTGAGCGCCCGCCTGTTTGCTCAGTTTTTGCAGTGTCTCGGCGCGTAGCAAAGGGACATCTCCGTACAGCACCAGAATCTGGTCTGCGCCCTCAATTGCAGGTAGTGCCTGAGCGACAGCGTGGCCAGTGCCCAGCTGTTCGGTCTGCAGTACCCAGTTCAGGTCTGCAGCATCCAGGCGTTCACGCACCAGCTCGGCGCCATGTCCGATAACAACGTGAATCTTGGTCGGCGACAGCGTTCTCGCGCAATCAATCACATGACCCAGCATGGGTTTGCCGGCAACCGGGTGCAACACCTTGGGCAGCTTCGAGCGCATACGGGTGCCCTGTCCGGCGGCGAGAACAACGACGTGCAGATTCATCTTGGAGACATCCTGTTTGATACGGGAAACGACGTGGATGATAGCAAAGCCATCACCGATGGTGCGGATTGGATAACAAGGTTGCAGGTGGGTTCCGACGATATGCGACTCTGCGCCGGAGTTGGGGATATCAGCGAAATTGCGGACAACAAAAAAGGCAGCCTAGGCTGCCTTTTCTGTTTTGGCTTACCGGTTGTTGAGAGCCGGTCCGCCGTACTTCTTGCGAAGTTCCTGCACTGTCCGCAATTGGGCCGCGGCCTCGGCAAGACGGGCAGAAGCCGAACCGTAGTCGAATTCTGCGCCTTTCTCGCTGAGGGCGAGTTCTGCGGCTTTCTTTGCTTCCAGAGCGGCTGCCTCGTCGATGTCACCAGCACGGATTGCCGTGTCAGCGAGCACCTTGACCACTTTCGGCTGAACTTCCAGGAAGCCGCCAGAGATGTAGAACACCTCTTCGCTGCCATCCTGCTTGATCACCCGAATGGGACCCGGTTTGAGATCGGTCAGCAGCGGTGCGTGGCCAGGCATGATGCCCAGGTCACCCAGGTTACCGTGTGCAATGACACTCTCTACCAGGCCCGAGAACAGCTCTTCTTCCGCGCTTACGATATCGCAGTGCACTGTCATAGCCATTGTATCGCCTCGGTCTTGCGCCCCCTTGCGGGGGCACACCCATTACAGTTTCTTCGCTTTCTCGATCGCTTCGTCGATGGTACCAACCATGTAGAAGGCCTGCTCTGGCAGGTGATCGAATTCGCCTTTGAGGATGCCACCGAATGCACGGATGGTCTCTTTCAGCGGAACGTACTTGCCCGGTGCACCGGTAAATACTTCAGCAACGAAGAACGGCTGGGACAGGAAGCGCTGAATCTTACGAGCGCGCGCTACCAGTTGCTTGTCTTCTTCAGACAGCTCGTCCATACCCAGAATCGCGATGATGTCCTTCAGCTCCTTGTAGCGCTGCAGAACATACTGAACGCCACGAGCAACGTCGTAGTGCTCCTGACCGATTACCAGCGGATCCAGCTGACGGGAGGTGGAATCCAGCGGGTCAACGGCCGGGTAGATACCCAGGGACGCGATGTCACGGGACAGTACTACGGTCGCATCAAGGTGAGCGAAGGTAGTTGCCGGAGACGGGTCAGTCAGGTCGTCCGCGGGAACGTATACGGCCTGAATGGAGGTGATGGAACCGGTCTTGGTGGAAGTAATA
Organism: Halopseudomonas sp.; assembly: GCF_038130085.1. Classification (NCBI taxonomy): domain Bacteria; kingdom Pseudomonadati; phylum Pseudomonadota; class Gammaproteobacteria; order Pseudomonadales; family Pseudomonadaceae; genus Halopseudomonas; species Halopseudomonas sp. Next base: position 122,306 of record NZ_JAYPMU010000004.1, on the reverse strand, counting down.
CGCTCCTGCAGAACGCCCATCTCTTCAGCCAGAGTCGGCTGGTAACCTACCGCGGACGGCATACGACCCAGCAGAGCGGATACTTCGGTACCGGCCAGGGTGTAACGGTAGATGTTGTCGATGAACAGCAGAACGTCACGACCTTCGTCACGGAACTTCTCGGCCATGGTCAGGCCGGTCAGTGCAACGCGCAGACGGTTACCCGGCGGCTCGTTCATCTGGCCGTATACCAGGGCTACCTTGTCCAGTACGTTGGAGTCCTTCATCTCGTGATAGAAGTCGTTACCTTCACGAGTACGCTCACCTACACCGGCGAATACAGAGTAACCGCTGTGCTCGATCGCGATGTTACGGATCAGCTCCATCATGTTTACGGTCTTGCCTACACCGGCACCACCGAACAGACCAACCTTACCGCCCTTGGCAAACGGGCAAACCAGGTCGATAACCTTGATGCCGGTTTCCAGCAGCTCGTTAGAGCCAGCTTGCTCGTCGTAGCTGGGAGCAGCGCGGTGGATACCCCAACGCTCTTCTTCACCAATCGGACCAGCTTCGTCGATCGGGTTGCCCAGTACGTCCATGATGCGGCCCAGGGTCTTGACCCCGACCGGCACGGAGATGTTGGCACCGGTGTTGGCAACGGTCAGACCGCGCTTGACACCTTCAGTGGTACCCATGGCGATGGTACGTACAATGCCATCACCCAGCTGCTGCTGAACTTCAAGGGTCAGACCCTTGTCAGTCACTTGCAGCGCGTCATATACCTTCGGCACGTCTTCGCGCGGGAATTCCACGTCGATGACGGCGCCGATGATTTGAACGATACGTCCGCTACTCATTTGTTGGTTCCTCTAAATGGTTGAAACCGTTACCGTTAAACCGCGGCGGCGCCGCCGACGATTTCCGAAATTTCCTGAGTGATCGCTGCCTGACGAGCCTTGTTGTAGATAAGCTGCAGGTTGCTGATAAGGTCACCAGCGTTGTCGGTCGCGTTCTTCATCGCGATCATACGTGCAGCCTGCTCACAGGCATTGTTCTCGACCACCGCCTGATAGACCTGGGACTCAATGTAACGAACCAGCAGTCCATCCAGCAGCTGTCGTGCGTCGGGCTCGTACAGGTAGTCCCAGCTGCCTTTCTGCGCGCCTTCCTCTTCGGAAGCGACCAGCGGGATCATCTGATCCACCTTCGGCTGCTGAACCATCGTGTTGACGAAGCCGTTGCTGACCAGGTACAGACGGTCGATGCGACCTTCGTTGTAGCCATCCAGCATCACCTTGACGCTACCGATCAGATCGTTCAACGCAGGCTGTTCGCCCAGGTTGCTGATCGCTGCGACAACGTTTCCGCCGTAGCTGCGAAAGAAGGAAGCGCCCTTGCTACCGATCACACAGAGCTCGGTTTCAACGTTGCGGTCACGCCACTCTTTCATGCTGTTGACCAGGGCCTTGAACAGGTTAGTGTTCAGACCACCGCAGAGACCACGATCCGAGCTCACCACGATGTAACCCACCCGCTTTACTTCACGCTCTTGCATGAACGGGTGGCGATACTCCGGGTTGGCGTTGGCCAGATGACCAATCACCTGCTGGATACGCTCAGCGTAAGGACGGCTGGCAGCCATGCGCTGTTGTGCTCTGCGCATCTTGCTGACCGCCACCTTTTCCATGGCGCTGGTGATCTTCTGCGTACTTTTAATACTCGCGATCTTACCGCGAATCTCTTTTGCGCCTGCCATGTCACACCCTTTCAGGTTTGCCCTTGGCCGGGTCGCACGATGCGGGGATCAGCTGATGCTGCTCCCCGCTGTCGGCTTACCAGCTCTGGGTTGCCTTGAACTTCTCGATGCCAGCCTTGATGCCAGCTTCGATATCGTCGTTGTAATCGCCCTTCTCGTTGATCTTGGCAAGCAGATCGGCTTGCTCAGACTTGAAGTAGGCGATCATGGCTTTCTCGAAAGCACCGACCTTGTTCTGCTCGACATCGGTCAGGAAGCCTTTCTCGGCAGCAAACAGGCTGACACCCATCTCGGCGATGGACATCGGAGCGTACTGATCCTGCTTCATCAGCTCGGTAACGCGCTGACCGTGCTCCAGCTGCTTACGGGTAGCTTCGTCCAGGTCAGAAGCAAACTGGGCGAATGCAGCCAGTTCACGGTACTGAGCCAGAGCGGTACGGATACCACCAGACAGCTTCTTGATGATCTTGGTCTGAGCCGCGCCACCAACACGAGATACCGACACACCAGCGTTAACAGCCGGACGGATACCCGAGTTGAACAGGTTGGATTCCAGGAAGATCTGACCGTCGGTGATGGAGATCACGTTGGTCGGTACGAACGCAGAAACGTCACCAGCCTGGGTTTCGATGATCGGCAGGGCGGTCAGCGAGCCAGTCTTGCCAGTTACGGCACCGTTGGTGAACTTCTCTACGTACTCTTCGGAAACGCGGGAAGCTCGCTCCAGCAGACGGCTGTGGAGATAGAACACGTCGCCCGGATAGGCTTCACGTCCCGGAGGACGACGCAGCAGCAGGGAGATCTGACGGTAGGCAACAGCTTGCTTGGACAGGTCATCATAGATGATCAGAGCGTCTTCGCCGCGGTCGCGGAAGTATTCACCCATGGTGCAGCCGGCGTAAGGAGCCAAGAACTGCAGGGCAGCCGGATCAGAAGCGGACGCAGCAACGATGACGGTGTGACCCATTGCATCGTGCTCTTCCAGCTTGCGTACCACGTTGGCGATGGTCGACTGCTTCTGACCAACTGCAACGTAGACACACTTAACGCCGGAACCTTTCTGGTTGATGATGGCGTCGATCGCCATAGCGGTCTTACCAGTCTGACGGTCACCGATGATCAGCTCACGCTGGCCACGACCTACCGGAACCATCGCGTCGACGGCCTTGTAGCCAGTCTGGATGGGCTGGTCAACCGACTTACGCCAGATCACGCCCGGAGCAACCTTTTCAACCGCATCGGTGTGCTTGGCGTTGATGTCGCCCTTGCCATCGATCGGTGCACCCAGTGCGTTAACGACGCGACCCAGCAGCTCCGGACCTACCGGAACTTCCAGGATGCGACCGGTGCACTTGACGGTCATGCCTTCGGCCAGACCCAGGTAGTCACCCAGAATTACAGCACCAACGGAGTCTTGCTCCAGGTTCAGTGCCATACCGTATACGCCTTCGGGAAACTCGAGCATTTCCCCGTACATTACATCGGCGAGACCGTGAATCCGCACGATACCGTCAGATACGGAAAGAATCGTACCTTCGTTGCGTGCCTGAGAAGCGATATCGAGCTGCTCGATCCGCTTCTTGATGATGTCACTGATCTCTGATGGATTCAGTTGTTGCATGCCTTTATCCTCAAAACCTTATGCTGAAATCAGGAGCCCAACGACTCGGCCAGTTTGGTCAGTTTTCCGCGCACGGAGGCGTCGATGACCAAGTCGCCGGTGCGAACAACCAGTCCACCAATCAGTGACTTGTCCACAGCCGCGTCGATCTGCACATTGCGATCGAGTTTGCGGGACAGCGCCTCGGCCAGCTTCTGCTGCTGTTCGGCGCTCAGCTCGAAAGCCGAGCTCACGTTGATGTCGATGGTACGCTCAAGATCAGCTCGGAAGCTGTTAAATAGCGTCGCGATCTCGGGAAGCAGGGCAAGCCTGCGATTATCGGCGAGGATCGTCAGAAAGTTGCGTTGCTCTTCGCTCACCGATTTCCCGGTGCAGTCGAGGATGACGTCGGCTTTCTTCTGTTCCGCCAGACCCGGATCGGTCAGCAGCTGGCGAGTTGCCTCGTCTGCGGCCACCTGGCCAGCAGCGTTCAGCACCTCGGCCCATTCGGCCAGGGCCTGTTGGGCTTTTGCCCGCTCAAATGCCGCTTTGGCGTAGGGGCGGGCCAGCGTAATCAGTTCTGCCATGATGACCTCGCTTAGAGTTCGGCTACCAGCTTGTTCAGCATGTCACCGTGCTTGTCAGCGTCGACAGAAGTTTCCAGAATCTTCTCGGCGCCGGCGACTGCGATGGCAGCAATCTCGGCACGCAGAGCGTCTCTGGCCTTGATGCGCTGCTGTTCGATTTCCGCCTGGGCCTGAGCCAGGATCTTCTCACCTTCCTTGCGAGCATCCTCTTTGGAGGCTTCAACAATCTGGTTGGCGCGCTTGTTAGCTTGCTCAATCAGAGCTGCTGCCTGCTCTTTGGCCTGACGCAGTTCCTGGGCCGACTTTTCTTGAGTCAGTTCCAGGTCCTTGGCGGCGCGATCAGAGGCTGCAAGGCCATCTGCGATCTTCTTCTGGCGCTCCTGCAGAGCAGCAATGACCGGAGGCCATACATACTTCATGCAGAACACCACGAAGATGAAGAACGCGATCGCTTGACCGGCTATCGTCAAATTGATGTTCACGTCTTCACCTCTTGCCTGTCGTATTCATTACCTTCAAGTTGAAGTCGCCGTTGCCGGCGACTGCATTACGCAACTTGGGCAAGGAAGGGGTTGGCAAAGGTGAAGAACAGAGCGATACCAACACCGATCATGGTTACGGCGTCGAGCAGACCGGCGACGATGAACATTTTAACCTGCAGAGCGGGGATCATTTCCGGCTGACGCGCAGCGCCTTCCAGGAATTTGCCACCCAGGATACCAAAGCCGATAGCGGTACCCAGTGCGCCCAGGCCAATCAGCAGTGCTACGGCAATCGCGGTCATTCCAACTACAGTTTCCATTTAAAGCTCCCAGTTTTCAGTTAATTGCAAGTTATGGGTTTTCGGGTAGAACTAAATCGTTATCGCCTGATCAGTGACTGTCTTCGTGCGCCATGCTGAGGTACACGATGGTCAGCATCATGAAGATGAATGCCTGCAGCGTGATGATCAGAATGTGGAAGATAGCCCACGGCACGGACAGAGCCCACTGAGCCCAGAAGGGCAGCAGAGCGATCAGGATGAAGATCAGCTCGCCGGCGTACAGGTTACCGAACAGACGCAGGGCGAGAGAGACCGGCTTGGCCAGCAGGCTGACGCCTTCGAGCAGCAGGTTGACCGGAATCAGCAGGATCTTCAGGAAGATGTTGCTGGAGGAGAAGGGATGCAGGGTCAGCTCACCGAGGAAGCCGCCAACACCCTTGACCTTGACACTGTAGAAGATGATCAGCGCGAACACCGACAGGGACATGCCCAGGGTGGCGTTGACGTCAGTCGTCGGTACGACCTTCATGTATTCAACACCGGCCATGTGGAACAGCTGCGGCAGGAAGTCGACGGGGATCAAGTCCATGAAGTTCATCAGGAAGACCCAGCAGAAGATGGTCAGCGCCAGGGGAGCGATCACCTTATTGCGGCCGTGGAAGGTTTCCTTGACGCTCTGATCGACAAACTCGACCATCATTTCAACGAAGTTTTGCAGACCACCGGGGACACCGGAGGTGGCTTTCTTGGCAGCCATGCGGAAGAAGAACAGGAACAGCGCACCGAGGAACAGAGACCAGCCCATGGTGTCGACGTGAATAGCCATGAAGCCCATGTCGGACGCTTCCTGAGCGCCGTGGGCCATGGTCCAGGTGTCCTGGCTCAGAACAGTACCATCGGTACGCTCATAACCGGCCGGGAGTTTCCCATAGGTCAGGTTCTGAAGGTGGTGCTTGATGTAATCTGATGCGGTAGCGCCTGCCATAACGTTCTCTCAGGTCCTTTAGCTATGCTGCGTTTTTCCACCCATTACTGCAGGTGTTAGCCAGTTCGTGACCAGCATGATCGCAAATGTAAGAAACAGTGCCGACTCGTCTATCGGCTTAATACTTTTGAACGCCATCGCAAAGAGGACAGCGCAAAGGATGAGCTTGCCGGCCTCACCCTTGTAAAAAGAACCCATTATCTGCTTCGCAGCGCGCGCGCCGGTGTAACGAAAAGCCTTGAGCGCGAAATACACATTGGGCAGGAGGAAGATGAAGCCTCCCACCAGGGCGGAGTACGCCGCCACGGGGCTTTTAATCCAAAAAAGCGCCCCCATCAAAAACACGACAGCAGCCTGAAACGCGAACCACTTGATCAGCGGGGGACGACGAATGGCATTGGTCTTCACAGTCGTCATCAGTACTCGATACCCCTGCGGGTGGTGCATGCGTGAAACAAATTACCGGGCTGCCCCGTAAAGCGCCGGTGATTATATGTGTTCGACCCCGTAGAGGCAACCAAACCGGTGCGCAGCGAAACGCCGCTAAGGCGCATGCTGCCTGATCTGCACGGCATTCCCGGCACGTTTGGTTGTGCGCCGGAGCCAAGCACTACATCTTGTGGTTCGAATCAGATTTGCGACGCGGCGCGGTCATCTTTTGTAATAATTGACGACCGCCCGCAAGACCAGCAATGACGCCGGATACGCGCTCAAAAGAGCTTAGCGGATGTGTTCAAGAATGCCATCGAGCTCATCAAGTGAGCTGTAGCTGATGACCAGACGGCCTTTGCCTCGGGCGCCGTGCTGAAGCTTCACTTCGGCCCCCAAACGCTCGCCCAAGTCCTGTTGCAGACGCTCGATATCAGGATTGGTGCGCTGTTGTGTCGCATCTCTTTTCGGGCTCAGCCACTGGCGAACCAGCGCTTCGGTCTGACGAACGGTCAACCCCTTGGCCACGACCTGGCGCGCAGCGACCGTTTGCTGCTCTGCAGGCAGGCCGAGCAGCGCCCGAGCATGGCCCATTTCCAGATCGCCGCGCTCGAGCATCAGCTTGACGTCTTCGGGCAGGCTCATCAGGCGCAACAGGTTGGTGATGCTGACTCGCGATTTTCCAACCGCATCAGCGACTTGCTGCTGGGTCAGCTCGAATTCCTGCTGCAGGCGCTGCAGGGCAATCGCTTCCTCGATCGGGTTAAGGTCTTCGCGCTGGATGTTTTCGATCAGCGCCATGGCAATGGCAGCTTCATCCGGCACTTCGCGAATGACCGCCGGGATGCTGTCCAGTCCCGCCAGCTGGCTGGCCCGCCAGCGGCGCTCACCCGCGATGATTTCGTAACGCCCCTCGCCGATCGGACGCACGACGATCGGCTGCATCACGCCCTGAGCACGAATCGACTCAGCCAGCTCTTCCAGTGCCTGCGGGTCCATGTCGCGACGCGGCTGGTATTTGCCACGCTGCACCAGGTCAACCGGCAGCTCCTTGAGAATCTGATCCTGGCTTTCGCCGTCCGCTGTTGGCGCAACACTGGCACCCAGCAATGCGTCCAGTCCCCGTCCCAAGCCGCGCTTCTTGCCCGCCATGCCTGATGTCCTTGTAGTCAATCGTTCAAATCGGTAACGGCAGCGACTTTGGCTGCCTGTTTGCTGCGGCGTACCACTTCACCGGCCAGCGCCAGATAGGCGACGGCGCCACGCGACTGCTTGTCGTACGCCAGCGCCGGCATGCCAAAACTGGGCGCCTCGGCCAATCGCACATTGCGCGGAATCACGGTCTGGTACAGCTTGTCGCCAAAATGGGCGCTGAGCTGCGCCGACACATCCAGCGTCAGGCTGTTACGCGGATCGTACATGGTCCGCAACAGGCCCTCGATCTGCAGGGTCGGGTTCAGCACCGAGCTGATCCGGCTGATGGTGTTCACCAGTGCCGACAACCCTTCCAGCGCGTAGTACTCGCACTGCATGGGAATCACCACACCATCAGCGGCAACCAGGCCGTTGACCGTCAGCATGTTCAGCGAGGGCGGGCAGTCGATCAGGATGAAATCATAATGATCGCGGGCATTGACCAGCGCATAACGCAGCCGGCTTTCCTTCATCTTGATGTTGATCAGCTCGACTTCGGCAGCAGTCAGGTCGCCGTTGGCCGGCAACAAATCATAGCCGCCGTGCTCGGAACGACAGACCGCCTCGGCAAACTCACACTGCCCGGTCAGCAGTTCGTAGACGGAGTTATCGAGGTTGGCCTTGTCGATGCCACTGCCCATGGTCGCATTGCCCTGGGGGTCGAGATCGATCAGCAGCACCTTGCGCTTGGTCGCGGCCAGCGAGGCGGCAAGATTGATCGTGGTGGTGGTCTTGCCCACACCGCCCTTCTGGTTGGCTATTGCCAGCACCTTGCCCACGTTTTGCCCCCTTGATATCAGCCCTGATTCATCCGTCGCAGTATCAACAGATGACGGCTGCCAACGCAACCGGGAACCTGCAATTGTGCACTGCTCTCGAGCTGGAAGTCGACCGGCATGGCGGCCAGTTCTTCATCGGGGTAAACGCCTTTCATCGCCAGCCAGCGGGTTTGCGTAGTACCGAGGTGACGCGTGAGATGGGTGAAGTCGGCCAGTGAGGCAAAGGCGCGTGAGGTTATGCCGTCAAAAGGCTGGCCCGGATCGAAGGCCTCAACCCGGCTGTTGACCACCTGCAGATTGGTCAGCCCCAGCTCATTCTTCACCTGGGTGAGAAACCGGGTTTTCTTGCCATTGCTGTCGAGCAGAGTGAATTCGCGCTCGGGAAACATGATCGCCAGCATCACGCCGGGCATGCCGCCACCGCTGCCAACATCCAGCCAGCGCTGACCTTCGATGAACGAGACAATGCTCAAGCTGTCGAGCAGGTGACGGCTGACCATCTCATTCGGGTCACGCACAGCGGTCAGGTTGTAGGCCTTGTTCCACTTGTTCAGCAGGGCCATGTAGCCCAGCAGTTTTTCCTGTTGCTGCTCGCTCAGCGCGACGCCCAACTGCTTGGCGCCCTGCGCCAGTTCTACCGCGTGTTGACTCATACCGCTTACGCCTCCCGGGCCAGCGAGCTATCGCCGAGGGCGTTGCGTTTTTTCAGATGGATCAGCAGCAGACTGACCGCCGCCGGCGTAACTCCCGGAATGCGCGAGGCCTGGCCGAGGGTCTGCGGACGCACATCGGCCAGCTTGGCGCGAATTTCGTTCGATAGACCGTTGAGGCTGGCGTAATCCAGATCTTCCGGCAGGCGGGTTTGCTCATGCTGACGCAGACGTTCGATTTCTTCCTGCTGACGCTCGATATAACCGGCGTACTTGGCCTGAATTTCGACCTGTTCGGCAGCATCGGCCGGAATGTCGGTAGCACCGGTCAGTTCGACCAGCGCGGCGTAATCCACTTCCGGGCGGCGCAGCAAGTCGAGCAGGCTGTATTCGTGGGTCAACGGCGTACCGTACTGCGCGCTGTAGGCCTTGCCCTGATCGCTGGCGGGCTGCACCCAGGTGCTGCGCAGACGCTGGGTTTCCTGCTCGATGGCTTCGCGCTTGGCGTTAAAGACCGCCCAGCGCTCGTCGTCAACCAGGCCCAGCTCGCGGCCTTTCTCGGTCAGGCGCAGGTCAGCGTTGTCTTCACGCAGCACCAGACGGTACTCGGCGCGCGAGGTGAACATGCGATACGGCTCGCGAGTACCCATGGTGATCAGGTCATCGACCAGTACACCGATGTAGGCCTCGTCACGACGCGGACACCAGGCTTCGCGCTCCTGAGCACGCAGTGCGGCGTTCAACCCGGCCAGCAAACCCTGAGCACCGGCCTCTTCGTAACCGGTGGTGCCGTTGATCTGACCAGCAAAGAACAAACCGTCGATAACCTTGGTTTCCAGCGAGTACTTCAGATCCTGCGGGTTGAAGTAATCGTATTCGATGGCGTAACCCGGGCGCAGGATGTGGGCGTTCTCCATGCCCTTGATCGAGCGCACGATCTGCAGCTGCACGTCAAACGGCAGCGAGGTAGAAATGCCGTTCGGGTAGAGCTCGTGGGTGGTCAGGCCTTCCGGCTCGATGAATACCTGATGCTGATCCTTGTCGGCAAAACGATGAATCTTGTCTTCAATCGATGGGCAGTAGCGTGGGCCGATGCCTTCGATCACCCCGGTGTACATCGGCGAGCGATCCAGGTTCTCGCGGATGATGTCGTGGGTACGTTCGTTGGTGTGGGTGATCCAGCAGTTGACCTGCTCCGGATGCAGGTCGGCATTGCCCATGAACGACATCACCGGAATCGGCGTATCGCCGGGCTGTGGCGTCATCTGGCTGAAATCGACGCTACGGCCGTCGATGCGCGGCGGGGTACCGGTTTTCAGGCGATCAACCCGCAGCGGCAGTTCGCGCAAACGCTGAGCCAGCGCAATCGCTGGCGGATCACCCGCGCGACCGCCGGAGTAGTTGTCCAGACCGATGTGAATCAGACCACCAAGGAACGTACCGGTAGTCAGCACCACGTTGTCAGCGAGGAAACGCAAGCCCATCTGGGTAACCACACCACGGACCTGCTGATTTTCGACAATCAGGTCATCACAGGCCTGCTGAAAGATCCACAGGTTTGGCTGATTTTCCAGGGTGTGACGGATGGCGGCCTTGTACAGCACACGGTCAGCCTGGGCACGGGTGGCACGCACGGCGGGGCCTTTGCGGCTGTTGAGCACGCGAAACTGAATACCTGCCTTGTCGGTAGCCAACGCCATCGCACCGCCAAGGGCATCAATCTCCTTGACCAGATGGCTCTTGCCAATACCACCGATTGCCGGGTTACAGCTCATCTGACCGAGGGTTTCGACGTTATGACTGAGCAGCAGGGTTTTCACCCCCATACGGGCAGCAGCAAGTGCAGCTTCGGTACCGGCATGGCCACCGCCTACCACTATGACGTCAAAACGGCTGGGGAAATCCACCTGTCACCTCGATTGTCAGGCCTGTGCCTGACGCGGAAAAAAGGGGCTGATTATAGGCCCAAGGGGAAAAAATTGCAGCTTTGACTGAACACTTTTTGTACAGCGGGCCAGGTTGGGAAAAACGTCCAGATAGATATAGATAAGAAAAGAAAGATTTATATAAACCTTGAATTAGTTAATGTATATGGTCAGCCGATTTTCTGTGGGTAACTCATAAAAATCCTTAAATATCATTATTTTGCGTAGGTCAAAAGGTTGTGTGAAAGCCGTCGTTGGATGGGGGTAAAAGCAGCGCATAGCCTGTGGGTAAATGTGCCTGTTATCCACAGGGTGGTTTCACCTCAGCCTGTCCCCAGGGTTATCGACTGGGTTGAGGGCGGGTTTTCCACAGACCTTATCCGCCGGTTTTTTTACCCTTGCCGCGCTGTTGAGGTGCACAGTGCTCGCTATCATGTGCAGATTGCACACCTTTTTCAGTTCCTTTCCTGCCACATGGCCGGGAAAGCCACCTGCTGGCACAGCGGTTGCTAAATCACCCTCGATGCACGTCTGCAGGGCTGCAGGCACCCTTTCACCATGCGGAGATACCTTAATGAATCAGTCAGAGCACACCACGGATCCGGATTACCCGTTGAGCGCGGTGCCGGACACAGCACGCAAGAGCATGTGGTCGATGAGCTTCGTGTTGCTGGGTTTCACCTTTTTCAGTGCCACCATGTGGGCGGGCGGTAGCGTTGGCGCTGCCTTCGACTTTTCCACCACGCTATGGATTTTGCTGATCGGCAACCTGCTGCTGGGTGCCTATGCGGCAATCCTTGGCTACATTGCCGCGCGTTCTGGGCTGAATACTGCGCTGATGAGCCGCTACGCCTTTGGCGAGATCGGTAGCAAGTTGTCTGACTTTATTCTTGGTTTCACTCAGATTGGCTGGTACGCCTGGGGCACGGCGACTATGGCGCTGCTGCTGGTGAAAATGACCGGCCTGCCGGAGAACCTGACGCTGCCGTTGATGGTGGTGTTTGGGTTTGGCTTCTGTATCAGCGCCTTTGTTGGCTACCGCGGCCTGGATCTGCTGTCGCGTTTTGCCGTACCGGCAATGCTGATCCTGATTGCGGTGAGCCTCGGGATCGCCACCAAAGACGCCGGTGGGCTCTCGGGGTTGAGCGCTATTGCCCCCAGTGCTGAGCTGAGCGTTGCGGCAGCCATCACGATGGTGTTCGGTACCTTTGTCAGTGGCGGAACGCAGGCCACCAACTGGACCCGCTTTGCCAAATCCGGCAAGGCAGCGGTCATCGCTACCCTGGCCGCGTTCTTTATTGGTAACGGCCTGATGACGCTGGTTGGCGCCTTCGGTGCATTGGTCTATCAGCAGGCCGATATCGTCGACATTCTGGTGGCGCAAGGACTGGCAACACTGGGTGTCTTGATGCTGTTCCTGAATCTGTGGACCACCCAGGACAACACCGTCTACAACTTTGCCGTCGCCGGTTGCAACCTGCTGCGTACCGAGCGCCGCCGGACCATCACCGTTATCGGCGCAGCGATCGGCACCCTGCTGGCAGTACTGGGGATGTACGAGTGGCTGATTCCCTTCCTGATTCTGCTCGGCACCTTTATTCCGCCAGTAGGTGGGGTGATCATGGCCAACTACTTTGTGACCTGGCGTGGCCGTTATGGTGAGCTGGGTAGCACCACCCTGCCCGCGTTTAATCTGGTTGGCCTGGTTGCCTACGCCCTCGGCTCACTGGTGGCCTACAGCTCCAACTGGATTGCGCCAGTGGTTGGTGTACTGGTAGCAGCCGGGTCTTATGCCCTGATCGCACTGCTGGTCAGCGCGGTGAAGGAGCGTCGTGCTACCCAGATGAGCAACCTGTGAGTCCCTTGCTGCGTACCGAGGATGTCCCGTCATTGCCGGGGCTGGGTGCCATCCGCCTGCGTGCCGGTCACGCCGGTGCGCAGCGTATTGTTCGCTGGCCTTATGTCGCGGAGAACCGTTCGTTTACCCCCTGGATCAAGGGGGGCGAACTGGTATTCATTACCGGGATTGGTCGCCACCACAGCGTCGACAACCTGTTTGAACTGCTTTATGAGGGGGCCGCGGCCAAGGTCGCCGGGCTGGTGATTCTGACCGGTGATGCCTATATCGCTCGCTTGCCCACCGCCCTGCTTCGATTGGCTGACCAGCATCAGCTGCCTTTGCTTGAGCAGCCGTATTCGTTGCCGATGGTGACGGTGACCGAAGTCATTGGCCGTGCCATTGTGCAGCGTGAGCAGCTGGCTTGGAGAGAGGCCGAAAGCCGGGCGACCAACCTGCTGGAGAAGCTGCAGCTGCGCGTAGGTGACGCAGGCGCCCGAGCCGAGTTTGTTGCTCCCTGGTTTGCCGAACATCAGATGCTGTTGCAGCAGCTGGCACCGACCCTGGATGCCTGGTTGCGCCATGGTGGGAATGTCAGTGCCGCAGCCGCTGCACTGGGCAGTCATCGCAACTCGGTGCGCAACCGCCTGGATCGGCTGTTTCGCGTCACCGGGCTGAACCCAGCCAACCCCACAGACCTCTACAACCTTATTCTGGCTCATGTGCTGTTGTACGAGCCCGTTATTACACCCGATTTTGGAGATACCCCATGACCCAGACTCTGTCTGCCATCATTAATGCTCGCCTGCCCGGCCAGAGTGGCCTGCATCGGGTCGAGATCAACGCTGGCCGCTTCAGTCAGATCAGCGCGCAGCCAGAAACCATGCTCGTAGCAGAAGGTGAGCTGGATGCCGCCGGCAATCTTCTGCTGCCGCCCTTCGTCGAACCGCATATTCACCTGGATGCCGCGTTGACCGCCGGGCAGCCACGCTGGAACCAGAGCGGTACCCTGTTTGAAGGTATCGAGTGCTGGGGCGAGCGCAAGGCAATGCTGAGCCGCGATGATGTCATCAGTCGCGCCGAGCAGACGCTGAAGCTGTTTGCTGCCCATGGCATTCAGTATGTGCGTACCCACGTTGATGTAACCGATCCGCAACTGACTGCATTGCGCGCCATGGTCGAGGTGCGCGACCGCGTGCGTGAATTTGTTGATCTGCAGATTGTTGCTTTCCCGCAAGAAGGCATTTTGTCCTTTCCGGGCGGCAAAGACCTGATGAAGGAAGCGGTGACCGTGGGTGCCGACGTGATCGGTGGCATCCCCCATTTCGAGTTCACCCGCGACTACGGCGTGGAGTCGGTCAAGCTGTTGATGGATCTGGCGGAAGCCAATGATTGCTTGGTGGATGTGCACTGCGACGAGATTGATGATCCGCAGTCGCGCTTCCTTGAAGTACTGGCCGCCGAAGCATTGAGCCGTGACTACGGCAGCCGGGTCACCGCCAGCCACACTTGCGCCATGCATTCGTATGAAGATGCTTACTGCAGTCGCCTGTTCCGCCTGCTCGGCAAGTCGGGCCTGCGCTTTGTCGCCCTGCCAACCGAAAATCTGCACCTGCAGGGCCGCTTCGACGGTTACCCGAAACGTCGTGGTATTACTCGGGTACCCGAGCTGCTGGATGCTGGCCTCAAGGTCTGCTTCGGTCAGGATTCGATCCGTGACCCGTGGTATCCGATGGGTAACGGCAATCTGCTACGCACCTTGGACGTGGGTTTGCATGCCTGCCATATGCTCGGCATGGAGCGGATCGAAACCGCGCTGGAGATCGTCACCGATAACGGTGCCGCGGCGCTGAACCTGAATGAGTACGGTATCGCGGTCGGTAATCCGGCGCGTTGCATGGTGCTCAATGGCAGCACACCGTATGAGGTGCTGCTGAATCAATCACCGGTACTGGCTTCGGTACGCGATGGTCGCTGTCTGGTGCAGCGTGCCGCGCCGGTGCACGAGGTTAGCGGTTGGGAGTGAGCCGCCCGCGTGTGACGCGGCTCACTTACCGATACAGAAACTGGAGAAGATCCGCCCAAGCAGGTCATCGGCTGAAAACTCGCCGGTGATCTTGCCGAGCGCCTGCTGGGCCATGCGCAAATCCTCGGCCAGCAACTCGCCCGCGCCCATCAGGGTCAGCTGATCATGGCCGTGCTGGAGATAGTCAGCAGCTTCTTCCAGCGCCTCAAGATGTCTGCGGCGCGCACTGAACAGGCTTTCGCCGGTTTGCTCAAACCCCATGCAGGCCTTCAGGTGCTCGCGCAGCAGGTCAATGCCGTCGCCCTGACGTGCAGACAGGTGCAGCACAACCGAACCGTCGTCAGCGGTTTCCACAGAAACCGATTCCCCGGTGACGTCGACCTTGTTGTAGATCAGGGTGACCTTCGCCGGATCAGGCCGTTGCTCAAGGAACTCGGGCCAGAGCAGCTCCGGGTTCTTCGCTTCTGGCTGACTGGCGTCGACCATCAGCAGAATACGGTCCGCTTCGCTGATCGCAGCCATCGCCCGTTGCACGCCGATGCGCTCGACCTGATCTTCGGTATCGCGCAGACCGGCGGTGTCGATAATGTGTAGCGGCATACCGTCGATGTGGATATGTTCGCGCAGAATATCCCGGGTGGTGCCGGCAATGTCGGTGACGATGGCACTCTCGCGTCCGGCCAAGGCGTTGAGCAGACTGGATTTACCCGCGTTCGGGCGACCGGCGATCACCACGGTCATGCCGTCGCGCAGCAGCGCCCCCTGCCCGGCCTGGCGCTGGACCTGCAGCAGATCGGCTTGCACTGTCTGCAACTGACTGAGTACATGGCCGTCGGCCAGAAAGTCGATTTCTTCTTCGGGAAAATCGATAGCTGCTTCGACATAAATGCGCAGGGCAATCAGCGCTTCAGTCAGGCTGTGGACCCGTTGCGAAAAAGCCCCCTGCAGCGAGTTCAAGGCGTTGCGTGCAGCTTGTTCGGAGCTGGCCTCGATCAAGTCCGCGATGGCTTCGGCCTGGGCCAGGTCGAGCTTGTCGTTGAGAAAAGCCCGTTCACTGAACTCACCGGGTCTGGCCTGGCGAGCGCCGGCGGCCAGACAAGCCTTGAGCAGCAGATCCATGACCACCGGCCCACCATGCCCCTGCAGTTCGAGTACATCTTCACCGGTAAAGGAATGCGGAGCCGGAAAGAACAGCGCGATACCTTCGTCCAGGGTCTGCTCGCCAGACCAGAAAGGGCCGTAATGGGCATGGCGCGGTTGGGGATCGCGACGGGCAATACGCTGGGCAATTTCTCGCGCTGCGGGGCCCGAGACCCGAATGATGCCAACACCGCCCTGGCCAGGAGCAGTCGCCAGGGCGGCAATAGTATCGGCGTGATAAGGCTTGCTCATGGCGACTCCGGTGTTTTCAGTGGATAGCAAAACGCCCCGTAAACGGGGCGTTTGACTGGCGGTAAGCCGGACCTTAGTCCTTGCTCGCAGCGCCCTTTTCGATCTGGCGGGTAATGTACCACTGTTGTGCGATCGACAGACAGTTGTTGACCACCCAGTACAGCACCAGACCAGCCGGGAACCACAGGAAGAAGAAGGTGAAGACAATCGGCAGCATCTTCATGACCTTGGCCTGCATCGGGTCCGGCGGCGTCGGGTTCAACTGCTGCTGCAGGAACATAGTCGCGCCCATGATGATCGGCAGGATGAAGTACGGGTCCTTCAGCGACAGGTCAGTGATCCAGCCCAGCCATTCCGCCTGACGGATCTCAACGCTTTCCATCAGCACCCAGTACAGCGCGATGAACACCGGCATCTGCACCAGAATCGGCAGGCAGCCACCGAGCGGGTTGATCTTCTCCTTCTTGTACAGCTCCATCATGCCCTGGGACATTTTCTGACGGTCATCGCCGTACTGTTCACGCAGTGCCTGCAGCTTTGGTGCGACACGACGCATGTTGGCCATGGAACGGTAGCTGGTCGCTGACAGCGGGAAGAAGATCAGCTTGATCAGGCAGGTCAGCAGGATGATGCTCCAACCCCAGTTGCCGACGAAGCCGTGGATCAGGCTCAGTACCCAGAACAGCGGCTGGGCGATCCACCACAGGAAGCCGTAATCGACGGTCAGTTCCAGACCGGGAGAAATGGCTTTCAGGTCATCCTGAATCTTCGGACCGGCATAGAAACCGGCGGAGATGGTGCGCTGTTCGCCAGGCGCAACCTGTACCGACGGGCTGGTGAAACCGACGATGTAATTGCCACCGCGATCCTTCAGGGTACGGTAGGTGTGCTTGGTTTCGGAGTCAGGAACCCAGGCGCTGACAAAATAGTGTTGCAGCCAGGCTACCCAGCCACCAGACACGCTCTCGCTCAGCTGCTTGTCATCCAACTCGGACAACTTCAGCTTGGTGTAGGAACCATCGGCGCTCCAGTAGGCTGCACCCAGGAAGGTTGCCATACCGGTCGCAGTGGAACTGGATGGGTCACCGCTGCCATCACGCTTGATCTGGCCAAACAGGCTGCCACTCCAGGCTTGGCTGCTCTGGTTGTCGATCAGATAGCTGACATCGACCAGGTAGCTGCCACGGGTAAAGGTGAAGCGTTTGGTGAACGCGACGCCATCACTGTTCGCCTTCAGGTCGACCACCAGCTGCTGCTCGCCGTCGGCCAATGTATAGCTGTTCTGCTCAACACTGTAGCGCGCGCGGCCGGTCGATTTGTCCGGACCCTGTTGGCCAGTCAGGCCGCTCTGAGCAACGTAGGTGCGGTTGCTCGACTGTTCCAGCAGTTGGAACGGCAGGTCTGGGCGATCTTTGCGGGTCGGGTATTCAGGCAGAGCCAGCGAGACGATATCGCCACCAACCGGGTTGATGCTCAGCTTGAGGGTATCGGTTTGTACCTGAACCAACTGACCGTTGGCAGCCGGAGTAGTTACCTCGGCTGGAGCCAGGGCTTCGCCGTCGGCGTTGATTGCGGCAGGAACATCGCTGTTCGCTTGAGCGGCTACTGCCGTCGGGTCACCAGGAAGATCGCTGCTGTCCTGCGGCGCCATTTCAGTCTGGGCGGCGGGCGCAAGATCCTGCTGAACAAAATCCTTGTTCCACTGCACCACCATCAGGTAGGTGATAACCAGCAGAGCACCAATGAGGATATTTCGTTGGAGGTTCATGGTTTGTTGGCCATTCGGGTAGGTCGGTTGGCAGAAGCTGGGGGTACCGGATCATATCCACCGGGATTCCATGGGTGGCAACGTCCGAGGCGGCGAGCGCTGAGCAAGCCCCCTTTAAGAAGACCATGCTGTTCGATGGCTTCCTGGGCGTAGCAGGAACAGGAGGGATAGAAACGGCAGTGACTGGCCATCAGGGGACTGATAGCGTAGCGGTAAACCTTGATCAGCCCTAACGCGATGCTACGCATTGGATGATGGGAGTCCAGGGTCACGTGAGCGGTTTTTGGCGGCAGATTTGATCAGCCTGCGCCACATGCTCTGATACAGAGCATGTAACGCAGCATTGTCCAAGTCGCCTACGCCCTTGCGGGCAAGTACGACAATGTCCAGATTGCCCAGTTCAGCACGATGCTGCCTGAACGATTCACGAGCAATACGTTTGACCTTGTTACGGTCTACCGCATGCCGGACATTTTTTTTGGCAATGACCAGACCCAGTCGCGCGTGGCTCAGAGAGTTTTCTCTGGCCAACAGCAGCAGACTGGGTCCTGAGGCTTTGCAGGTGGCTCCATCGAATACAGTCTTGAACTGAGCAGGTTTGAGCAACCTGTGTTCAGGGCCGAATCCGAGATCCACCTGGTTACCGGGTCTTAGGCTGACAGGCGTGCACGGCCTTTGGCGCGACGGCGAGCCAGAACAGCACGGCCGTTCTTGGTAGCCATGCGAGCACGGAAACCGTGGGTGCGCTTGCGCTTCAGTACGCTGGGTTGGAACGTTCTTTTCATCTTCAGATACCTGAGTAAGTTACATCAGAGCAAAGTGCCCCTTCGAGGGACCGGCAATTCTAGAGAAAAAGGGACCCAAGGTCAATTTCCTTTCGACGTCTCTTGGATATAGAAAAATATATGAAAAGAGATTTTTTAAAAGATAAAAGATATAGCTATGTATGAGGACCGGTTTTTCTGTGGGTAACCCGGATTTTCCTTTTTCAGTCAGTAGCTTGGCGAAAGTACAACGTTGTTGAAAAGCGGTTGTTGAAGATGGTGCTCTCCTGTGGCCTGCTTGTGGATAAAGTGGGGTGATATCCACAGGTGGAGTTATCCCCATGAATGCCAGGCCGTTTCCAACAGAGTTGTTGGTGCGTTGTCCACAGCTTCCACGACGCCTTATTTCAGGGGGCGCAGGGATTTATTGAGCACTGGAGGCGAGTTCGTAGGGTTGCCGCCCAGGTACTTTTTTATCGCTGCGGCGAGCACGCGTGTGGATAAGTAGGGGGGGAGCAGATAGAATAGAGCGCTCTGCCAGCGCCGCTTTCCACAGCTGGTAACGGTCCATTTTGTATTCAATAAAAACCGCTGGTTTCAGCGGTCCCGGGGGAATTCAGTGTCTGTTGCACTTTGGCAGCAATGCATCGATTTTTTGCGTGATGAGCTACCATCTCAACAGTTCAATACTTGGATTCGCCCGTTACAGGTTGATGGCGATCAGACTGAAATTCGCCTGTACGCGCCCAACCGCTTCGTGCTCGACTGGGTCAACGACAAGTACCTCAATCGCATTCAGGAGCTGATGGACGATTTGTCCCAGGGCCAGGCGCCGATGGTGTCCTTGATGATTGGCAGTCGTCGTGCGGCACCCGCTGCTGCACCCGCACCAGTGGTTGCGCCGGCCACTCGCCCTGTCGAGGCGTCTGCGCCACCTGCTCCGATCCCTGTGGCGGCCCCTGTGACTCCGGTTGTGGTTGAGTCTCAGCCGCAACCCAGAGTCGATCATAGTGGTACAGCCGAGGCTGCTGCCGAACTGGCTGGCAATACGGCAGAGGCGCCGCAGGCGCCCCCCGCACTGATCAAGCACACCAGCCTGCTGAATCGTAGCTTTACCTTCGAGAACTTCGTTGAGGGTAAATCGAACCAATTGGCGCGCGCAGCTGCCTGGCAGGTCGCTGATAACCCGAAGCATGGCTACAACCCCTTGTTTCTATATGGGGGTGTGGGTCTGGGTAAGACTCACCTTATGCACGCGGTTGGTAATCACCTGCTAAAGAAAAATCCGGCTGCCCGGATCGTCTACCTGCACTCCGAGCGTTTTGTCGCCGACATGGTCAAGGCGTTGCAGATGAACGCGATCAACGATTTCAAGCGCTACTACCGCTCGGTTGATGCGCTGCTGATCGACGACATCCAGTTCTTCGCTAAGAAGGAACGTTCGCAGGAAGAGTTCTTCCATACGTTTAACGCGCTGCTTGAGGGTGGTCAGCAGGTTATTCTTACCAGTGACCGCTATCCGAAAGAAATCGACGGTCTTGAAGAGCGCCTGAAGTCGCGTTTTGGCTGGGGACTCACCGTTGCGGTCGAGCCGCCGGAGCTTGAAACCCGCGTCGCAATTCTGATGAAGAAAGCGGAGCAGTCACGGGTCGACCTGCCCCATGACGCTGCTTTCTTTATTGCCCAACGTATTCGCTCCAACGTCCGTGAGCTCGAAGGCGCCCTCAAGCGAGTAATTGCCAGCGCCCACTTTATGGGGCGTGATATCACGATTGAACTGATTCGCGAATCGCTGAAGGATCTGCTGGCCTTGCAGGATAAATTGGTCAGTATCGATAATATTCAGCGTACTGTTGCCGAGTACTACAAGATCAAGGTGGCCGACGTGTTGTCCAAGCGTCGCTCACGTTCTGTTGCACGGCCGCGTCAGGTTGCGATGGCTCTCGCCAAGGAGCTGACGAACCACAGCTTGCCTGAGATTGGCGATGCCTTTGGCGGCCGCGATCACACAACGGTGTTGCATGCTACGCGCAAGATCGCGGAGTTGCGTGAGACGGACGCGGATATCCGCGAGGACTACAAGAATTTGTTGAGGACGCTGACGACCTGAGTTCGTCAGCCCACATCACTGCCAACCAGCACGAGGTCGAAGGAAGACAATGCAATTCACCATTCAGCGAGAAGCTCTGTTGAAGCCCCTGCAACTGGTTGCGGGTGTTGTGGAACGCCGCCAGACCCTGCCGGTTCTGTCCAACGTATTGCTTGTGGTTGACGGCAATACCCTGTCGTTGACCGGGACAGATCTCGAGGTCGAACTGGTTGGCCGCATCGCACTGGAAGAAGCGAGCGAGGACGGCGAAATCACCGTTCCTGCGCGCAAGTTGATGGATATCTGTAAATCGCTGCCCGATGACGCCACCCTGAATTTCAAGGTCGAAGAGGGTAAGGCGCTGATCAAGGCTGGCCGCAGCCGCTTTACCCTGGCGACACTGCCGGCTGATGATTTCCCCAATGTTGAAGATGGTCCAGGCGCAATGAGTTTTGCCGTCAGCCAGGGCAAGCTGCGTCGACTGATCGATCGCACCAGCTTCGCCATGGCTCAGCAGGACGTTCGTTACTACCTGAACGGCTTGCTGCTGGAAATCAACAACGGTCAGCTGCGTGCGGTTGCTACCGACGGTCACCGCATGGCGATGTGCACCGTTGACGCGAACATCGACTACCAGGAACGTTATCAGTTGATCGTGCCGCGTAAGGGCGTGCTCGAGCTGGCGCGACTGTTGGGCGAAGCGGATGATCTTGTTAACGTAGTGCTCGGCACGCATCACATTCGCGCGACCACCGGCGACTTCACCTTTACGTCCAAGCTGGTCGACGGCAAGTTTCCGGATTATGAGCGTGTTCTTCCGCGTGGCGGCGATAAGGTTGTTGTCGCTGATCGTCACACGCTTCGCGATGCGTTCAGCCGCACAGCGATTCTGTCCAACGAGAAGTACCGCGGTATTCGCCTCACGCTGGAATCTGGCCAGCTGAAGATCCAGGCGAACAACCCGGAGCAGGAAGAGGCTGAAGAAGAAGTGATGGTCGACTACAGCGGTGCACCGCTGGAGATCGGCTTTAACGTCAGTTACCTGCTGGACGTGATGAACGTCCTCGGGCACGAACAGGCCAAGCTGGTTTTGTCTGACGCCAACAGCAGTGCGTTGGTCCAGGAAGCGGAATCAGACGAAAGCCTCTACGTCGTCATGCCGATGCGTCTCTGACGCGCAATGCCGCTATCTCGTTTGTCGGTCACCGCGGTGCGCAATCTCCACCCGGTGACCCTTCTCCCCTCTCCCCGCATCAACCTCATCTCCGGTCCGAACGGCAGCGGTAAAACCAGCCTGCTTGAGGCCATACACATTCTGGGTCTCGCTCGTTCCTTTCGTAGCACCCGTTTGCAGCCGGTTATTCAGTACCAACAGGACAGCTGCACGGTTTTCGCTGAAGTCTTTCACGCCGCTGGCACCAGTACCAAAATTGGTATTGCACGCAATCGTCAGGCTGATTATGAAATTCGAATCAACGGACAGCACGCACGCGGTACTGCCGAGCTTGCAGATATTCTGCCGCTGCAGTTGATCAACCCTGATAGCTTTCGATTGCTCGAAGGCGCGCCCAAGCAACGTCGTCAGTATCTCGATTGGGGTGTGTTCCACGTGGAACATCGTTTTCTCTCGGCGTGGCAGCGCCTGCAAAAGAGCCTCAAACAACGGAATTCGTTGCTACGACGTGGTAGAATCGAACGTTCGCTACTAGCCCCTTGGGAGGCTGAGTTGGTTGCCTCTGGCGAGCAGATTGATGCGTTCCGCCAGGCGTATTTACAGCAACTCAAGCCGGTGTTCGAGGGTGTGTTGGGGGAGCTGTTGGAGATAGACGGGCTTACGCTCAGCTACTTCAGAGGCTGGGACCGTGAGCGCGGGCTTGCTGAGGTCCTCGACTCACAGTTTGATCGTGACCTTTCCCTTGGGCATACCCAGGCTGGACCACAGCGCGCTGACCTTCGTTTGCGTGTTAATGGGATGAATGCAGCAGAGGTGCTCTCCAGGGGGCAGCAGAAGTTGGTAGTGTGTGCGATGAAGATCGCACAAGGCCGTCTGCTCAGTTTGATGCAACGGCAGCGAGATTGTGTTTTTTTGGTCGACGACCTGCCCTCTGAGTTGGATCGTCACCATCGGCAAGCGCTGTGCCGCTTGCTCGAGTCGCTCGATTGCCAGGTATTTATCAGTTGCGTCGATGCGGATTCGTTGAGTGAATGCTGGCAAGCAGACACACCCTTATCCATGTTCCACGTGGAACATGGGCACATTGTGCAGACCGAATGAAGTCTGGAGTTACTTAAGATGACCGATAACAAAGCCTATGATTCATCGAGTATTAAGGTTCTGAAGGGCCTTGATGCGGTGCGTAAGCGTCCCGGTATGTACATCGGTGACACCGATGACGGTACCGGCCTCCACCACATGGTCTTTGAAGTCGTCGATAACTCGATCGATGAAGCCTTGGCTGGTTACTGCAGCGATATCGACATCACTATCCACACTGACGAATCGATCAGTGTTCGCGACAACGGCCGGGGTATTCCGGTTGATGCTCACGAGGAAGGGGTGTCTGCCGCAGAGGTCATCATGACCGTTCTGCATGCCGGCGGTAAGTTCGACGATAACAGCTACAAGGTCTCTGGCGGTCTGCACGGTGTGGGCGTGTCGGTAGTGAACGCCTTGTCTGAGAAGCTGGTGCTGACGATCCGCCGTGAAGGCAAGGTCTGGGAGCAGACCTATGTACACGGCGTACCACAAGCGCCTCTGGAAGCCGTTGGCGATACCGATACCACGGGCACCCAGATTCACTTTAAGCCTTCAGCAGAGACGTTCAGCAGTATTTCCTTCAGCTGGGATATCCTTGCCAAGCGTCTGCGCGAACTGTCTTTCCTCAACTCTGGTGTTGGCATCAATCTGCGCGATGAGCGCACCGGTAAGCACGAGTTGTTCCGCTACGAAGGTGGTCTGCGTGCATTCGTTGAGTATCTGAACCACAACAAGAGCACCATCAACTCGGTATTCCATTTCAACCTGCAGCGTGAGGATGGTATCGGCGTTGAGGTAGCGATGCAGTGGAACGACAGCTTCAACGAAAGCATCCTCTGCTTTACCAACAACATTCCCCAGCGTGACGGTGGTACCCACCTGGCCGGCTTCCGTAGCGCCCTCACCCGCAGCCTCAATAGCTACATCGAGCAGGAAGGTCTGCTGAAAAAGCTCAAGGTCAACACCTCCGGCGACGACGCCCGTGAAGGTCTGACGGCAATCATTTCGGTAAAAGTACCAGACCCCAAGTTCTCCTCGCAGACCAAGGACAAGCTGGTTTCTTCCGAAGTGAAGACGGCGGTCGAGCAGGAAATGAACAAGTTTTTTGCTGACTACCTGCTGGAAAAACCCGGCGAAGCCAAAGCAGTTGTCGGCAAGATGATTGATGCTGCGCGGGCCCGTGAAGCCGCGCGTAAGGCGCGTGAAATGACCCGCCGCAAAGGGGCTCTGGATATCGCCGGTCTGCCGGGCAAGCTGGCCGATTGCCAGGAGAAGGACCCGGGGCTTTCCGAACTCTACATTGTGGAAGGTGACTCCGCGGGCGGTTCTGCGAAGCAGGGCCGTAACCGCCGGACCCAAGCGATTCTGCCCCTCAAGGGCAAGATCCTTAACGTTGAAAAGGCGCGTTTCGACAAGATGCTCTCTTCCGCCGAAGTGGGCACGCTGATCACCGCGCTTGGTTGTGGTATCGGTCGCGAAGAATTCAACATCGAGAAGTTGCGTTACCACAACATTATCATCATGACCGATGCTGACGTCGACGGTTCACACATTCGCACCCTGCTGCTGACGTTCTTCTTCCGTCAAATGCCGGAGCTGATCGAGAACGGCTACATCTATATCGCACAGCCGCCGCTCTACAAGATCAAGAAGGGTAAGCAGGAGCAGTATCTGAAGGATGACGAGGCCCTGGAAGAGTTCCTGACCCAATCGGCTCTGGAAGACTCTTATCTGTACGTTACCGAAGGCGCTCCGGGCATCACCGGTCAGGCCCTCGAACGTCTGGTACAGGAGTTCCGCGGGGTGATGAAGACCCTCAAGCGTCTGGCTCGTCTGTACCCGCAGGAGCTGATGGAGCACTTCATCTACCTGCCCCGCCTCACCGTCGAGAATCTGGCCGATAAAGCCTTTATGGAAAGCTGGATTCAGGGGTTCAGCGCACGGGTCGCGCCTACGGAACGGTCCGGTCAGGAGTTCCGTGTCAGCCTGCGTGAAGACCCCGAGCGCCACCTCTGGCTGCCGGAAGTCGAATCCATTACCCATGGGTTGTCGAACTACGTCACGTTCAATCGCGATCTGTTCGCCAGTAATGACTACCGCACAATGGCGGAACTGGGCGAGAAGCTGCAGACGCTGCTGGAACCCGGTGCCTACATGCAGCGTGGCGAGCGCAAGAAGCCGATCAGCACCTTCAAGGAAGCATTGGAATGGATGATGAACGAAACCGCTCGTCGCCATACCATCCAGCGCTATAAGGGTCTTGGTGAGATGAACCCGGAGCAGCTGTGGGAAACCACCATGGATCCGGAAAGCCGTCGCATGCTGCGGGTAAATATTGAAGACGCGATTGCTGCCGATCAGATCTTC
The DNA here is from genome assembly GCF_038130085.1 of Halopseudomonas sp. Taxonomy (NCBI): domain Bacteria; kingdom Pseudomonadati; phylum Pseudomonadota; class Gammaproteobacteria; order Pseudomonadales; family Pseudomonadaceae; genus Halopseudomonas; species Halopseudomonas sp. The sequence continues at coordinate 97,156 of NZ_JAYPMU010000004.1, read as the reverse complement.
AATACCCTGATGGGCGACCAGGTTGAACCGCGTCGCGAGTTTATTGAAAGCAACGCGCTGGCGGTATCTAACCTGGACGTTTGATCCGGGTATAGAAAAACCCCTTTAACTTTGCGGTTAAAGGGGTTTTCTTTGCCTGTCTTTCAGCGGAAATCGTCTGTTAGGTCGGAATCAGAGAACTCGTTGCCTGGCTCTGCAGGCTGGAATGACAGCTCGGTTTCCGCTTCAGGTTTCTGTTCCATCCCCATCGGCGGTTCGCTGCGGGTGTCGCTGAATTTGGACTTGAGCTTCAGATCGGTTGGCGAGTCGGCGTAGCGCAGCGCCATTTCCATGGTGATCTTGTCGTTGCTGAGCAACTCAAACAGGTGCTGGTCGAAACTCTGCAGGCCCGGCTCCTGGCCGCGGTTCATGGAGTCTTTGATTTCGGACAGCTCATCCCGTGCGATCAGGTTGCGAATATATGGCGTGCGCAGCAGTACTTCGACCGCCGCGACCCGCTTCTGGTGGGCGCCGGGCACCAGGCGCTGGGCGATGATGCCAGCGAGGTTCATCGAAATATCGCTGAGGGTCTGCTTGCGTTCCCCTTCCGGGAACAGGTTAACCACCCGCTCGATGGCCTGAACGCTGTTGGTAGCGTGCAGCGTAGCAACGACCAAGTGGCCAGTTTCGCTGTAATGCAGCGCATGCTGCATGGTGGCCTTGTCGCGGATTTCGCCGATCATAATGACGTCTGGCGACTCCCGCAGCACATTGCGCAGCGCGTGCGCGAAGCTCTGGGTATCGAGGCCCACCTCGCGCTGGTCGATGATCGACTTCTTGTGTCTGTGCAGGAACTCAATCGGATCTTCGATGCAGACGATATGGCCAGCGCGGTTGGTGTTGCGAAAGTCCAGCATGGCTGCCAGCGTGGTTGATTTGCCGGACCCGGTCGCCCCGACCACCAGAATCAGCCCGCGGTCCTTGAGAGCCAGTCGTTCGAGCTGAGCGGGCAGGCCCAGGTCTGCAAACGCGGGAATCTTGTGGCTGATGTGGCGCACCACCATGCCGACTTCGCCACGCTGGTAGAACACGTTGATGCGGAAGCGGCCAAGGTTCGGTAGGCCGACCGCGAGGTTCATTTCCTGCTCGCGCTCGAACTCCTCGATTTGCTTTTCGCTCATCACCTGCCAGGCCAGTTCCTTGACTGCACCGGGAGCCAGTGGCTGGTTGCCGAAGGAAAAGAAATCGCCTTCGCGCTTCAACGTGACGGGCGCGCCGACGCTGAAGAACAGATCGGAGCCGCCCTTTTCGGAAAGCGCACGGAGGTAGCGATTAATATCCATTTCAAGACACCGGTCTAACAGTTGATGAGTCTGCGCAAGTTCGCATAAGAGCCATCATTATGGACCAGTGATGGCTCAGGCGTCTCTCAGGCTTTGCAATTGCTGGTTGATCCAGGCTTCGGCCTGTTTGTTGGCGGCTACAATCGAGCGTGGGTCAGCGCCGTTCGGATAGATCGCCGGCCCAATCATTACCTTCACAGTGCCGGGCTTCTTGCCCCAGCCATGGCGAGGCCAGTGTTCGCCGGCGTTGTGGGCGACCGGGATGATCGGTGCGTTGTTGGCGCAGGCCAATGCGGCACCGCCACGGGAGAATTTAACTGTTTCCCCGGGCGCGATGCGCGTGCCTTCGGGAAAGACCAGAATCCACATGCCGCCTTTCAGGCGTTCGCCGCCGGTGCGGGTCAGTTGTTGCAGGGAATCGCGGGCGTTGCTGCGATCGATGGCAATCGGTTTCGCCAGTGCGAAAGCCCAGCCGAAGAACGGCACATAGAGCAGTTCACGCTTGATCAGCTGAGTTTGCGGGCGGAACAGGCGTGGCAGAAAGAAGGTCTCCCACGTGCTCTGGTGGTTAGCCAAGATTACCCCGGGCTGGTCCGGAATATTCTCGCGGCCAGTTACTTCGTAACGAATACCGACGATATTGCGCGCCAGCCAGACTGCAATGGCCGACCACCATTCGATAATCACCTTGATTCGCCAGCGTGCGCTCAAAAACAACGCGATCGGGGTAACCAGTACGCACCAGACGGCGGCGCTGGCCGACAGCAGCAGATAGAACAGAACGACGCGAAGGCGCATCAGCAGGGACATGTTCAGGATTCCAGAAGGTGGTCAACAACGGCTGCCAGGTCATCGAATACGTGGGTACCGGCGGGCAGCGTCTTGTGCTCGGTACTCGCGCCCTTGCCGGTGCGCACCAGATAGGGAGTACAACCGACGGCGCAGCCGGCTTCCAGGTCACGCAGACTGTCGCCCACGGTAGGTACACCGACGAGCGGCTGGGCAAAGTGCTTGGCAATCTGCTGAAACAGCCCAGGAGCGGGTTTGCGGCACTCGCAGCCGGCTTCCGGTGCGTGCGGACAGTAACGAATCAGGTCAACCTTGCCACCCTGCTCCGCCACCAGCTGGCACAGCCGGTCATGCATGCTTTGCAGGGTCGCTTCGCTGTAATAGCCGCGCCCGACACCGGACTGATTGGTGGCAACGGCGACGGTCCAGCCGGCCTTGCTCAGGCGTGCCATGGCGTCGATTGAGCCCGGCAGCGGAATCCACTCGTCGAGGGTTTTGATATACGCGTCGGAGTCCTGATTGATAACGCCGTCGCGGTCGAGAATGATCAGCTTCAAAACGACAAACCTCTGACTAACGAGTCGCCAGCGACAGACTAGGCTGCCGCTGGCGATCAGGCATCAACCCAGCAGGGAGATGTCGGCAACGCCGAGGAACAGACCGCGCAGACGTGCGAGCAGGGCGTAGCGGTTGGCTTTGACGGCGTCGTCTTCGGCGTTGACCAGTACCTGCTCGAAGAAGGCGTCTACCGGCGCCCGCAGGGCAGCCAGCTGCTCGAGTGTAGGCTGATATTGGCGCTGGGCTGCCAGCGGCGCTACCGCCTGTTCTGCAGCCTCCACGGCGCTTGCCAGTGCTTGCTCGGCGGCTTCGTGCAGGAGTGCAGCGTTGATGTCTTCGCTGACGCTACCTTCAGCCTTGGACAGGATATTGGACACGCGCTTGTTGGCGGCGGCCAGCGTCTCAGCCTCGGGCAAACGGCGGAATGCCTGAACGGCCTGCACGCGCTGATCGAAGTCGAGCGGTGAGGTCGGGCTCACTGCACGAACCGATTGATACACCGCCACATCGATACCTTCGTCCTCGTAGCGGGCGCGCAGGCGGTCGAAGATGAAGTCCTGTACCTGAGCGACCAGACCATCGGCCTTCACGCGGCTGCCGTACTGCTCAACCGCGGCTTGCAGCGCAGCGTTGAGGTCCAGTTCCAGTTGCTTCTCGATCAGGATACGCAGCACGCCAAGGGCGGCGCGGCGCAGGGCGTACGGGTCCTTGGAGCCGGTCGGCAGCATGCCGATACCGAAGATGCCGACCAGGGTGTCGATCTTGTCGGCCAGTGCAACGGCGGCACCGGTCAGGGTGCTCGGCAGTTCGGCACCGGCGCCGCGCGGCATGTACTGCTCGTTCAGCGCCAGCGCAACGTCATCAGCTTCGCCGTCGTGCTTGGCGTAGTAGTAACCGGCGATGCCCTGCAGTTCCGGGAACTCGCCGACCATTTCGGTAGCCAGGTCGCACTTGGACAGCAGGCCAGCGCGGGCGGCGCGCTCGGCGTCACCGCCGATCTTCGCGGCAATGACCCCGGCCAGGCTGGATACACGCTGGGCTTTCTCGAAGACGCTGCCCAGATCAGCCTGGAACACCACATTGGCCAGGCGCTCGTTGCGCGTTTCCAGCGGCTGCTTCTTGTCCTGCTTGAAGAAGAACTCGGCGTCGGTCAGGCGCGGGCGTACGACTTTCTCGTTGCCTTCGATGATCTGCGTCGGGTCCTTGCTCTCCAGGTTGGAGACGGTGATGAAGCGCGGCAGCAGCTTGCCATTGGCATCCAGCAGGCAGAAGTACTTCTGGTTGTCCTGCATGGTCGAGATCAGCGCTTCTTGCGGTACCTCGAGGAAGCGCTCCTCGAAGCTGCAGACCAGCGGCACCGGCCATTCGACCAGTGCGGTCACTTCGTCCAGCAGGTCCGCTGGAACGATTGCTGTGCCCTGTTGCTCGGCAGCCAAGGCATCGACGCGGCTCTTGATGAGCTCGCGGCGCTCGGCAAAGTCGGCAATTACGTGCGCGCTGCGCAGGGTCTCGGCGTAGGCCGCCGGGCTGGTGATGGCGATCTGATCCGGGTGATGGAAGCGGTGACCACGGGACAGGTTACCGGCCTGCTGGGAGAGAATCTCGCAGGGCACAACCTGATCACCGAGCAGCATCACCAGCCACTGGGTCGGGCGCACGAACTCGGTCTTGCGGGCGCCCCAGCGCATGCGCTTGGGGATTGGCAGAGCGGCCAGCGCAGCATCGACGATGCCGGGTAGCAGGTCGGTTGCCGGTTGGCCCGGAATGTTCTGTACGAAGCGCAGTTTCGGGCCGCTCTGGTCGATCTCGGCCAGGCTGACACCGCACTTGCGGGCAAAGCCTTCGGCGGCTTTGGTCGGGTTACCGTCGGCGTTGAACGCCGCCTGCAGCGGCGGGCCATCAAGCTGGGTGGTGCGGTCGGGCTGCTGGGTCGCCAGCGCTTCGACCAGCACCGCCAGGCGGCGCGGCGCAGCATAGTAGCGCGCCTTGCTGTAACCCAGACCAGCGTCTTTCAGGCCGCCTTCAACCCCGGCTAGAAAGGCTTCGGCCAGCTTTTTCAGGGCCTTGGGAGGCAGCTCTTCGGTACCCAGTTCAACGAGAAAATCCTGCGCCTGCATTATTCGGCCTCCTTCAGCTTGGCCAGTACTTCGTCACGCAATTCGGGGGTGGCCATCGGGAAGCCGAGGCGGGCGCGGGCCAGCAGGTAGCTCTGGGCAATCGCGCGGGACAGGGTGCGAACACGGAGAATGTAACGCTGACGCTCGGTTACCGAGATGGCACGGCGGGCGTCCAGCAGGTTGAAGGTGTGCGACGCCTTGATAACCATCTCGTAGGCTGGCAGCGGCAGCTCCAGTTCCATCAGACGGTTGGCTTCACCTTCATAGAAATCGAACAGTTCGAACAGCTTGTCGACGTTGGCGTGCTCGAAGTTGTAGGTCGACTGCTCCACCTCGTTCTGGTGGAACACGTCGCCGTAGCTGACCTTGCCGAACGGGCCGTCGGAGTAGACCAAATCGTAGACCGAGTCGACGCCCTGCAGGTACATCGCCAGACGCTCGAGACCGTAGGTGATCTCGCCAGTGACCGGATAGCACTCGACGCCACCGACCTGCTGGAAGTAAGTGAACTGGGTGACTTCCATGCCGTTCAGCCAGACTTCCCAGCCCAGACCCCAGGCGCCGAGAGTCGGCGATTCCCAGTTGTCTTCGACGAAGCGGATGTCGTGCACCAGCGGGTCGATACCGATGTGGCGCAGCGAGTCCAGATACAGCTCCTGGATGTTGTCCGGGTTCGGCTTGAGTACTACCTGGAACTGGTAGTAATGCTGCAGGCGGTTCGGGTTCTCGCCGTAGCGGCCGTCAGCGGGGCGGCGGCTGGGCTGTACGTAGGCAGCGTTCCAGGTTTCCGGGCCGATGGCGCGCAGGAAGGTAGCAGTGTGGAAGGTGCCGGCACCCATTTCCATGTCGTAGGGCTGCAGTACCACACAACCCCGCTCTGCCCAGTAGCTTTGCAGGGCAAGGATCAGTCCTTGAAAGGTGTGGACGGCTGGATTGGTCTGAGTCACGTGTTTCACCAGGTCGGGCTGTGAAATTGAGAAAGGCCGAAGTATACAGGATTGGAGCCGGGAGCAGCGAAGGCGCCGCGGTTGTGGCGACAAGCCGGTAAAAAGGTTGATCTAAATCATGGGTCAGTATTTTGGCTAAACGACTTCAGAGTTTTTTATATTGTCTATTTTCTGGCTATTTGGCAGGATGTCGCGGTTTGCCATCATTTTAATATTGAACAACGAACCATCGTAGCCAGGGAGATAGCCTTGAATCTGAAAAAAATAATGCTGCCATTCAGCCTGCTGAGTGGTCTGTGCCTACCGCTTGTAAGCTATGCAGCCCCTGAGCCAATGCAGCCGAGCGCTCCGGTAACGGTGCAATATGGCGGTAGCACTTACAGCATTTCATCGGTTTATACCTCCTATACAGCGAACCCCGACATCTTCACCGCACAGCCGTGGTGGGGGAATTCCGATCTGTCCTTCCCGTTGGCTGGTCTAGTAGCTGAAGCTGGTAATTTGGGCGTGTTTCTGCTCTTTGGTTACGGCATCGAGGCTGGCTATGTGTCGATCGACTATTACGATGAATATGATGAGTTGGTGATTCACTGCCCAATCCACTGCCCCCGTGTTGAGGACAGCTATCACTACGCCATAATCAGCGAGCTGGTCACCCTAGCCTCTTTGTCCAGCAGCCTGCAGTCCACTTCGCTCGGGCTGAACTCGCTCAACAGCGGGCTGAATATGATGATCAACGGCGCTCACAGCCGCCCGCTGTCCCGCTTGGTCGCGCCGGGCCAGAGCACCTTCTGGGTTGCTGGTGACTGGGGTACGGATGAACACGGCCAGCGCTCTGGCTCCACCGGTCTGGCTGAAGTGAGCGTTGGGCACAATTACGGTGCTGTGCAAGTTAGTGCTTCTCTGGGCCAGACGTGGGCGCGTCAGAATTTGAGCAACAGCGGCCGTGCCGAAAGTGACGGTCAATACCTGATGATTGAGGGTATCGTTCCCGTCTCGGAACAGCACAAGGTATATGCAACGGTTGGCGCATTTGGTCACTGGGGTGAAGCGGACATTCGTCGCGGCTACATCAGCCTGAGCACTCTTGACTCCTCGAAGGGAAATGCTGACTCCAATACCTGGGGCCTGCGTGCACGTCTTGATTGGGTCGATGCTCTGTCGCTGGGCAATACTGGTATCAGCCCCTACGCTGACCTGAGCTACACCCACTCCAAGCTGGATAGCTACACCGAAGAAGGCGGTGCGAATCCGGCTAGCTTCGATAGCCGCACCGATCGTTTCACCGAAGCGCGACTGGGCTTTGGGACTGAAACACCGCTGAGCTGGCTGGCCGGGTATAACCTGGTAGCTAACCTCGAGGCGGCTCATCGCTTCGAGGATCGCAGCGCCGGTGTCAGTGGCTCTATCGACGGCCTGTTCACGTTCAACCTGCCCGGCGAAGATTATCAGAACGACTGGTTGAAAGCGGGTGTGGGTGTCGAGGGTGCGCTGGGCGATGGTAAAGCTTCTGTGATGCTGAATGGCACCACTGACAGCGATCAGCCCGATATGTGGGTTGCAGCAAGCTACCAACTGGCGTTCTGATCTAGCCTGCTTTCTGGCCTGTAAAACAGCCCCGGTAACCTGCCAAGGTTGCCGGGGCTGTTTTTGTTTCGCATGGCTGCCAACACCATTTGGTGATCCCTGCTGTCCCCGATTTTTTCAATAAGGGTTCTGTGCACTTCTATCGATCACCTGCCCTAGTCGGTCGAAATCGATGTTGGCGCCGGAGTTGATGGCGATCAGGGTCTGGTCGCGGAGGCTCCCGCGGCGCACGTACTCGCGCAAGCCGGCGACAGCCAGTGCGCCAGAGGGTTCGGTGATGGACCGGGTGTCGTCGTAGATGTCGCGCACTGCGGCGCAGATGGCATCGTTGCTGACGGTGATCACCTCGTCGACGTAGCGCCGGCAGAGCTCGAAATTCAGCGCGCCGATCTGGGCGACTGCTACCCCGTCGGCAAAACGTCCAACCTCTGACAACACTACGCGCTGGTTGGCGGCTAATGCTGCCTGCAGGCAAGCTGACTCTGCGGACTCAACCCCGATTACGCGTACTTCTGGCCGCAGATACTTGATGTAGGCAGCTACTCCCGCGATCAGGCCGCCGCCGCCCACCGGCACAAATACTGCGTGCAAGCCACTCTGGTATTGGCGCAACAGCTCAACCGCGACAGTCCCCTGGCCGGCAATTACGTCTGGGTCGTCGAATGGCGGGACGAAGATGTAGCCGTATTTGTCAGCCAGTTGCAGCGCGTGCGCCAGTGCTTCGGGAAAGCTTTCGCCGTGCAATAGAGCGGTAGCGCCGCGTGCGCAGACACCTTCGACTTTGAGTCGCGGCGTGGTGGTGGGCATGACGATGAGCGCGCGTACACCGAGTCGCTGGGCGGCCAATGCCAGACCCTGTGCGTGGTTGCCGGCCGAGGCGGTGATCACGCCTCGCGCTCGCTCATTGGGCGTCAGGCGGGCGACACGGGTGTAAGCACCGCGAATCTTGAACGAGAACACCGGTTGCAGGTCTTCGCGTTTTAACAGGACCTGATTGTTCAGACTTGAGGACAGGCGCGGGGCAAATTGCAGCGGTGTCTCATTGGCAACGTCATAGACCGGCGCGGAGAGGATGCTGCCGACCAGCGCGCGTAATCGGGCAGTAGCGTTGTCATCGCACGGGTCGGTGTCGGTTTCGGGTGAAGAAATGGATAGCGCGGTTGTCATACGGTCTCCTAATGCTTTTTGCCTCGGAGACAGAACGAAAAACCCGCCTCAGAGGCGGGTTTGGGTGCGCACGATGCTAGCCCGCCGTTATGGGAATGGCGGTAATAATCATTCGGCTGGTCAGTACGCGTGTGCAGGTCATGGCCTGAATCTAGCGGCTGTGCCGGTGACGGTCAACTGCTTATTCCTTTGGCGCGAAGGGGTCGAGCAGATCTTCACTGCCGCGGGTGCGCTGATCGGCCGCGATCTGCGCCTCAAGATCGGCCTGGACGCGGGTATCCACCGCTGCGGGTGCCGAATCCTGTACCAGTGTTGCCGGTGCCGCGGTGCCCGGGCTGACTGCACTGCTGCGCTCGCTCAGCTGTACGCGGTAGATCGGTTCGGGCATGTCCATTCCGGCCGCTTCGAGTGCCAGTTTGACCAGGCGAATTCCCTCGCTCTTTACGCTGGCAAAGTCATGACTGCGCTGGTCTACCCAAGCTTGATAGCGAATTTGCACGTTGGAGTCGCCCAGTGCGGTGATATGGGCGCGTGGCGGCGGCGTGCTCAGCACGCCGTCAAGCGTGCGTAGCACGTCAACGCCAATCTGTTGGGCGCGTATCAGGTCCTCGTTGACACCGACACCGACATCAAAGGCAAAACGACGACTGGGGTTGCGGGTGTAGTTGAGCATCACACTGCTGAACACCAGCGCGTTGGGCAGACGTAGGTGATTGCCGTCCAGTGTCATGAGGATGGTTGCCCGCGAGGTCAGGGCGACGACGATGCCTTCATTGCCATCAATGACAACATGGTCCTTTGGCGAAAACGGCTGACGCAGGCTCATGAGAATGCCGGCAAGGTAGTTCTCCATGGTGCTCTTGAAGGCGAAGCCGAGCGCTACCCCCATCACACCGGCGGTGCCCAGCACGGCCCCGACCAGGGCGGTGGCGTCCATGATTTCCAGCGCAACTAGCAAGCCGACCAGGCTGATGATCCAGCGTATTGTGGTGCGGGTCAGCTCGCGAAGGAACGGGTTGCGTCGGGCGAGCCGATCCAGCAGCTGTCGGCGAGCCAGCCAACTGCCCAGCAGCCAAAACACTGCGGCTACCAGCAGTGCCAGCAAGAACAGCGGCAATGCGGCCAGCAGGTTATAACACTCTTCCAGCAGGCGTTGCAGGACGGCGTCCAGGTTGAATGTCAGGGTGTCTGCCATGCTCGCTTCCTTCGCTGGGCCGTGCGCTGCATCGGCGTTGTGGATCAATCGTCGCGGGTCAGCACTTCCAGCAGCTCGATCTCGAAGCGCAGGTTGCTGCCTGGCTTGATATGTTCGCCAACACTGCGCTCGCCATAGGCCAGCTCGGCCGGTACAAACAGCTGCCGGCGGCCGCCAACGCGCATGCCCATCAGGCCCTGATCCCAGCCCTTGATTACCCGGCCGGTGCCGATGACACACTGGAACGGGCGACCGCGCTGGTGCGATGAATCAAACACGGTGCCGTCTTCCAGCCTGCCGGTGTAGTGGGTGGTGATCAGTGCGCCCTTGACGCACTCCTTGCCATCGCCCAAGGTCAGGTCGGTAATTTGCAGCTGGTCGCTCATGTCGGTCTCCTTGGGCGGATGTAAGATGCATTGCAGCTGGCGAGTATAACCCTCAGATCGGAGCGAAGGCATGAACCAGATGGAACCGGTGCGCTGCAGCTGGTGCAGTGATGATCCCTTGTATCAGCGTTACCACGATGAAGAATGGGGTGTGCCCTGCCGGGAGGCGGACAGGCTGTTCGAGATGCTTATGCTGGAGGGCTTTCAGGCCGGTCTGTCGTGGATCACGGTGCTGCGCAAGCGCGAGCACTATCGGCAGGTTTACCGCGGGTTCGATATTGCCTTTATGGCCGATCAGTGCGATGAGGAGCTGCAAGCGCTGCTGCAGGATCCGGGCATCATTCGCAATCGGCTCAAGGTGTATGGCGCGCGGCGCAATGCGCGAGCCTGGCAACGTCTGAGTGCCGAGCGCGATCCGGTCGAGTGGCTCTGGCAGTTTGTCGGCGGGCAACCACTGATCCGTCACGCCGCCACGTTGGGCGAGATTCCGGCGCAGACCGTCGAGGCCAAGGCTATGAGCAAAGCGCTGCAGAAGGCGGACTTTACCTTTGTCGGGCCAACCATCTGCTACGCCTTTATGCAGGCGACCGGGATGGTGATGGACCATACGACGGATTGTCACTGTTACCCGGGGCTCAGTGGCTGACCCCGGTTCTCGCCCTCCCCGCCTGAGCGGCTTACAATGGCGGCTGATTTCTTGTTCGGAGCATTGCCGTGGAGCGGTTGAAAGGCGCCCTCATCGTTGGATTTCTCAAGCTGTTTGCCCTGCTTCCCTTCGGCGTGGCGCAGCGTCTTGGCGCGCTGGTCGGCTGGCTGATGTGGAAGTTGCCGAACCGCTCGCGTGACGTCACCCGGATCAACCTCAGCCACTGCATGCCGGAGCTCAGTGAGAGCGAGCTGAATGATCTGGTGCGTCGTACCCTGCTCGACACCGGACGCAGTTTCGCCGAAAGCGCCTGTGCCTGGATGTGGTCACCACAGAAGACCGTCGGGCTGATCAAGGAAGTCGAAGGCGAGCACCTGCTCACAGAGGCGCTGGCCGCGGGTAAGGGCGTGGTCGGCATCACCAGTCATCTGGGTAACTGGGAAGTGCTCAACCACTGGTACTGCCTGCGCGCCAAGCCGATCATCTTCTACCGGCCACCCAAACAGAAGGCGGTCGATGAGCTGCTGCAGCGTCAGCGCACCCAGCTTGGCAACAAGGTTGCCGCCTCCACCCGCGAAGGCATCATCAGTGTGATGCGTGAAGTGCGGCGCGGCGGCGCGGTGGGCATTCCGGCAGATCCAGAGCCAGCGCTCAAGAGCGGCCTGTTCGTGCCTTTCTTTGCCACCCAGGCGCTGACCAGCAAGTTCGTTCCCAACCTGCTCAAGGGCAGCGAGGCACAGGCACTGTTCTTCCACTGTGTGCGCTTGCCTGACAACAGCGGCTTCAAGGTGATCCTTGAGGCGGCGCCAGACGCGCTTTACAGCAAGGATGAGTACGAAGCGGTGGCCTGCATGAGCAAGGTCATCGAAGACTACGTGCGCCGTTGGCCGAGCCAGTACATGTGGAGCATGAAGCGGTTCAAAAAAAGGCCAGCCGGAGAGAAACGCTGGTATTAAAGTGGTGGCCGGCCTGTGCTACGGTTGGCAGCGGGCCGTCGGTGCAGGCGGCCCCTATTAGACCTCACAGCAGTGTGGCTTTTTGGGGGAAAGGGAGTGACCAACCAGCGACAGCATCCGCGGACGCCAATGAAGGCGCAGATCCGTATCTGGCATGCCGCCTTCGGCGACATTCTTGCGCATACCCGTGATCTTTCCGACGGCGGGGTGTTTGTCGAACACCCGCTGATGGGGGAGCTGAACAACGGTGATGAGGTCACCGGTCAGGTCCAGGGCATGCCCTTCGAAGCGCCGGTACTGCGCATGCAGGTGCAGCGCGCGGTGCCCGGCGTCGGCGCTGGGATGGCCTTTCTCGAAGAAGCCTGATCCCTGCCTCAGCGGCGCCAGAACATCGGCGACAACAGCACGAGCAGTGTGAATACTTCCAGTCGGCCAAGCAGCATGGCGAAGCTCAGTACCCACTTTACGCCACTGTCCAGATTGCCGTAGTGAACGGCAACCTCGCCCAGACCCGGGCCGAGGTTGTTGATGCACGCAGTCAGCGCCGAGAAGGCGGTGACGAAGTCCAGACCGGTGCCCAGCAGGATCAAGAACAGCATCGCGAAGGCGAAGACGTACACCGCACAAAAGCCCCAGACCGCCTCCACCACTCGATCCGGTACCGGACTGTCACCCAGTTTGACCGGGAACACCCCATGCGGGTGCAGCAGTCGTTTGATCTCCCGTGAGCCCTGTTTGTACAGCAGCAGCACCCGAATCACCTTCATGCCGCCGCCGGTTGAACCTGCGCAGGCGCCGATAAAACTGGCGTACAGCAGCAGGTACGGCAACAGGGTTGGCCAGCTGGAGAAGTCGGTAACCCCGAAGCCGGTAGTGGTGGCAATCGATACCGTCTCGAACGCGGCGAAGCGCACCGAGGTCCAGACATCGTGGTGCTGATAGTGCACCAGCACGGCGAAACAGATGATGAACAGCGCCAGCAGGATCAATACGTAGGCGCGGCATTCCGGGTCTTGCCAGTAATTGCGCAGCGAGCGGTAACGCCAGGCGAGAAAATGCAGGGCGAAGTTGATGCCGGAAATCAGCATGAACAGGATACAGATCGACTCGATCAGCGGGCTGTTGTAATAGCCGATACTCGCGTCGTGGGTCGAGAAACCGCCGATGGCGACGGTTGAAAAGCTGTGGCCGATGGCGTTGAACAGATCCATGCCGGCAGCCCAGTAAGCCAGCGCGCAGGCCACGGTCAGACCGGCGTAAATGTACCAGAGCACCTTGGCGGTCTCGGCGATCCGCGGGGTGAGTTTATTTTCCTTCAACGGGCCCGGCATCTCGGCGCGGTACAGCTGCATGCCGCCGACGCCCAGCATCGGCAGAATCGCCACTGCCAGCACGATGATCCCCATGCCACCGAACCATTGCAGTTGCTGGCGGTAGTACAACAGGGCACGTGGCAAGGTATCCAGGCCGGTTATGACCGTGGCGCCGGTGGTGGTCAAGCCAGAAAACGATTCGAATACGGCGTCAGCAACGGTCAGGTCCGGGGTATCCAGCAACCACAACGGCACCGCACCGAACAGACCGAGAACCAGCCAGAACAGAACGGTAATCAGGTAGCCGTCGCGGGTGCGCAGTTCGTTCCGGCGCCCGCGCACCGGCAGCCAGATCAATGCGCCGGCCAGCAGGGTGATCACAAAGCTGCCGAGGAAGGCATGCATCGCCTCCTCGTGGTAATACCAGCCGACCGCCGCCGCCGGCAGCATGCTGGTCGAGAAGAGCATCAGCAAAATGCCGATGATGCGCTGTATCTGTGGATACTGCATGGTGCGGATCGCCTCAGAAGAAGGTCAGGCCGACCTGGAACAGACGCTCCACATCGCGGATGTATTTCTTGTCGATCACGAACAGGATGACATGATCATCGGATTCGATCACGGTCGAGTCGTGGGCAATCAGCACTTCGTCGTCGCGAACGATGGCGCCGATGGTCGTACCCGGTGGCAGATCAATCTGACCAATCGACTTGCCGACGACCTTTGACGAGCGCGCGTCGCCGTGGGCAACCGCCTCAATCGCCTCGGCCGCGCCACGGCGCAGCGAGTAGACGTTGACGATATCGCCGCGCCGAACGTGGGTCAGCAGAGTACCGATGGTGGCCTGTGAGGGTGAAATGGCGATGTCGATCTCGCCACCCTGCACCAGATCGACATAGGCCGGGTTGTTGATCAGTGTCATTACCTTGCGTGCGCCCAAGCGCTTGGCCAGCATCGACGACATGATGTTGGCCTCGTCGTCGTTGGTGATGGCACAGAAGATATCGACGTCTTCGATGTTCTCTTCGATCAGCAGCTCGCGGTCTGACGCGCTGCCGTGCAGCACTACGGTGCGGTCGAGGTTCTGCGACAGGTAGTCTGCGCGGGCCTTGCTGGCTTCGATGATCTTGACTTGGTAGCGGCTCTCGATGGCCTCGGCCAGCCGTTCACCGATGTTGCCACCGCCGGCAATGACCACCCGCTTGTGGGTCTTCTCGACCCGGCGCAGCTCGCTCATCACCGCGCGGATATCGCGGCTGGCGGCGATGAAAAACACCTCGTCGTCGGCCTCGATGATGGTGTCGCCCTTGGGAATGATCGGACGGTCCTTGCGGAAGATCGCCGCCACCCGGGTGTCGACACCGGGCATGTGCTGGCGCAGGAAACGCAGCTCCTGGCCGACCAGCGGGCCGCCGTAGTAGGCGCGCACCGCCACCAGCTGGGCCTTGCCCTCGGCGAAGTCGAGCACCTGCAGCGCGCCTGGGTTTTCGATCAGGCGTTTGACGTAATTGGTGACCACCTGTTCGGGGCTGATCAGCACGTCGATCGGCACCGCTTCGTTGTGGAACAGCCCGCCACGGGTCAGATAGGCCGATTCGCGTACCCGGGCAATCTTGGTCGGGGTACGGAACAGGGTGTAGGCCACCTGGCAGGCGATCATGTTGGTTTCGTCGCTGCTGGTGACCGCAATCAGCATGTCGGCATCATCGGCACCGGCCTGACGCAGCACGGTCGGGAAGGAGCCCTTGCCCTGTACCGTGCGGATATCCAGGCGATCGCCCAGCTCGCGCAGGCGCGCGGTGTCGGTGTCGATCACGGTGATGTCGTTGGCTTCGCTGGCCAGCTGCGCTGCCAGACTGCCGCCGACCTGACCGGCACCAAGGATGATGATCTTCATGCCGCAGACTCCCTGTTCTTCTGTTGCGGGCTGGCACTGAGCTTGATCAGGCGGGCCAGATAAAAGCCGTCGTGGCCATCGGCCTGCGGCAGCAGCTGGCGGCCGCAGGGTTGGGCAATGCCGTAGTCGCCGCTGATGTCCAGCAGGCGTGCGCCCGGCTCGCGGGCGAGGAACGCCTCGATCACGCGGGTATTTTCGTCCGGCAGCACCGAGCAGGTGGCGTAAACCAGAATGCCGCCCACCTCCAGCGTAGGCCAGAGTGCGTCCAGCAGCTCACCCTGCAGCGCTGCCAATGGCGCTATATCGGCTGACTTGCGGGTCAGCTTGATGTCCGGGTGGCGACGTATTACCCCGGTAGCAGAGCACGGAGCGTCCAGCAGGATACGCTGGAAGGGCGTGCCGTCCCACCATTGATCGACAGCGCGGCCGTCGGCGGCGATCAGTCGGGCGTTCAGCTGCAGACGTTGGAGGTTCTCCTCGACGCGCTTCAGCCGCGCCGGTTCCAGGTCCAGCGCCACCACTTCGGCGAGATCCGGCTGCTGCTCAAGAATCTGACAGGTCTTGCCGCCGGGTGCGCAGCAGGCGTCCAGTACCCGCAAGCCCGGTTTGAGGTCCAGCAGCGGGGCGGCCAGCTGTGCTGCTTCGTCCTGCACGCTGACCAGTCCGTCGGCAAAACCGGGCAGCGCGATCACGTCGCAGGGGCTGGTCAGTTGGATGCCGACGGTGCTGAACGGGCAGGCGCTGGCCTGGATACCGGCGTCGGTCAATTGCTGCAGATAGGCGTCGCGGCTCAGTCGCCGTTGATTGACCCGCAGGGTCATCGGCGGATGCAGGTTGTTGGCGCCGGTGATCGCATTGAGCTGATCGGGCCAGGCGCGTTGCAGGCGCTTGTACAGCCAGCCGGGGTGCGCGCATTGCTGAGAGGGAGACTTGTCGACCGTAGCCAGCAGCGTGTCGCCCTCGCGTTGCACGCGGCGCAGTACCGCGTTGAGCAGGCCTTTGGCCCACGGCTTGTCGAGGCTGACGGCGGCGTTGACGGTTTCGGCAATCGCTGCGTGCGCCGGAATGCGCAGGTACAGCAATTGGTAGAGGCCGACCAGCAGCAGTGCGTGCAGATCCTGATCAGTCGGCTTCATCGGCTTATTCAGCAGCTCACGGGCCAGGCCTTCAAGGCGGTTGTACCAACGCGCGGTGCCGAAGGCCAGCTCCTGTACCAGCCCCTGATCCCGCGGTGCGACCGCCTTCAGCTGGGCTGGCAGGCTGCCGCCGAGCGACGCCTTGCCCGCCAGCACGGCTGTCAGAGCGCGGGCCGCTGCCGCGCGGGCATTCACTGACCGTTACCCAGTGTCAGGCCGGGCGCGAACTGGTCGCGACGGGAGTTGTACAGATCGGCAAAGGCCAGCGGCTTGCCACCCGGTAACTGCAGACGGGTCAGACGCAGCGCGCCGGTGCCGCAGGCCACCAGCAGACCCTGTTTCTCGCAAGCCAGCACCTGGCCGGGTGCGCCGTGCCCTTCGCCAACCTCCGCGGCCCAGACCTTGAGCGGCTTACCGTCGAGTTGGGCGTGGGCCAGAGGCCATGGGTTGAAGGCGCGGATCAGGCAGTCCAGCTCGCTGGCCGGGCGCTGCCAGTCAATCGCTGAAACCTGCTTGTTCAGCTTGTGTGCATAGGTGGCCAACGCGTCGTCCTGCACTTCGCCTTGCAGGGTACCGACAGCCAGACCTTCGATTGCCTGGATTACCGCGGGTGGGCCCAGTTCGGCCAGCCGGTCGTGCAAACTGCCGCCCGTGTCTTCGCTGCTGATCGGGGTGGTGACCTTCAGCAGCATCGGGCCGGTGTCCAGTCCGGCCTCCATTTGCATTACCGTCACGCCGGTTTCGTGGTCACCCGCCTCGATGGCGCGCTGAATCGGCGCCGCTCCGCGCCAGCGCGGCAGCAGCGAGGCGTGGCTGTTGATGCAGCCAAGGCGAGGAATATCTAGCACCGCCTGCGGCAGGATCAGACCATAGGCGACCACCACCAGCAGATCGGGCTTGAGCTCGGCCAGCGCCTGCTGATCTGCGGCTTCGCGCAGACGTTCAGGTTGCATTACCGGCAGGCCATGCTCAAGCGCGAGTGTCTTGACCGCACTCATCGTCAGCTTCTGGCCGCGGCCAGCGGGGCGGTCCGGCTGGGTATAGACGGCCACGATATTCAGGCCGGCATCAATCAGCGCCTGTAGATGGGCGGCGGCAAATTCCGGTGTTCCGGCAAAAACGATACGTAGGTCGGTCGGCTTCATGGGAGTCCGTAAAGAAAAGGCTTGCCGAAGCAAGCCTTGTTATTTCGCTGACAAATCAGGCGTTTGCCTGGCTGCGATGGATTTTCTCCAATTTCTTGCGAATGCGGTCACGCTTGAGGTTGGACAGGTAATCCACAAACAGCTTACCGTTCAGGTGGTCGCATTCGTGCTGGATGCAGACGGCCAGCAACCCATCGTAGATCTCGTCAAACGGGTTGCCGTCACGATCCAGTGCCTTGACTCTGACGCGCTCCGGGCGCTCGACGTTTTCATAGAAGCCAGGAACGGACAGACAGCCCTCCTGCATCTGTTCGAGATCCTCGGTCAGCGGTTCCAGCTCGGGATTGATGAAAACGCGCGGCTCGGACTTGTCTTCGGAGATGTCGATAACCACGACCCGTTCGTGCACGTTGACCTGTGTAGCAGCAAGGCCGATGCCGGGTGCGTCGTACATGGTCTCGAACATGTCATCGACAAGTTGCTGGATTCTCGCGTCCACTGCTACCACCGGTTTGGCTACGGTGCGCAGTCGCGGGTCGGGGAATTCCAGAATGTTCAGAATAGCCATAGGGGTTTGTACCGCTTTGTCTGGAACAAATCTAAATTGTGCTGCTAAGATTATGAGCAGCTTGGAAATAAAGCGGGTCTAGCGTGTGGGAGCACGTCGTCAGACCTAGATGCTGGCCTCTATAATAAAGGGATTCGTGTCATGAGGAAAACACTACTCGGCCTCGTGTTGCTCGCGGCGAGCGTATGGGTGCAGGCGCAGGAACCTGTTCTCAGGGAAGACCACCCCGACAGCTACACCGTGGTCAAGGGCGACACCCTCTGGGATATCTCCGGGCGTTTTCTCAATCTGCCCTGGAAATGGCCGGAAATCTGGCACGCCAACCCGCAGATCGCTAACCCCCACCTGATCTATCCGGGCGATATCATTTCTCTGGTTTACATCGACGGTCAGCCGCGGCTGATGGTCAACCGTGGCGCGGGTGGCAACATCAAGCTGTCGCCGCAGGCCCGGGTCAAGCCGATTGCAGAAGCCATTCCGGCGATTCCGCTGGATGCGATCAACTCGTTCCTGCGCGCAGGCCGGGTAGTTGAAGATGAAGCCGCTATCGAGATGGCGCCTTACATCATTGGTGGTGAGGCCGAGAGCGTGGTGCTGGGCGCGGGCAACAAGGTCTATGCGCGCGGCGACTTCTCTCGCAACCTGCCAGCCTATGACATCTACCGTCGCGGCAAGACCTACGTTAATCCCGAAACCGGCGAACTGCTGGGTATCCACCTGCAGGAAATCGGCAACGGCAACGTCGCGGCAGTCGAAGGTGACATCGCCACAGTGCATGTCACTCGCAGCCGCCAGGAAGTGCTGGTCAACGACCGCCTGCTGGAATCGGAGGAGCGTCCGGTCGCATCTACCTTCTTCCCCAGCGAGCCGAGCCAGCAGATCGACGGCCTGATCATGGACGTGCCGAACGGCGTGACCCAGATCGGTCAGTACGATGTGGTGTTGTTGGACAAGGGTGAGCGCGACGGTCTGGCCGTTGGCAACGTGCTGGCGATCTACAAGACCGGCGAAGTCGTCCGTGACCGCGTGCGCAACGAGCGCGTGCAGCTGCCCGCCGAGCGTGCTGGTCTGCTGATGGTGTTCCGCGTCTATAACAAGATGAGCTATGGCATCGTGCTGCAAGCCAGCCGCCAGATGGCGATTCTTGATCAGGTCCGCAATCCCTGAGCAAAAACGCAGTGACAAGGCCGCCTTCGGGCGGCTTTGTTGTTTAAGCTGTTGGCTTTTTGCAGATCAGGGATGATCCATGGTTACCGACCTGTCCGCCGAGCGGCAGGCCTGGTTGGAGTTGATGCTGCTTGACGGCGTCGGCCCCCGCTTTTTCCAGCGCTTGCGCTCGCATGCCCTCTCCCCGCTTGATTTCATGTCCGCCGACCTTGCCGCACTGGCCGGCCTTGGCGTCCCTCCGACGGTGTTGGCCAGCCTGCGCTGCTGGCGCGAGGGTGACCCGCTGCTGCGCGAGCGGTTTGCCCTGGCGCTCGACTGGCAGCAGCAGGAAGGCTGCCGTCTGCTGTATCTGGATGAGGCGGACTACCCACCGCTGCTGGCGGCCATCAGCGATCCGCCGCCGGTGCTGTTTGTGCGAGGTCGGGTCGAGGTACTGCACGATCCGCAGATCGCCATGGTTGGCACCCGTCATCCGAGCCCGCTGGGCGCAGAGACCGCCCGACGCTTTGCCCGCGAGTTCTGCCGCGCCGGTCTGACCGTGACCAGCGGCATGGCGTTGGGGGTCGACGGTGCCTGCCATCAGGGCGCACTGGACGACGGCGGACAGACGGTCGCCGTGTGGGGCACCGGTCTTGAGCGTTGCTATCCGCGTCGCCACCGCAAACTGGCCGAGGCGATTGTCGATACCGGCGGCGCGCTGGTCTCGGAGCTATGGCCGGACAGTGAGCCGCATCCGGCCCAGTTTCCGCGCCGGAATCGGATTATCAGTGGCCTGAGTCTGGGCACGCTGGTAGTCGAGGCCAGCCTCAACAGTGGCTCGCTGATCACCGCGCGCATGGCACTGGAGCAGAACCGCGAGGTGTTTGCCATGCCCGGCTCGATTCATAACGTGCAGGCGCGCGGTTGCCATCGGTTGCTACGCGAGGGGGCGTGTCTGGTCGAGCAGGTGCAGGACGTGCTGGATGCACTGCGGCTGCCGCTGACGGCGGCGCTGGAGGAGCCAGAAGACAGTGTGCAGAGCGCCCCGGATACCCCACTCTGGCGTTGGCTGGGCTGCGACCCGGTCAGCCCTGATTGGCTGGCCCAGCACTCGGGCATCAGCATGCCGGAGGTGTTGCAGCAGTTGCTGGAGCTGGAGTTGGCCGGGCAGGTGCTGGTGGGGCCAGCGGGATATTGTCGCCGTCAGCCTTGAGTGCCGCGCCGGGCTCGGCTACTGTCGCAGGCAATCAATCAAGGTGGAGTTCACATGCTGGCAAACTGGCGCATTACTCGTCTGAATCGCCTGCTGCAGGCAGGCGGCGTGATTGCCTATCCGACTGAAGGCGTCTGGGGGCTGGGCTGCAATCCGTGGAACGGCTCGGCGGTAGAGCGCCTGCTCGACCTCAAGCAGCGCCCGGTCCATAAGGGGCTGATTCTGATCGCCGGCGAGATCGAGCAGTTCGACTTCCTGCTTTGGGACCTGCCGGACGCCCAGCTGGCCAAGCTGCGCCTGTCCTGGCCGGGCCCGAATACCTGGCTAGTGCCGCATCAGGGCCGCCTGCCTGAGTGGATCACCGGTGTGCACGACACCGTGGCGCTGCGGGTGACCACCCACCCGATCGTGCGCCAGTTGTGCGCTGCCGCTGGGCCGCTGGTATCGACGTCGGCCAACCCGGGCGGGCGTCCGGCGGCGCGTTCGCGCCTGCGGGTCGAGCAGTATTTTCATGGCGAACTGGACGCCATCGTCCCCGGTGCGTTGGGTGGCGCGCGTAATCCCAGTATCATTCGCGATCTGCAAACTGACCAAGTCATACGCGGCGCCTGAGCCGCCCGGAGAGAATCCACGTGAAACAGGACCAACCCAGCGCCGCCGATGTTGCCGCGGTAAAAGCCTATCTGATGGATCTGCAGGACCGTATCTGCGCCGCCCTGGCGGCGGCCGACGGCCGTGAGCAGTTCATCGAGGACGCCTGGGAGCGGCCCGGTGGCGGTGGTGGCCGCTCGCGGATCATCACCGAGGGCGCGTTGCTGGAAAAGGGCGGCGTCGGCTTCTCCCACGTGTTTGGCGACGGCATGCCGCCGTCCGCTACCGCGCATCGCCCCGAGCTGGCTGGCCGGCATTTTCAGGCCATGGGCGTGTCGCTGGTGATGCACCCGGAAAACCCTTTCGTGCCGACGTCCCACGCCAACGTGCGGTTCTTTATCGCCGAGAAAGACGGCGCCGATCCGGTCTGGTGGTTCGGCGGCGGCTTCGATCTGACCCCTTACTACGCCAATGAGGAAGACTGCGTGCACTGGCACCGAGTGGCCCGCGACGCCTGCGCGCCCTTTGGTGATGATGTGTACCCGCGCTTCAAGAAATGGTGCGACGAGTATTTCTACCTCAAGCACCGTGGCGAGGCCCGTGGCATTGGTGGCCTGTTCTTCGATGACCTGAACGAATGGGGTTTTGAGCGCAGCTTTGCCTTCTTGCGCGCCATCGGAGACGCCTATCTTGAGGCCTATCTGCCGATTCTCGAGCGCCGCCGTAACAGCGCCTATAGCGCCGAACAGAAGCAGTTCCAGGAATTCCGTCGTGGCCGCTACGTCGAGTTCAACCTGGTTTACGACCGCGGCACCCTGTTCGGTCTGCAGACCGGCGGGCGCACCGAGTCGATCCTGATGTCGCTGCCGCCGACCGTGCGCTGGGGCTACAACTGGCAGCCCGAGCCGGGCAGCCCGGAAGCCGAGCTGACCGAGCGCTACCTCTCCCCGCGTGACTGGCTGGCAGGAGACGCCTGATGGACCGTTACGCCGTTGTCGGCAACCCGATCGAGCACAGCAAGTCGCCGCTGATCCATGCCATGTTCGCCGAGCAGACCGGTCAGCAGCTGGAGTACGGCAAGCTGCTGGCGCCACTCGACAACTTTATCGGCACGGTGCGCGACTTTCTGCGCGAGGGCCGTGGCGTCAATGTGACCGTGCCATTCAAGGAGCAGGCCTGGGCGCTGGTCGATGAACACACCCCGGCGGCCGAGCGCGCCGGTGCAGTCAACACCATCCTGCGTCGCGAGGACGGCAGCCTGCTCGGTGACAACACCGACGGCAAGGGGCTGGTGCGTGACATCGAGGTTAATTCGGGCTTGTCGCTGAAGGGGCTGAGCGTGTTGCTGGTCGGTGCCGGTGGCGCCGCCCGTGGGGTGATTCAACCGCTGTTGGCGGCGGAGCCGGCGCACCTGTGCGTGATCAACCGCACGGTCAGCAAGGCGGAAGAGCTGGCGGCGCTGTTTGTCGATCAGGGGCCGATCGCCGCTGCCGGCCTGCAATGGCTGGTCGAGCCGGTAGACCTGATCATCAATGCGACGTCGGCGAGTCTGGCCGGTGAACTGCCGCCTATTCCCGACAGCCTGATCAAGCCCGGCCACACCTGGTGCTATGACATGATGTACGGCGCCGAAGAGACCCCGTTCAACCGCTGGGCCCGAGAGCGCGGCGCGGCGCGCTGCATCGATGGCCTCGGCATGCTGGTGGAGCAGGCCGCCGAGGCCTTTGCCCTGTGGCGCGGCGTCCGTCCGGACACTGCGCCGGTGCTGGCCGCGTTACGTCAGGCCTGACGCGGCATTGCAGCGGCCAACTCGGCAGTCAGCCCGAGCGCCGCTGCCACGCCGCCCTGCTGCAGCGCCTCGATCAGCGCTGAACCCACCACCACCCCATCGGCGACCTGCGCCAGCGGCGCTGCCTGCTCGGCCCGGCGCACGCCAAAGCCAACGCAGATCGGCACACTGCCCTGCGCGCGAATGCCTTCCAATGCCTGCGCCACCGCGGTGTGATCCGCTGCGCCGACGCCGGTGACGCCGTTGTGCGAGACGTAGTAGAGAAAGCCGCTGGCGTGCTCCAGCACTCTGGGCAGGCGCTGGGCGTCAGTGGTTGGCGTTGCCAGACGAATCATCTGCAGACCGGCGTCGCGCGCTGTCGGGCCCAGTTCGTTGTCGTGCTCGGGCGGCAGGTCGACCACCAGCAGGGCGTCCACACCGGCCTCTGCGGCGTCACGAATAAAGTCCGCACCGCCGTAGCGATGGATCGGGTTGTAGTAACCCATCAGCACCAGCGGCGTGCTCTGGTTCTGTTCGCGGAAACGGCGCACCAGCTCCAGCGTGCGCTGCTGATTCTGCCCACCCTGCAGGGCGCGCAGGGCCGCGGCCTGAATGGTCGGGCCGTCGGCGGTCGGGTCGCTGAACGGCATGCCCAGTTCGATGATATCGGCGCCTGCGGCGGGCAGGCCCTGCAGCAGTTCCAGACTGGTATCGAAGTCCGGATCACCGGCGCAGATGTAGGTCACCAGGGCCGCGCGGTTGTCACGGGCGCAGTCGGCAAAGCGGGTTTCCAGACGGCTCATTTTCCTTCCTCCATCAGACCCAGAATGGTCGGCATATCCTTGTCGCCACGGCCGGACAGGCAGACCACCATCAGGTGATCCTTTGGCAGCGTCGGCGCGCGGCGCGCCACTTCGGCCAGCGCGTGCGAGGTTTCCAGCGCCGGGATAATGCCTTCGGTGCGGCAGCAGTTGTGGAAGGCGTCCAGCGCCTGCTGATCGGTTACCGCGACGTATTCGATGCGGCCCTGCTCGTGCAACCAGGCGTGTTCGGGGCCAATGCCGGGGTAGTCCAGACCGGCGGAGATCGAGTGGGCGTCGGCGATCTGACCGTCACCGTCTTGCAGCAGGTAGGTGCGGTTGCCGTGCAGCACGCCGGGCGTGCCGCCCTTCAGGCTGGCGGCGTGCTTACCGGTGTCGATGCCGTGACCGGCCGCTTCCACGCCGACTATCTGCACCTCGGGGTAATCGAGGAACGGATGGAACAGGCCCATGGCGTTCGAGCCACCGCCGATACAGGCGACCAGGCTATCGGGCAGACGGCCCTCGCGTTCCAGCATCTGCTGATGCGCCTCACGGCCGATGATCGCCTGAAAGTCGCGTACCAGCGTTGGGTAGGGGTGCGGGCCGGCCACGGTGCCGATCATGTAGAAGGTGTTGTCGACGTTGGTCACCCAGTCGCGCAGCGCCTCGTTCATGGCGTCCTTGAGGGTGCCGGTGCCGGAGGTCACGGGGACGATCTCGGCGCCCAGCAGGCGCATGCGGGCGACGTTGTCACGCTGACGGTGGATGTCGGTCGCGCCCATGTAGACCACGCACTGCAGGCCAAAGCGCGCGCAGACGGTGGCGGTGGCCACGCCGTGCATGCCGGCGCCGGTCTCGGCGATGATCCGCTGCTTGCCCATGCGGCGGGCCAGCAGGGCCTGGCCGATGCAGTTGTTGATCTTGTGCGCGCCGGTGTGGTTCAGCTCCTCGCGCTTGAAGAAGATCTTCGCGCCGCCGTACTGCTCGGTCAGCCGTTCGGCGAAATACAGCGGGCTGGGGCGGCCGATGAACTCGGCGTTGAAGCGGTCCAGCTCGGCAATAAAGGCGGGCTCGGCGCGGGCTTCGTTGTAGGCCTGCTCCAGTTGCAGCACCAGCGGCATCAGCGACTCGGCCACAAAGCGGCCGCCAAACTGGCCGAACTGACCGAGCGCGTCGGCTTCACGGCGATAATTATGATTGGGCATGGAATACCTCCTGAACGATGGACGCAGATTAGGGCAGGCAGGGTGCAGAAAAAATCGATAAGATGGCCGCAACCTGTGAGAAAAAGTGACAAGTCCCATGGCCAGAGATCTTCCCTCACTGAATGCCCTGCGTGCCTTTGAAGCAGCAGCTCGGCTGGAAAGCGTGAGTCAGGCGGCAAGCGAACTGCACGTCACCCACGGCGCTGTCAGCCGGCAGATTCGTCAGCTCGAAGACGAACTCGGCGTCGCCCTGTTCAGCAAGGCTGGGCGCGGCATCAGCCTGACCCCGGCCGGCCGTCAGCTGCGCGATGCCTGCCGGGATGCCTTTGGCGGTCTGCGCGAGGCGTGCACGGCGCTGCGTCAGGATCAGCAACAGGCGCCCTTTCTGCTGGCCTGTCCGGGCAGCCTGCTGGCCCGCTGGTTTATCCCGCGGCTGGACCGGTTGAACGCCGAGCTGCCCGAGCTGAACCTGCACCTGTCTGCCTCGGAAGGTGAACTCGACCCGCGCCGCCCCGGTGTCAGCGCCACCCTGCTCTACGCTGAGCCGCCGTGGCCGGCCGACATGCGGGTGTATCCGCTGCGTCAGGAGCGCATCGGCCCGGTGCTCAGCCCGCGTTACGCGGGTGCTGCGCGCCTGCTCGATCAACCGGCCGAGGTGCTGCTTGGTGAAGCCCTGCTGCACACCCGCTCGCGCCCCGGTGCCTGGCGTGACTGGGCCGAGCGGCAGGGGCTGGACGCGGCGCAATTGCGCACCGGTCAGGGCTTTGAGCACCTCTACTATCTGCTGGAAGCGGCGCTCTCCGGCCTTGGCGTGGCCATCGCGCCGCAGCTGCTGGTTGCTGACGACATCGCCGCCGGCCGCCTGCTCGCGCCCTGGGGCTTTGTCGAAACCCGCCACCAGCTTGGCCTCTGGGTACCCGAACGCCAGCCCCAGGGCCCGGCGCAGCAACTGGCAGACTGGCTCGGCAAGGCGCTGCAGCAGGCCGACGCATGAAGCGCCTCGCGACCCTTGGCCTCGGCGCCTGCCTGCTCTGGCTGTCCGGCTGCAGCTCGGTTGGCTATCTGTATCAGAGCTGGCAGGGCCAGCGTGCGCTGATGGCCCGCGCCGAGCCCATTGAGCAGCTGATTGCCGACCCGCAGACCGACTCGCAACTGGCCGAGCGCCTGCGCACCGCCAGCCAGATTCGGCGTTACGCGGTGGCGGCGCTGGCCCTGCCGGACAACACCACCTACACCCGCTACGCCGCGCTGCCGGGCCCCTACCCGCTGTGGAATCTGTTTGTCACCGATGAACTGTCGCTGGCGCCGGTGCAGCACTGTTACCCGTTCTTCGGCTGCATCGCCTACAAGGGCTATTTCGACCAGGCCCGCGCCGAGCAGGCCGCCGATGACTGGCGTGCGCGTGGCAAGGAGGTCTATGTCGCCGGCATCCCCGCCTACTCGACCCTCGGCTGGTACGACGACCCGCTGTTCAGCTCCATGCTGCACTGGAGCGACGACTATCTCGCCGAGATGCTGTTCCACGAGCTGGCGCACCAGCGTTTTTATGTAAAGGACGACACCGCCTTCAACGAGTCCTATGCCAGCTTTGTCGGCCAGCAGGGCCTGCGCGACTGGCTCAGGGTGCATGGCCGAGCCGCGCACGACTCGACAGGCCGCGAGCGCGAGCGGGCGTTTATTCAACTGGTGCTGGCCGCTCGCAGCGAGCTGGAAGCCCTGTATCAGAGCACCCAGCCAGACGACGCCAAGCGCAGCGGCAAGGCCGCGATCCTCGCCCGGCTGCGCAGCGATTACGCCAGCCTGCGCGACAGCGAATGGGGCGGCGACACGCGCTTCGACCACTGGTTTGCCGCTGACCTCAACAACGCCCGCCTGCTACCCTTTGGGCTTTACGATCAATGGGTGCCCGCCTTTGCCGCGCTGTATGCGCAGAGCAGCGGCTGGGCCGACTTTCACCAGCGGGTCGAACAGCTAGGCAGACTCGATCCGCAAGCGCGCCTTGCCGCGCTGCGTGGCCTTTGCCCGCAGTGCGACACCGCAGTACAGGAGCCATAACCATGAAAGCAGTGGGATATTTCACCGCCGGTCCGCTGGACCGCACCGATGCCCTGATCGATCTCGACGTCCCCATGCCCGCCCCCGGCCCGCAGGACCTGCTGGTCAAGGTCGCCGCCATCTCGGTCAACCCGGTCGACACCAAGATCCGCAGTCGTCGCGGCGCGACCGGCGACACGCCCGAAGTGCTCGGCTGGGACGCGGTGGGTGAGGTGGTCAGCTGCGGCAGCGCCGTTTCCGGCTTCGTGGCGGGTGATCGGGTCTACTACGCCGGCGCGCTGGAGCGGCCCGGCAGCAACGCCGAATACCAACTGGTCGACGCCCGCATCGCCGCCCACGCGCCGCTGTCGTTGTCTGCCGCCGAAGCTGCGGCCCTGCCGCTGACTGCAATCACCGCCTGGGAGCTGCTGTTCGACCGGCTCGGTGTCAGCGAAGGCGGCGGAGAAGGTCAGACCCTGCTGGTGGTCGGCGCTGCCGGTGGCGTCGGCTCGATTCTGGTTCAGCTCGCTCGCCAGTTGACCAAACTCACCGTGGTCGCCACCGCCGCCCGCGCCGAGAGCGTGAAGTGGGTGCAGGGCTTGGGCGCGCATCACGTCATCGACCACAGCCAGCCGCTGCTGCCGCAATTGCAGGCGCTGGGCTTAAAAGACGTCGAACTGATTGCCTCGCTGACCCACACCGATCAGCACTACCCGCAATACGGCGACTGCATCGCCCCGCAGGGCCGTCTCGGTGTGATCGACGACTTCGGCCCGCTCGATATGAGCGTGCTCAAGCGCAAGTGCGCCTCCTTCCACTGGGAGTTCATGTTTACCCGCAGCATGTTCGAAACCGCCGACATGGCCGAGCAGGGCAAGTTGCTGCAGCGGGTCGCCGAACTCGTCGATGCCGGCACCCTGCGCAGTACCCTGGGTGAGCATTACGGCGCGATCAACGCGGCCAATCTCAAGCGTGCGCATGCGTTGCTGGAGAGTGGTAAGGCGCGGGGGAAATTAGTGTTGGAGGGGTTTTGAGCGCTAGCGCTTCGGTCAGTTCTTGCTGTCATAGGGGGGCGGCATGCCGCGCCCGTGACTCAGATGGTGATCGTTCCCATGCTTTGCGTGGGAACGCCTGTCAGGACGCTCTGCGTCCCGCCGGTCACTTCGGTACTGTCTGATAACCCGCTTTTCGCCTTCTCGGCGAGCCAAAGGGGACCGCTTGCCCGGCCCCCCTTGGCGATCCCCCCGGGCACCCGACTACGCGGCCCTTCGGGTTCGCTGCGTTGCTCGGGCTGACGGGGAGCCGTAAAACTCGGCGCTTCGCGCCTCAGACATCCTACGGCTCTTTTTCCCGTCAGCCCTGCGCTACTCACCCGCGTAAACGGGGAGTGGGTCCGTGCGGGCTTCACGCTTGGTTCCGTTGCACTTCGGGAGGGCCGAGTTACAACTCGGCCATAGCGCGGCAGGTGAGTCAACTGGTCGAGCGGGAGCTCGACCCTCCCGTCTTGCCCGTGCACCATCACAGTGCTAGTCTCACCGAGTCGTCAAACGGCGACCTTTCGTTTTTACCTGTCCAGAGTGACCGCATGTCCACTGCCCATAGCACCGCTGTTGTAAACCGCCCCGCGCTTGCCGGTGTGGTTGCGCGTGTGCAGGCTGCCGTGGCCTGCCTGCCGGTCACCCCTCCCGGCGTAGCCATCGTGGCTGCCGTGGCTTCACCGCCACCGGCGCACTGATCCCGTTACCCCTTTTCTGCTTTCTGTTCTCCCTGACTGGCGTGATGCCGTGGGGCGAACCTGTGTCCTGACAGGTGACATATGTTTATTCAACGTTTGAACTGGGCCGCCATTGGCCCGACTGCGCTGTTCGTGCTGCTGTGGAGCGCCGGCGCAATCTTCTCCAAATGGGGGCTGGAACACGCCTCGGCCTTTGCCTTTCTGCTGTTGCGCTTTGTACTCGCCTGCGCCGCCCTCGGGTTGCTGGCGCTCACCCGGCGGCGCTGGCTGCCGGCGCGCGGTACCCGCAAGCAGGTGGCGCTAGTCGGGGTGCTGCTGACTGGCGGCTACACCATCTTCTACCTGCTCTCGCTCGACGCTGGGCTCACCCCCGGGGTACTGGCAACGGTATTGGGCGTGCAGCCGATCCTCACCCTGATGCTGGTCGAACGCCGCGCCAACCTGTTGCGGGTATTGGGCTTGCTGCTGGCGCTCGGAGGCCTGACGCTGGTGGTGCTCGACAGCCTGCTGGCGGCGCGCTTCTCGCTGCTGGGTATCGGGCTGTCGCTCGCAGCGCTGATGTGCATCACCCTGGGTTCGATCTTCCAGAAGGGCATTCAGCAATCACCCATGGACGTTCTGCCGCTGCAATACGCCATCGGCCTGCTAATGTGCGCGGTGGTCGCGCCCTTTCAGCCGTTTGAAGTGGAGTGGAGCGTCGGCTTTGTCGTGCCGCTGCTGTACATGGGCGTGCTGATCTCGGTTGGTGCGACCCTGTTGCTGTACCGGCTGATCCGCATGGGCAACCTGGTCAACGTCACCAGCCTGTTCTACCTCATGCCCGGTTGCACCGCGCTGCTGGATTTCCTGTTTCTGGGGAATCGTATGGCGGCGTTGAGTCTGCTGGGGATGGTGGCGATTGTGGCTGGATTGGTGTTGGTGTTCAGGCAGAAGTGATGTTTCGGCACAGCTGACACATCACTTTCGTAGGGGCACGGCATGCCGTGCCCTTGCTCCTGCTTGACGGCGTTGTATCTCAAGGCTTACCTTTACGTTAACGTAAAGCAGTCATCCAAGACACCTATGACCCAGACCTACAGCATTTCCGATCTCGCCCGTGAGCTGGATATCACCACGCGGGCGATTCGTTTTTATGAGGAGCAGAACATGCTCAGCCCCGAGCGTCGTGGGCAGGAGCGGGTTTATAGCCCTCGGGACAAGGTGATTCTCAAGCTGATTCTGCGCGGCAAGCGCATTGGGTTTTCGCTGGCGGAGTGTCGGGAGCTGATTGAGCTGTACGATCCGGGCCACGGCAATCGCAAGCAGCTGGAAACCTTTCTGGACAAGATCACCCAGCGCCGTGCGCAGCTGGCGCAGCAGTTGCTGGATATCGAGCAGATGCAGATCGAGCTGGATACCGCGGAGGAGCGCTGTCGAACGGCGCTGGAACAGACCCGCTAGCCGTCTTTTTCCCCTTAAAAAGCCTAGATAAAAACAAATACAGGTGACCCCATGCATTACCCATCGCTGAACTTCGGTCTTGGCGAGACCATCGACATGCTGCGCGAGCAGACCCGCAATCTGGTTGATGCCGAGCTGGCGCCGCGCGCCGCCGAGATCGACCGGGAGAATCAGTTTCCACAGGAGATGTGGCGGCGTTTTGGTGACATGGGGCTGCTGGGCATTACCGTGCCTGAGGAGTATGGCGGCTCGGGGCTGGGGTATCTGGCGCATGTGGTGGCGATGGAGGAGATCAGCCGCGGGTCGGCGTCGGTAGGCTTGTCCTACGGAGCGCACTCGAACCTGTGCGTGAACCAGATTAACCGCAACGGCACGCCGGAGCAGAAGGCGAAATACCTGCCCAAGCTGATCAGCGGTGAGCATATCGGGGCGCTGGCGATGAGTGAGCCGAACGCCGGTTCCGATGTGGTCAGCATGAAGCTGCGGGCCGAGCGCCGGGGCGATCACTTCGTGCTCAATGGCAGCAAGATGTGGATCACTAACGGCCCGGACGCGCACGTTTACGTCATTTACGCCAAGACCGAACCGGAGCTTGGCCCCCACGGCATCACCGCCTTTATCGTCGAGCGCGACTGGGCCGGTTTCTCCCGCAGCCCCAAGCTGGACAAGCTCGGCATGCGCGGCTCGAACACCTGTGAGCTGGTGTTCGACAACGTCGAGGTGCCGGTCGAGAACATCCTCGGCCAGTACAACGGCGGCGTGAAGGTGCTGATGAGCGGGCTGGATTACGAGCGGGTGGTGCTCTCCGGCGGCCCGACCGGGATCATGCAGAGCTGCATGGACGTGGTGGTGCCCTATATCCACGACCGTCAGCAATTCGGCCAGAGCATCGGCGAGTTCCAGCTGATCCAGGGCAAGGTCGCCGACATGTACACCCAGCTGAACGCCAGCCGCGCTTACCTCTACGCCGTGGCGCAGGCCTGCGACCGTGGCGAGACCACGCGCAAGGACGCCGCCGGGGTAATTCTCTACACCGCCGAGCGTGCGACGCAGATGACGCTGGACGCGATCCAGATTCTCGGCGGCAACGGTTACATCAACGATTACCCCACCGGCCGCCTGCTGCGCGACGCCAAGCTGTACGAGATCGGTGCCGGCACCAGCGAGATTCGACGCATGCTGATCGGTCGGGAGCTGTTCAATGAAACCCGCTGAGCGCCGCGCCAAGGGAGACTTCGCATGGCTGTGCTGACCACTCAACTGAGCGCGGGCAGCCCCGCGTTCCACGCCAATGCCGATGCCATGCGCGCGCTGGTGGATGACCTCAAGACCCTGTTGGCAAGCATCGCCCAGGGCGGTGGCGAGGCGGCCAATGCGCGACATCTGGCGCGTGGCAAGCTGCTGCCGCGTCAGCGCGTGGACGCCCTGCTCGACCCCGGTTCAGCCTTTCTGGAAATTGGTCAGCTGGCCGCCCATGAGGTCTATGGCGAGTCGGTGCCAGCCGCTGGGGTGATCGCCGGTATCGGTCGGATCGAAGGCGTTGAATGCATGATCATCGCCAATGACGCCACGGTGAAGGGGGGGTCCTACTATCCGCTGAGCGTGAAGAAGCACCTGCGGGCGCAAACCATCGCCCGCGAGAACCGCCTGCCCTGCGTCTATCTGGTCGACTCCGGTGGCGCCAACTTGCCACGCCAGGACGAGGTGTTCCCGGACCGTGAGCACTTTGGGCGGATCTTCTTCAATCAGGCCAACATGAGCGCCGCGGGCATTCCGCAGATCGCCGTGGTGATGGGCTCGTGCACCGCCGGCGGCGCCTACGTGCCGGCGATGGCTGACGAGACCATCATGGTGCGCGAGCAGGCGACCATCTTCCTCGCCGGGCCGCCGCTGGTGAAAGCCGCGACCGGCGAGGTGGTCAGCGCCGAGGCGCTGGGCGGTGCCGATGTGCACTGCCGCACCTCCGGGGTGGCCGACCATTACGCCGAGAATGACGAACACGCGCTGGCTCTGGCCCGCCGCTGCATCGCCAATCTGAACTGGCACAAGCAGGGCGAGCTGAACAGACGCCCGGTACTGCCGCCACGCTATCCGGTTGAGGAGCTGTACGGGGTGATTCCGGCTGACAGCAAGCAGCCGTTCGACGTGCGCGAGGTGATTGCGCGGCTGGTCGACGACAGCGCCTTCGATGAGTTCAAGGCGCTGTTCGGCACCACGCTGGTCTGCGGGTTTGCGCACCTGCACGGCTACCCGGTGGCAATTCTGGCCAACAGCGGCATTCTGTTTTCCGAGGCCGCGCAGAAGGGCGCGCACTTTATCGAACTGGCCTGTCAGCGCGGCATCCCGCTGCTGTTCCTGCAGAACATCACCGGTTTTATGGTCGGCAAAAAATACGAGGAAGGCGGCATCGCCAAGCACGGCGCCAAGCTGGTGACCGCGGTGGCCTGTGCCCGGGTGCCCAAGTTCACGGTGATCATCGGCGGCAGTTTTGGCGCCGGTAACTACGGCATGTGCGGCCGCGCCTACGATCCGCGCTTCTTGTGGATGTGGCCGAATGCGCGCATCTCGGTGATGGGCGCCGAACAGGCCGCGGGCGTGCTGGTGCAGGTCAAGCAGGAGCAGGCCGAGCGCAGTGGCGAGCAGTTCAGCGCCGAGCAGGCCGAGGCCCTGCGCCGTCCGATCCTCGATCAGTACGAACGTCAGGGCCACCCCTACTACGCCAGCGCCCGCCTGTGGGACGACGGCGTGATCGACCCGGCGCAGACCCGTGATGTACTCGGACTGGCGATTTCCGCCGCACTCAACGCACCGATCGAAGCGACCCGCTTCGGCGTGTTCCGCATGTAGCCTGCGGGCAAGCGAGATGACGACCATGAGTCAGTACCACACCCTGGAACTGGAATTTTCCGCGCAGGGCATCGCCACCCTTTGGCTGGCGCGCCCTGACAAGAACAACGCCTTCAACGCCCAGATGATCCGCGAGCTGCTGGATGCGCTGGATGCGGTGGCGGCTAACCCGGCGGTGCGCTTCATGCTGCTGCGCGGCCGCGGCAAGCACTTCTCCGCCGGTGCCGATCTGGCCTGGATGCGCGACTGCGCGGCGCTGGATTACAACGCCAATCTGGACGACGCCCGCGAGCTGGCACAGCTGATGGCGTCGCTGGCGCAGCTCAAGGTGCCGACACTGGCGGTGGTGCAGGGCGCGGCCTTTGGTGGCGCGCTCGGGCTGATCAGCTGCTGCGACATGGCGATTGGCGCCGAGGATGCGCTGTTCAGCCTGTCTGAGGTGCGCATCGGCCTGCTGCCAGCGGTGATCAGCCCCTATGTCACCCAGGCCATCGGCGCCCGCGCTACCCGCCGCTATGCGCTGACCGCTGAACGCTTTGATGGTCTGCGCGCCCGCGAACTGGGGCTGCTGGCCGAGTGTTATCCGGCGGCCGAGCTGGACGCGGCGCTGGCGCAGTGGGTCGGCAACCTGCTGCAGAACGGCCCGCAGGCGATGATGGCCACCAAGGCGCTGCTGCAGGAAGTCGGGCTCGGTGAAATGAGCACCCCGCTGCGCCGCTACACCGAGGCAGCGATTGCCCGGGTGCGGATCAGCCCCGAAGGTCAGGAGGGCCTGTCGGCCTTCCTGGAAAAACGCCAACCTGACTGGTGCGCGAGCCATGATTGATTCCCTGCTGATTGCCAACCGCGGCGAGATTGCCTGCCGCATCATGCGCACCGCGCGCGAGCTGGGTATCGCCACCGTGGCGGTACACAGCGATACCGACCGCGACGCCTTGCACGTGCGCTGCGCCGATCAGGCGGTCAACCTGGGTGGCGCGCGGCCGAGCGAGAGTTATCTGCGGGTTGAGGCGATCATCGCCGCGGCCAAGGCCACCGGTGCCAATGCGATTCACCCCGGTTACGGCTTTCTGTCTGAGAACGCCGATTTCGCCCGCGCGGTCGACGCCGCCGGGTTGATCTTCGTCGGCCCGCCCGCCAGCGCGATTGACGCCATGGGCAGCAAGTCGGCGGCCAAGGCGCTGATGGACGCCGCCGGGGTGCCGCTGGTGCCTGGGTATCACGGCGCCGATCAGGCGCTGGAGACCTTCCGCGTCGAAGCCGCCAAGATCGGTTACCCGGTGCTGCTCAAGGCCGCGGCCGGTGGCGGTGGCAAGGGCATGAAGGTGGTCGAGAGCGAGGCACAGCTGGCCGAGGCGCTTTCGTCGGCCCAGCGTGAGGCGCAGGCCGCCTTCGGCGATGCGCGCATGCTGGTGGAGAAATACGTGCTGCAGCCCCGCCACGTCGAGATTCAGGTGTTTGCCGACCAGCACGGCAACGCGGTGTATCTGGCCGAGCGCGACTGCTCGATCCAGCGCCGCCACCAGAAGGTGGTGGAAGAAGCGCCGGCACCGGGCCTGTCGCCCGAATTGCGCCGGGCGATGGGCGAGGCGGCGGTAACCGCCGCACGCGCCATCGGCTACGTGGGCGCCGGTACCGTGGAGTTTCTGCTCGACGCCCGCGGCGAGTTCTTCTTCATGGAGATGAACACCCGTCTGCAGGTCGAGCACCCGGTGACCGAGCTGATCACCGGGCAAGATCTGGTCGCCTGGCAGCTGCGTGTGGCTCAAGGGCAGCCGCTGCCGCTGACCCAGGAGCAGATCGTGCTGCGCGGCCACGCCATTGAAGTGCGGCTGTATGCCGAAGACCCGGAGCAGGACTTTCTGCCCGCCAGTGGCGAGCTGACGCTGTATCGCGAACCGGTGGCGGGCGTTGGGCGGCGGGTCGACAGCGGGGTGGTTGAGGGCGACCGGGTCTCGCCGTTTTACGATCCGATGCTGAGCAAGCTGATTGCCTGGGGTGAAGACCGGGAAACCGCCCGCCGCCGTTTGCTGGCGATGCTGGCCGAGCAGCAGCTGGGCGGGGTACACAGCAACCTCGCCTTCCTGCGTCGGGTGCTGGCGCATCCGGCCTTTGCCGCCGCCGAGCTGGATACCGGCTTTATCGCTCGGCATGCCGACGCCCTGCTGCCCGCGCCTGCCCCGCTGCCCGACGCCTTCTGGGCGCTGGCCGCGCGTGCCTGGCTGCTGACGGCACCCAGCGCTGCGCGCGTCGATGACCCGCACAGCCCCTGGGCTGCCGGTTGCGGCTTGCGCCTTGGGCTGGCGTGCGAGCAGCGCCTGCATCTGCGCTGTGGCGAGGCCGAGGCGCGCGCCCTGCCCGCTACCGGTGTCAGCCTTTTGGGTGATCAGTTGCTGGTCGATGGCCGTCGCCACGCCGTGCAGCGCCGCGGTCAGTGGCTGTTTGTCGAGTGGGACGGGCAGCTGCAGCGGGTCACGTTGGTAGACCCGATCAGCGAGGTGGAAGCGCTGCAACACGGCCACGGCGGGCTGACCGCACCGATGAACGGCAGCGTGGTGCGGGTACTGGTCGAACCGGGTCAGCAGGTGGCTGCCGGCGAGCTGCTGGTGGTGGTCGAGGCGATGAAAATGGAGCACAGTATTCGCGCTGCCGAGGCCGGCGAGGTCACGGCGATTCACTGCGCCGAGGGCGACCTGGTCGAAGAAGGCCGGGTGCTGGTGGCGCTGCAACCGCTTGCTGAGGAGGCAACGGCATGAGCATGCCGCAACAGGTGCGACTGGTCGAAGTGGGCCCGCGCGATGGCCTGCAAAATGAAAAACAGCCGATCAGTGTCGCCGACAAGGTACGTCTGGTCGATGATCTGAGCGCTGCCGGGCTAAGTTATATCGAAGTCGGCAGCTTCGTCTCGCCCAAGTGGGTGCCGCAGATGGCCGGATCGGCCGAAGTATTTTCCGCGATCCAGCAACAGCCCGGCGTGACCTACGCGGCGCTGGCGCCCAACCTCAAGGGGTTTGAGGGCGCGCTGGAAGCCGGTGTGAAGGAAGTAGCGGTGTTTGCCGCGGCCAGCGAGGGGTTTTCCCAGAAGAACATCAACTGCTCAATTGCCGAGAGCCTGCAGCGCTTCGAGCCGATTATGGCGGCGGCCAGGGAGCACGGCGTGCGGGTGCGCGGTTATATCTCCTGCGTGCTCGGTTGCCCGATTGATGGTGACGTGGCGCCGGAGCAGGTCGCCGCGATTGCCCGCGAGCTGCTCGACAGCGGCTGCTACGAAGTGTCGCTGGGTGACACCATCGGTGTTGGCACCGCCGGTGATACCCGGCGGCTGATCGAGGTGGTTGGCCGCGATATCGACCGCAGCTTGCTGGCCGGGCATTTTCACGATACCTATGGGCAGGCGCTGGCGAACATTCACGCCAGCCTGCTGGAAGGCGTGGCGGTGTTCGACAGCTCGGTCGCCGGGCTGGGCGGTTGCCCGTATGCCAAGGGCGCGACCGGCAACGTCGCCACCGAAGACGTGCTCTACCTGCTCAACGGGCTGGGGATCGAGACGGGCGTCGATATGGCCGCGCTGGTGCAGGCCGGTCAGCACATCTGCAACGTGCTCGGCAAAACCAACGGCTCGCGCGTGGCGCGGGCCTTGCTGGCGCGGGAGCAGGCATGAGCGAACCCTTGTGGCGGCCGGCGCCCGAGCGGGTTGCGGCCAGCCGGATGGATGCCTTCCGGCGTTTCGTTAATCAGCGCCACGCTCTGGCGCTGGCCGATTACGCCGCGCTGCATCAGTGGAGTGTCAGCGCGGTAGCCGATTTCTGGCAGGCGGTGGCCGACTTCTTTGCGGTGGACTTCAGCACGCCGCCCAAGCGGGTGCTGGATAACCCGGATGCTATGCCGGGCGCGCAGTGGTTTGCCGGTGCAGAGCTGAATTTTGCCGCTCACCTGCTGCGCCGGCGCGATGAGCATCCGGCGCTGGTGGCGATCAGCGAAGACGGCCAGCGTGAACAGCTGAGCTACGCCGAACTGGCCGCGCGGGTGGCCGGGCTGCAGCAGCATTTGCTGGCGCTCGGCGTGCAGCCCGGCGACCGTGTTGCGGCGCTGATGCCCAATACCTGGCAGACGGTGGTGGGCATGCTGGCGGCGGCCAGTATCGGCGCGGTCTGGTCATCCTGCTCGCCGGACTTTGGTGCGCAGGGCGTGGTCGACCGCTTCGGCCAGATCGAACCGCGGGTGCTGATTGCCTGCAGCGGTTATCGCTACGCCGGCAAGCAACTGGACATGAGCAGCAAGCTGGCGGAAATCCTGCCGCAGCTGGGCGGCCTGCAGCAACTGATCATCGTGCCTTACGGCGGGGTGGAGCCGTGTCTGGCGGAGTTTGCCTCGGTGGTCTCGACCGCCCACTGGGATGACGTCAGCCAGCCGGCCGGCAGCCCGGCGTTCACCGCCCTGCCCTTTGCCCAACCGCTCTACATTCTGTATTCCAGCGGCACCACCGGGGTGCCCAAGTGCATCGTCCATGGCGCTGGCGGCACCCTGCTGCAGCACCTTAAGGAACACGGCCTGCACACCGATCTGGGCAGTGAGGACGTGCTGTTCTACTTCACCACCTGCGGCTGGATGATGTGGAACTGGCTGGTCTCCGGGCTGGCGCTGGGCGCGACGCTGGTGCTGTATGACGGCTCGCCATTTGAGCCCTCTGCCGAGCGACTGATCGACCTGATCGACGCGGAAAACATCAGCGTGTTCGGTACCAGCGCGAAGTATCTCGCCGCGCTGGAAAAGGCCGGGGTCGAGCCCAACCGCAGCCACCTGCTGATCCGCCTGAAGGCGGTGTTGTCGACCGGTTCACCGCTGGCGCACGAAGGCTTCGATTACGTTTACCGCAGCTTCAAACCGGACCTGTGCCTGTCGTCGATTTCCGGCGGCACCGACATCGTCTCCTGCTTTGCTCTCGGCAACCCGACCGCGCCGGTCTGGCGTGGCGAGCTGCAGTGCAAGGGCCTGGGTATGGCGGTTGAGGTGTGGGATGACGACGGTCAGCGGCTTGCCGAGGGTAAGGGCGAGCTGGTCTGCAGCAAACCCTTCCCGTCCATGCCGCTCGGCTTCTGGAAGGACGAA
Organism: Halopseudomonas sp.; assembly: GCF_038130085.1. Taxonomy (NCBI): domain Bacteria; kingdom Pseudomonadati; phylum Pseudomonadota; class Gammaproteobacteria; order Pseudomonadales; family Pseudomonadaceae; genus Halopseudomonas; species Halopseudomonas sp. Next base: position 59,536 of record NZ_JAYPMU010000004.1, on the reverse strand, counting down.
GACGGCAGCCGCTTCCGCGCCGCCTACTTCGAGCGCTTCCCCGGCGTCTGGGCGCACGGCGATTACGCCGAAGAGACCCCGCACGGCGGGTTGATCATCCATGGCCGCTCGGACGCGGTGCTCAACCCGGGCGGGGTGCGTATCGGCACCGCGGAAATTTACCGGCAGGTCGAGAAGGTCGAAGCGGTGCTGGAGTCGCTCGCCATCGGCCAGCAGTGGCAGGGCGACGTGCGGGTGGTGCTGTTTGTGCGCCTGCGTGACGGCGTGACGCTGGATGCGGCGCTGGAGGCCGAGATCCGCCAGGTCATCCGCGCCAACGCCACTCCGCGCCACGTGCCGGCGAAGATCATCGCGGTCAGCGATATCCCGCGCACCCGCAGCGGCAAGATAGTCGAACTGGCGGTGCGCAACGTGGTGCACGGGCTGCCGGTGAAAAACACCGACGCGCTTGCCAACCCCGAGGCGCTGGCGCTGTTCCGGGAGTTGCCTGAGTTGCAGCACTGACCGGGAAGGCCGAGTTCCCACTCGGCCACGTGGTTGCAGCGGAGGTCGCTGGTCGAGCGGGAGCTCGACCCTCCCGGCGTGCTATGGTTTGCGGCGCCACTCACCGCGAAATGGAGCACGCTGGATGAAATTGACCGATCTGCTGGGTACCGAATTGCCATTGATTCAGGCGCCGATGGCGGGGGTGCAGAACAGCGCGCTGGCGCTGGCGGTGTGCCGCGCGGGTGGGCTGGGTTCGTTGCCCTGTGCCATGCTCGGTGCCGATGCCCTGCGCGCGGAGCTGGAGGTGCTGCAGCGCGAGGCGGCCGGTCCGTGGAATCTGAACTTCTTTGCCCACCAGACTCCAGCTGCTGATGAGGCCCGTGAACAGGCCTGGCGCGCCGCACTGGCGCCCTACTACGCCGAGTTCGGGTTGGACATCGACAGCATTCAACCCGGCGCCGGTCGCCGCCCGTTCGATGCCGAAACCCTTGAGCTGATCAGCCCTTACCGTCCCCCAGTGGTGAGCTTTCACTTCGGCCTGCCGCAAGCGGCGATGATCGAGCGGATCAAGGGCTGGGGTGGCAAGGTCCTGTCGAGCGCCACGACCGTGGCTGAAGCGCGCTGGCTGCAGGCCAACGGCGCCGATGCGGTGATCGCTCAGGGGCTAGAGGCGGGTGGTCATCGCGGCCATTTTCTATCGACCGATGTGAGCCGGCAGATGGGGACCTTCGCCCTGCTGCCGCAGTTGGTGGCGGCGCTGGATATCCCGGTGATCGCCGCTGGCGGCATTGCCGACGCCAATGGCGTTGCGGCGGCACTGGCGCTGGGTGCCGCCGGAGTGCAGGTGGGCACCGCCTACCTGCTCTGCCCGGAGGCGACCACCAGCGCGCTGCATCGGGCGGCGCTGCAGAGCGAGGCGGCGCAGCACACCGCGCTTACCAACCTGTTCTCGGGTGGCGCGGCCCGTGGCATCGTCAACCGGGTGATGCGTGAGTTGGGGCCGATGAGTGATGTGCCGCCGCCCTTTCCGCTGGCCGGCACGGCGATCGCGCCGCTGCGCGCGGCGGCAGAGAAAGCCGGAACCGGCGATTTTTCGCCATTGTGGGCTGGACAGAATGTGGCGGGTTGCCGCGCCGAGCCAGCCGAAAGCCTGACTCGCTCGCTGATGGCGGCTAGTTGACGTCGACCCGGTCGCGGCCGATCAGTCTGAGTAACTGTTGCAGCTGAGTCGGGTCGGCTCTGGTGAACCCGGTTTCCAGTGCGGCGATGCGCATCAGGATGCGATCCTTGCGCAGCCCGCTCTGCGGCAGCTGGAACAGTGAACCGGTCAGCTCGCGGAGCAGGAATGGCAGTTGCTGCTGGGCCTTGATCTGGTTGCCGAAGGGCGCGGCGTAATGGTTTACCATCTGTTTGATGGTTTCGTCATCGGCCTGCTGGCCGTAGTTCAGGTAGTGCTGAATGGCGCAGATAACGGCCATTTCGCCCAAGCGGCAGAAGTTTACCGCCGTATCCAGCGGGCCAGCGGCAATCGACTGATGCGCGCTGAGACGTTTCAAGGCTTGGCCGAGGGCTTCGCGTTCGGCAATGAATCCGGCAGCCAGGCGCTGCAGGATTGGGTGTTCGAGTGCTATGCGTGCCCGGGACAGGCGTTTTGCCAGCTCGGTGCAGGTGGCCTGACCGAGCTGGTCAAAGGCTTCTTCGAGGCTGACACAGGCGCCGTCGCGGCCGCGCAGCAGGCCTTCGCGGTTGGCGCGATTGATACTGACCAGCGCCAGCAGGGGTTCATTGCGCGCCAGAGTCAAATAGTCGGATCGGCTTGTCTGCTGTGGCAGCGTCGCGGCATCGTGCTGGCGTTCGGGTGTGGTCCAGGCCAGACGAATCGGTTGCTTGAGGCGGGCCTGCAGAAAGCCGTCCAGGTCGCCGATATTGCCTGCAGCAGCGCTGCCTTCCTGATCCCGCTGCAGCAGCCGAGCCAGCCGCTTGCGCAGATCATCGAGCTTGAACGGTTTGACGATCAGGTCGGCGACGCCCGCGGCCCGTGCGTCCAGTACCAGTTGGCGGTTGATGCTGGCAGTAATCAGCACGCGCACGCTGCGTGGGGCGCGGCGCGCGACGTCACGGGCCAAGTCCAGGCCGCTGCGGTCGCTCAGCTGCTGGTCGGCGATCAGCAGATCAACACGGTCACTGCGCAGGTGATTGAGGGCGCTGACGCCGTTATCAAACAGGCGGGTTTCAATGCCGCCCAGATCGCGCAGTACCGAGCGCAGCAGTTCGGCAATCCAGGGGTCCTGCTCAACGATGATGGCTTTCAATCGCGCTCTTCCCCAGCGGTGCAGATGCGGTTGCGTCCCGCTTTCTTGGCATGGTAGAGCGCGCGATCGGCTTGCTCCAGCAGGGCGCTGGTATCCCACTCAGGAGCACTGCAGGTGCTGATGCCGGCACTGAAGGTGCAGTTGAACTGGCTCTGCTCAGCAGAGAATTGCAGGGCCTCGAAGGCCTGGCGGATGTTGTCGAGGATGTTGACGGCATCCTGCTGGCTGCAGCCGGGAAGCACGGCAACGAATTCTTCGCCACCGTAGCGGCCCAGCCGATCAACCTTGCGCAGGCGTTGGCGCAGCAGGTTGGACAGAGCGCGGATGACGCTGTCGCCGCTGGCGTGGCCGTGCTGGTCATTGACCTGTTTGAAGTGGTCGATGTCGATCATGGCGATCGCCAGCGGCGTTTTGCTGCGCTGTGCCCGCTCGCCTTCCAGTTCGACCTGCTCCTTGATGTCGGCGTGCTTGAGCAGGCCGGTCAGGCTGTCCCGGGCCAGCGCGTCACTGACCATGCGGGCGCGCTGGGCGCGGGCATAGACGGTGGTCAGCAGGGCACTGTCGCTGATCGGTTTGGTGATGAAGTCGTCGCCAGCCTTGAGCAGCGCCGACATCTGCCGCTCGGCGTTGGTCTCCGCCGACAGATAGACAATCGGCACCCGCAGCCAGTCGTCGTTCAGGCGGATCACCTGAGCCAGCTCGGGGCCGCTGTATTCCGGCATGCTCAGGTCCATCAGCACCACTTCCGGGCTGAAGTTATGCATCTTGTCGAGCAGCTGGTTAGGGTCGGACAGGGTATCGATCAACATGCCGGCGTTGCTCAGCACCAGCGCATAGCGGGCGCTCAGTTCGGTGTCGTCATCCACGATCAAAACCCGGAACGGGCCACCCTGCTGGGTGTTGAAGCAGCGTTCAAGGCGGCTTTCCAGCTCTGGCAGATCGACTGGCTTGGTAAAAAAGCCGGTGGCGCCGGCTCGCACCGCCTGCAGTCGGCTATGGAAATTGTCCTGGGAGCTGATGACCAGTAGCGGCAGTGCCTGGGCGCAGGGCTTGTGAAAGATCGTGTCCTCCAGCAGGCGACTGCCGGGCGGACTGGCATCGATGATAACCGCATCCAGCCCCGCACCTTGCATCGTCGCTGGGGTGGCAAAGCAACTGATCTGGTAGCCGAAGCTGCTCAGGGTACGCTCCATCTGTTCACGCATCGCCGGGTCCTGAATCAGCAGGCCAATGTGGCGCTGCTCACCGTCGTCGCTGCTCAGTGGTTCCAGGCGCTGCGGTTCGTCTTGGCTGTTTTCGTTATGTTGCAGCAGCAGGTGCAGGTGCTGGGTGGCGATGCCCAGTGCGTCGAGTGCCTGTGGCGACGGCTGTGGGGCGTCCAGCTCGGCTTGCGCCTGCACTTCCAGTTCGCGGCAGCGCTCGCCCAGCTTCGCATAGCCGAAAGTGCCGGATGAGCCTGCCAGCTTGTGCAGACGGTCGCGCAGATCCTGCAGCGCGGCGGGGTTGGTTTGCAGCTGGTTGGCGAGCTGGTTGAGGGCATCCAGCTCGTCGTTCAGGCGCTGGCGGAAACGTTCTTCCAGGACGGCCAGCTGGGCGACCAGCTGCTCTGATTCATGCATGCTTCTGTTCCCAAATCGCGCGAATCTGATCTGACAGAGTCATCGGGTCAAACGGCTTGATGATCACCCCGGCGGCGCCCAGATCTCGGTAGGCAGCCACCTCCTGCGTCTGTGCTTTGGCGGTCATGAAGACCACTGGCACCCCGTGCATGCACGGCAATTTGCGCAGTTCTGTCAGGGTTTGCGGGCCGTCCATGCCCGGCATCATGACATCCAGCAGTACCAGCTGTGGCGCGAAGCTCTCCACCGCGGCCAGGCCGTCGGCGCCGGAGTCACAGCTGCGCACCACGAATCCACCAACCACCTCCAGAGCGACGCGGGCGACCTCCTGAATCGAGAGGTCGTCTTCGATGTGCATGATGCGTTTCAGTGGCATGGTCAGCGTATCCTGCGTTCTGTATGTCGATAATGCGTTGACCAACGTCAACATGATGGCACATTGCTGGATTTTGGTCAGTTATCCGGCGTTTTGACGGGGACTCTGAACCAGAAACACGCGCCCTTGCCCGCTTCTGACTCCACCCCCAGTTGTCCGTTCATCCGCTCGATCAGCTCCTTGCAGATCGCCAGCCCCAAACCTGTTCCGCCGCGCTGGCGCTTGTCGCTGGTGTCCAGTTGGCTGAATTTGTTAAATAGCAGCGGCTGCTGTTCGCGCGCGATGCCGATGCCCTGATCAACGACCTGAACCGTTACCGAGTCACCTCTTGGGTGCCACTCTATCCGAACCGTATCTCCCGGGTGCGAGAACTTTGCAGCGTTGGACAGGTAATTGGTTAACACCTGTTGCAATCGGCGCTCGTCGACAATAACCGTGACGTCGGTCAGGTCCTTGGCGAGCTGCCATTGCACCTGGAAACGGTCGGCGTAGGGCTGATTGGTGGCCAGCGCCTGCTCAATCAGCGGACGCAAGGCATACGGCTGCAGGTCTAGCTCCAGCTTGCCGGCTTCGAGCTTTTCCATGTCGAGTAGATCGTTGATCAACTCGTTGAGCCGTTCGCTGTTGTCCATTGCAATGCTCAACAGGCGCTCGCCGGTCTCGGACAGCTTGTCGGTTGCGCCATGGCGCAGCAGGCTGACGGCGCCGCTGATGGCGGTCAGCGGGGTGCGCAGTTCGTGGCTGACGGTAGCCAGGAAGTGGCTCTTCATGTTGCTGGCATGGCGGATTTCAGTGATGTCATTCATCACCACGATGGCTGCGCCGGGGCCGCCCCGCTCGGGGTACAGTAAACCCCCGCTGCAAAGCACGTAGCGCAGCGGTTGGCCGGCAGCGGCGATGCATATCTCGGCGTTCTCCACTGTCTCGCCTCGCCACGCGCGCAGCAGCGGTATTTCGTCTTGCATAAGCGGGGTGCGACCGTCTGCGGCATAGAGATCGTAGTAGTGTGCCCACTCCTCGGGCGGCAGCCGCAGCACGTCGGCGCCATGCCATTGTTGGGCCGTGGTGTTGAACAGGGTCAGGGTGCCCTTGTCGTTGCAAGCCACCACGCCGGCTTTGAGTGAGTCGAGCAGACGCCGGTTGAGGGCCTGCTGGTCTTCCAGGTCGCGTTCACGTTTACCTGCGGTCAGCAGACTCAAACGCAGCTGGAGCTGGAACTCAGCCAATCTGGCCAGGCGCTCAAGGGTATCGCGCTGCAGAGCACTGAGCTGGCGGGGTATGCGGTCGATGACGCACAGAGTGCCAATGCGCTGACCGTCCGGACTGGCAATCGGGTAGCCGGCGTAAAAGCGGATGTGCGGTTCACCGGTCACCAGCGGATTACCCTGAAAACGTGGGTCGAGGGCGGCGTCCTGGATTTCAAACAGGCCTTCATCCTGGATGGTATGGTCGCAGAAGGCGAGTTCGCGCGGGGTTTCGGTGACATCCAGGCCGACCCGGCTCTTGAACCATTGGCGCTGATCGTCCAGCAGCGATACCAGTGCAATGGGAGCGTCCAGCGAGTGCGATGCCAGCGCAGTCAGGTCGTCGAAGGCCTGCTCGCTGGGGGTGTCCATGATCTGCAAGGCCTGAAGAGCGTCGAGGCGCGCCTGCTCGTTGAGGGTCTGATTGTCCACGCTGGCTCCGGATGGCTTGCTCATGACCTGAGTCTAGACGCTCTCTGGCGGCGTATCGGGGCGATTGCACGGCAAGCTGATCCAGAACCGCGAGCCGGCCCCAGCGCTGGATTCGAAGCCGGTATCGCCGCCCATATGGCGGGCCAGTTCGCGGGTGATGGCCAGCCCCAGTCCGGAGCCCGGGCGCTTGCGTGTGCTGGTGCTGTCGACTTGGAAGAACTTGTCGAAAATGCGTTCCTGCTCTGCCGCCGGAATGCCGATACCGTCATCGTGCACGCTGATTTCTACCTTGTCACCCTGGCGCAGCGCATCCAGCCGGATCTGGCCCTGTGGATGCGAAAACTTCGCCGCGTTGGACAGCAGGTTCGCCAGCATCTGGCCGAGGCGCTGATCGTCGACCAGTACCTCGACGTCATCCACTTGTCCCAGTACCTGTTGTACCTGGAATTGTTCGGCGTAGCTGTGGTTCAGTTCCAGTGCCTTTTCCAGCAGCGGCTGCAGGCGGTGGGGCAGCAGGTCGATCTGCAGCTTGCCGGCGGTCAGCTTGTCCATGTCCAGCAGGTCGTTAATCAGCCGATGCAGGTTGTCGCTGTTCTGCACGGCGATGCCGAGCAGTCGGTGCATGCTGTCTGGTACCGGCCCCAGAGCCCCGCCGTCGATCAGCTTGATCGCGCCGCTGATGGCGGAGAGCGGGGTACGCAGCTCGTGGCTAACGGTGGAGACGAACTGGGCCTTCATCTGCTCGACTCGCACCTGTTCGGTGACGTCCCAGATAAAGCCGTCGACGCCTTGCAACTGGCCCTGGCTGTCGAACTCGCCGCGACCTTTTTCGCGGACCTGCACAATATGGCCGTCGGCATGAATCAGCCGGTAGGTGTATTCGAAATTCGGCTGCTGACGAAGCACGTTGGTGCGGGTCTGAAGCTGTTGCAGGTCGTCGGGGTGGACGATGCTCGCGTAGCTGCGGTACTGGTTGTCGATGAAGTCACCGGCGGGGTAGCCGGTAATACGTTCAATTTCGTCGCTCAGGTAGGACATGCTCCAGCCCTGCGCTGGCGCGCAACGATAGACTGCCCCCGGCAGGTTGCCGACCATGCTGCGAAAGCGCGACTCGCTCTGCTGCAGGGCGCGGGTCGTGTTGATCAAGTCGGTCATGTCGGTGGCGATGCCCAGAAAACCGACCGGCTCCCCGCTGGCGTCATCTATGCGTGTGACGGTCAGGTTGACCAGACGTTGCTGGCCGTCTTTGCGCACATAGGTCCACGGCCGAACCTCCGAGCCGCCACCCCGGACCTCATGCAGGAACACTTCAAGACCTTCGATCGGTTTGCCATTGCGCCGGGTCAGCTCGATGCTGCGCTCCTGTACCTCCGAGGCCAGGTGAAAACGCTCCGGTGATATCAGGCCGATAACCTCGTTGGCGCGGTAGCCGAGCAACTTTTCTGCACCGCTGTTGAACAGGGTGATCGCGCCGTTGGTATCGACGGCAATGATGGCCACCTCGGTGGAGGCATTGATCACGGCGTCGAGGAAGGCGCGGGCTTCGCGGGTTTCTTCGCTGGCGGCCATTTCCTGGCTGATGTCGGCGTGGATGCCACTCATCCACAGGGCATGGCCGCTGGGGTCGCGGTGGGTGACCTGACCGTGACTCTGGATCCACACCCAGTGGCCATCACGATGTTTAGCGCGGCAGAGGTAGCGCAGGTGATCGGTCTCGCCGCGCAGGTGAGCGACCATCTGTGCACGGGCGTTGGGTTGGTCTTCGGGATGAATCAGGTCGACCCAGGTCTTGGCTTCAAGCGGTTGCGGATGGTCTGGCGGGTAGCCAAGCATCTGTAGCCATTGGCTACTGACTTGCAGTTGGTGGCTGGTCAGGTCCCACTCCCAGCTGCCAACACCGGTAGCGTCGATGATCCGCGCCAGGCGCTGCTGCTCGTTGGCCAGATTCTGCTCGATTCGTTTGCGCGAGGTAATGTCGGTGATAAAGCCGTGCCAGACAATATCGCCGTTATCCAGCCGCTCCGGACTGGCGTAACCGGCAACCCAGATCTCGCCGAGGCGGGGGTGGTTGATGCGGTACTCGGAGCGCCACTCGCTGAGCTGCTCGGCCGACTCGCCGATTTCAGCCAATATTCGATCATGGTCGTCCGGATGAATCAGTGCCACGGCCGGATCGGCGCTGAGCGCAGCTAGCTCTGGGGTCAAGTCGTAGATGTTGCGGATGCCGTCGCTGGCAAACGGGAACCAGCTGCGTCCGTCGCGGCTTAGCTGATACTGGTAGACCATCCCGGGCACGTGCTGGTGGAGCTTGGCGAAGCGTTGCAGCAGGGCTTCGCGGGCCTGCTGTTCGGCGGCGTGTTCGAGCAGCCCACTGCACCAGCGGGCGCACAGACGCATGAAGTCCAGATCGACTTCGTCGAACGGGCGCTGGCGCGGTGTGGCGCTGGAAAAGTTCAGGGTGCCGTAGCGTCTGCCGTCGACGAACAGTGGTATGCCGATATAGCACTCCAGCGCGAAGGATTGGTAGCACGGGTGGCCGTTGAAACGGGAGCGGCCCATGCTGTCGATCGCCAGAACATCGTGGTGCTGGAAGGTCAGGTTGCAGTAGGTCTGTTCAAAGTCAAAGCGCGTGCCAGGCGCCGGATTGTCGTCACCGCTGCTGGCTGCCTGCACTTCGTAGACGCTGTCGCTAATTTGACTGACCAGCCCAAGGTCGAGATTCAGATAGTCGCAGCCCAGGTCCAGCAAGCGTTCCAGTTGCTGTTGATGCGACAGGCCGAAGTCGGCAGCGATGCGATTGAGTGAGCGCAACGCCAGACGCTGGCGTTCCAGGCGCAGCTGCAGAGCCTCATGCGCCTCGCGCTGCTGGATGGCGTGTAGCAGTTGGCCGAGACTGGTCTGCAATGGCGCGAGGAAGTCGAGCAATTCCGGCGCGGCCCGATGCTGGCCGTGACTTAGTGCCAGCATCCCCATCAGCCGCCCGCCGTAGAGCAGCGGCAGCAGCACCGCGTTGTTGAGGTCCGGGTCGTCGCTGTCGATCAGCCGCGCTTGTTGGTCATTGCTGGCGCTGTGCATCGCTGTGAGCAGCGCGGTGGCCGTCGGCTGAGCGTCTGGTCGGCGATCCAGCGTATCCAGAATCTGCAGTTGCAGTTGGCCGTTGGTGTCGACGATAGCCTGACTCAGGACCCCAACTCGGTAGCTGGTCAGCTGCAGAATTGGCTCAAGCACCTCGTCCAGACTGTTGCTCATCTGATTTTGCTGAATATACGCAGACTGGGTCCGGGCGATGATCTCCAGCAGGCGGCGCTGGCGCTCTCGCTTGCGGCTCTCGGCGCGTATCGCGTTGGCGTGATGCAGCATCTGCCGGCGTGCGGCCCGATAACTGAACAGCAACAGCGCTGTGAACAGGCTGCAGGCGGCCAGCAGAGCAAGCAACCACTTGGCCGCCAGTTGCTGCTGCTCCTGCTGATGAGCGGCAGCGCGGGCGCTGATATCTCGCCAGAGCAGCATGGCTGCGGGTTTGTTTCCGTTGGTCTGGCCGCGGGTGACCGCGTCGACCTGGATCAGGCTAAGCAGCCAGGTGCCGTTACTCGTGCTGTACAGCTGCTCCGGATGCTCGCTGTCGAGTGTACTTAACGCCTCGCTGAGCCAATCGGGCAACGGGCCGCCGAGCTCGTCGGCCAATAGCCAGCGGCCGCGGCCCAGCGCTGGCAGGGGGGAGCGCAATGTACCGGGCGCCAGCGTTGCGCTGTCGATCAGCAGTGCGAGGCCTTCGCTCTGGCTGGCTGGGCTGGCGGTAAAGGCCGGAAAGCCGATCTGCAGTGTGGCGACCGGCGGGCTGTCGGGGTGATCGTCAGCCAGGATCGGGGCGACGGCGCTTTCACTGGCACCGTGCAGATGCAGGGTTAGGCCGCTTTGCTGGATGCCGCTGGTCGCAACGCTGCGCAGCAGCGGGCGAGCAGCGTCGTGACGGTCGCCCCAGCTTTCGGGGTTTTGCATGCGCAGCAGCGCGGTCTGGTCGGCGGCCAGATGAATCTGCAGCTCCTTGGCACCGGCCTGCTGCAGCAGGTGCCAGAACCCATCGAGGTCGCTGATCAGTTGCGCTCGGAGTCGCTGAACCTCAGGATGGCCGCGGCCGTGCTGGTCGATCAGGACGCAGATACGGCGAATCAGACGCTGGATGTCTGGGTCCTCGCGCAGGCTGTAGACCGCAATCTGCGCTTCGCCGCGCATGGCCTGCTGGGCGTGGCGCATGCCGTTGAGCTGCGCGCGGGCGTCGAGGAACAGCTGGTCGCGCCAATGCGCTTCGCGCTGCTGCCAGGCGGAGTGGGCAAGAAACAGGAAGCATAGCGCTAGTAACAGGATGCCGAACGGCAGGGCAATGCGCCCGTTGCGCAAGGTCTTCAGCTTGGCCATTGATGATTTCCGCACATCTTATGGCCTGACGATAGCGGTTTGCCGAGCGCTGTGCCAGCGCTCGGTGGCCGGAGGTGTTACAGGCTGTTGTTGACGTGACCGCCGTCAACATTGATAACGGTGCCGGTCATGAACGAGCCGGCCTCGCTGGCGAGCAGCAGCAGCGGGCCATCCAGCTCATCAAGACGGCCAAGGCGACCCATTGGCACCTTGCTGCGCACGTAGTTCTGGCCGTGCTCGGTATCGAAGTAGTCGGAGTTCATTTCGGTGCGGAAGTAACCGGGGGCGATGGCGTTGACGCGGATGCCGTTCTTGGCCAGCTCCATCGCCATCGCCTTGGTCAGCTGCACCACGCCGGCCTTGGCTACCGCGTAGTGGGCCAGTGCCTTGCCGACGCGCAGGCCGAGGATTGAGGCAATGTTGATCACGCTGCCGCCCTGGCCACTGCTGGCCATCGCTTTGCAACCGCGGTGGGCAACGCGCCAGGCGCCGTCGAGGTTGGTATCGAGCATGCTGCGCCAGTTGCCTTCGTCCATCTCCAGGAAGGGCACCGGATCGCCAATACCGGCGTTGTTGACCAGGATGTCGCAGACACCAAAGGCTTGCTCGGCGGCGCTGAAACCGGCGTCGACGCTGTCGGCGTCGGTCACGTCCATGGTTACCGCGAGTGCTTCATGGCCCTGCTGCTTGAGTTCCTCGACCAGCGCAGACAGGCGGTCGGCGCGGCGGGCAGCCAGTACGACGCGGGCGCCGGCGGCAGCCAGTACGCGGGCGAAGTGGGCACCAAGGCCGCTGGAGGCGCCGGTAATCAGGGCGGTTTTGCCGGTCAGGTCGAAGCGCGAGGTGGTCATGAAACGAATCTCCTGTTGTTATTGGACTGCTGTTCAAGTGCGCAGGAGTATCGACCAAGTGGTCGCCGCACGCCAGTTTGCGGCGTCTGGGTGATGATGCGCGATCAACCGGTCGCAGGCAGCTCGATGGGCAGGCTGATCTGCACCAGCAGACCACCAAGTGGGCTGTTTCCGAGCAGCAGGCGGCCGTGATGGCGTTCGACGATGCGCTGGACGATGGACAGGCCAAGGCCGGCACCCTGACTGTTACCTTGGGTATGAAAGCGCTCCAGCAGGCGTTCCCGGTCGCCCTCGGGTACGCCGTCACCGCTGTCTTCGACCCGCAAGAGCAACTGATCGGCTCGGCGTTGCAGGCTGACCAGTACCCGGCCGCCGTCTGGCGCGTGCTGGATGGCGTTGCCAACCAGATTTTGCAGCAGCATACCGAGGCAGCCCGGTTCCATAGCGACCTTGTCAGGCAGGCCGCTGTCGCTGACCAGCTCCAGCTCCTGATTGCGCCGCAACGCCAGTGGCAGCAGTTCGGCGACCTCATCGCGGCAGCTTTCCAGCAACGCGACCGGGCTGCGCTGGCGCCGTTGATCGTCGGCCAGTCGGGCCAGCGTCAACATCTGCGAGACCAGTCGGGTAGCCCGCTCGACGCCCTGGCGCAGGTGCTGCAGCGCCTGCGCTCGCTCTGTCTCATCGACTGCCTGCATGGCGTTTTCCGCGTGAATTCTCAGCACTGCCAGCGGGGTGCGCAGTTCGTGGGCGGCATCGGCGATAAAGCGCTGCTCGCGAGCCAGCAACTGATGCAGCTGTTCGAGCATGCGATTCAGTGCCGCCTGCACTGGCTCCAGCTCGCGCGGCAGATCGCTGAGCACAATGGGTTGCAGGCTGTTGGGTTCGCGCAGGCGGATCAGCCGGGCCAGTTCGTCCAGCGGCTTGAGCCCGGAGCCGATGGCAAACCACACCAGCAGCACCATCGCCGGAATGCCGAGCAGATCGGGCACCAGGGTGCCAAGCACGATCTTGCTGACCAGCTCACCGCGCACATCGCTGCGTTCGCCGACCCACACCGCCAGGCCGCTGTCCGGTGCTTCCAGCACGTATCCGCGCCACTGGAATTCTTCTTGCTGCAGGTCGGCAAACCCCGGTTGCCAGTCGGCGTCTGTCAGCTGCGGTACGTTGAACGAACGGGCGATCACCGCGCCCTTGGCATCGCGTACCTGATAGGCCAGCTTGCTTTCATAGCGATGGCCGAGCTTTGGATGCTCGCCATTGGTTTCCAGCAGCGCCTGGGCCAGTTGCTCGGTCGGTACGCGGCCCTGGGAGGCGCTGAGCAGGCCGATGAGCACCCGCGCGCTCTGCCCAAGCTGCGCGTCGAACAGCTCTTCAACCTCGTGGGTGGAGTCGTGGTAGCTGGCCAAACCCATGATCAGGGTACCGGCCAGCAGCAGCCCGAGCACCCGGATCAGGATGCGTTTGCGGATCGATTTCATGCGTCGCGCTCGATCATGTAGCCGACGCCGCGCAGGGTGCGGATCAGACCGCTGAACAGCTTGCGGCGCAGGTGATGGATGTGGACTTCCAGGGTGTTGCTGTCGACCTCTTCGTTCCAGCCGTACAGCGATTGCTCCAGCCGGTCGCGGGTCAGCACACGGTCGGGCTGGGCCATGAGTTCGTGCAGCAGGATGAACTCCTTACGCGACAGATTGACCTGCTTGCCGTCGTAGCTGACCTGCTGGCTTTGCGGGTCGAGGGTCACGCCACGCAGCTGGATCAGCGGTTCGGCACGGCCGGCGCTACGCCGCAGCAGGGCGCGGATCCGGGCTTTCAGCTCTGCGCCATCGAAGGGCTTGATCAGGTAATCGTCGGCACCGGCGTCGAGCCCGGCGATACGGTCCTGAATGCCATCGCGGGCGGTCAGCACCAGCACCGGCACGGCCTGATGGCGGTCACGCAGTTCACGCAGCACCTGCAGACCGTCCATGCGCGGCAAGCCCAGATCCAGTACGGCCAGATCGAAGGGCTCGCTGCTCAGGGCGTGCAGCGCGCTGGCGCCGTCCTGCAGCCAGTCGAGGGTGTAGCCCTCGCCCTTGAGCGAGGTGAGAATGCCCTCGGCGAGGGAGGTATCGTCTTCTACCAGCAGCAGTCGCATGGGTTACCTGTTGGCGAGTTTATCCAGTCGGGCGCGGATCTCGGCCTGGCGACCCTGATCGGCCAACGGGCGATCAGGGCGCGGTGCAGCTGCCTGGGCCTTGAGCAGCGCGGCGCGGGCTTCAGCATAGCGCTTCTGGTCGATCAGGTAATCGCCCCAGAAGTAATTGCTGTCGATGCCGTCCGGGTTCAGTGCCAGCGCCTGCTTCAGCAGTGCCTCGGCCTGCTCGTCGTCACCAAAGCCGATCGGCCAGCCCGGTACCTGATAGTAGAGCGCGCCCAGGCTGGTGTAGGCCGAGCCCTGCAGCGCCTGCGGGTCGATCTGCAGGGCGTGTTCGAGCAGGCTCTTGGCCTCCTTGACCTTGCCCAGGGCTCCCAGCCCGCCGTCGGCACCGGCCCAACTGCTGAGGATGATGCCGCGCCAGATCAGCAGCGGAGCGTCGTTCGGCTCCTGCGCCAGCGCCTGCTCGGCTTCGGCGGCCAGCGCTTCGAAGGCGGCGGACTTCTGGTTATCCGGCAACTGATACTGAATTTCCGCCCAGCGCTGCTGCAGTGGGGCGATGTCAGCGGCCAGCGTGCCGAGGCTGAAGCTGGCCAGCAGGCCGGCGAGAAGGTAACGAACCCAAATGGACATGATCAGTGCTCCTTGGTGTGGGCAGAGGGGGTGGCGTAATGCTGAATGGTCGGCAGCTGGCGGCGCAGGGCCTTGTCGACCAGCCGCGGCAGCAGGCCGTTGAGGCGCACGAACAGCCGCTCGGGGAAGCCCAGATGGACCTCGCGCAGATCCGCGTCCAGCGCCTGCACCAGCCGCTCGGCGACCAGTTCGGGGCTGTCCATGCTGACCTGCAGCTCGGCGTTCATGGCCTCCACCGCGGCGTTATTCATCTCGGTGCGGGTGGCCCGTGGCGCCATGTAGAGCACACCGACGTTGGTGTCGGCCAGCTCGCGGCGCAGCGCTTCGGAAAAACCGCGCAGGGCAAACTTGGTGGCGCAGTAGACGCTGAAGCCGGGGTAGCCGATGGAGCCGAAGGTTGAGCCGATATTGACCACGCAGCTCTGCGGCTGGCTGCGCAGCAGCGGCAGCAGCAGATGGCTGAGCTGCAGGGTGGCGCTCAGGTTGGTGTCGATCAGATCGCTGATGGTCTGCTCTGCCATGTTCTCGAACAGACCAAAATGGTTGATGCCGGCGGCGTTGATCAGCAGGTTGATGTCACCCAGCTGCTGGGCTTGTCGCAGCACGCTGGAGCGGTCCGCCGCTTGGCGCAGGTCGGCCTGCAGGCAGCTGACCTGCCCCGGGAAACGCTCAACCAGCGCCTGCAGCGCCTGATCCTGGCGACCCACCACCAGCACTCGCGCCCCACGAGCGCACAGTGCGGCAACGATGGCGCGGCCCATACCGCCGGTGGCGCCGGTCAGCAGGACATGGCTAGCCGACAGCTGCATGACGTACCTCCTCCTTGACCGAACCGGGCAGGCTGCGGAACATTTCGGCATACAGCCGGTAGATCACCTTGGCGGTGTGCAGCACCGCGCTGCGGTCGGTGTCGTTGTCGATGCGGTTGACCAGTTGCTCGAAGAACTTCATGTGTTCCAGATCCAGCGAACCGTGCGAGGTCAGGTAGCTGAACGCCTGTGGCGGCAGGCCGAGGCCTTCTTTCAGGCTGCCGGCCGCCTGGGTCGCGAGCGCAATGCTGGTGCCTTCAAGCACGAACACCATGCCCAGCATCGACATGGGATTCAGCCGATTGATGCGGTCGTACATGGTGCTTACCATCAGCTCGGTGGCCAGGGCGGGCACGCTGTCGCGGGCGGCGTCGGCATCGCCACCGCAGGCGCGGATGTCGTTGAGAATCCATTCCTGATGGCCGATCTCCTCCTCGATGTACTCGGCCATGGCCTCGCGTACCCACTCATGGTCGCTGTCCAGCCGTGAGCCGCAGGCCATCAGCAGCGGCACGGTGTGGCGCACGTGATGGAAGGCCTGGGTCAGGAAGGCGATGTAGCTGTGGCGCTGTACCTGGCCGCGCAGGGCCGCCTGAATCAGCGGCGAGCTGAACAGGTACTCGCGTTCGTTTACGGTTTCGGTTTGCAGTTGCTCGAAGAAAGTCATAGGGCAATGTCCTCGGTCAGCAGGCCCAGCAGGGCTGCACGGTAGTGTTCGATGATCTGTTCGCGGCGCAGGCGACCGTTGCTGGTCAGCTGGCCATTGCTGGCAGTGAAGGGTTCGCTGGCGGTCAGCCAGGGGCCGATGCGGGCGTAGTCGGGTAGTCGGCTATTGGCCTGGGCAGTCGCTTCCTCGATGTCGGTAACCCGGAAGGCGCTGCTGCGCGGCACGATCAGCGCGACGTTGACCGGCAGCGCTTCGCCGTACACCAGCACCTGGGCAATCGCCGGGTGGGCGGCGATCTCGGCCTCGACCCACTCCGGATTGACGTTGCGCCCAAAGGCGGTGATGAACTGGTTTCTCTTGCGGCCGAGGATGCTCAGATAGCCATCCTCCAGCTTGCCGATATCGCCGGTCGGCCATTCGTCGAAGGTCAGCGGCGGCTCGCCGAGATAGCCCAGCGCGCGGGCGCCGCGGACCATGATCTCGCCGTCATCGGCAACCCGGATCTGCACATGCGGCAGTGGCTGGCCAACGCTGCCCGGGCGGTTGTGGCCAGGGCGATTGAGGCAGACCACCGAGGCGCACTCGGACAGGCCGTAGCCTTCGAACACCGGCAGGCCGTGCTTGGCGGCGCGCTCCAGCAGTGACGGCGCGACCCGGCCACCGCCGACGGCGATAAAGCGCAGGCTGCGCGGCAGCGGCGCGCCGGCATCGGCGGCCTGCAGCAGGCCCTGCAGCAGCTGTGGCACCAGGATCAGGCTGTGCGGCTGGCTCTGGTTCAGCACGCTCAGCAGGCGCGCCGGGTTGAGCTGTGCGCCCTGCAGGCCGGTATCGGTCGGCACGCTGATGCTGGCGCCGTTGAGCAGCGCGGTCCACGCACCGAGGTTGTCGAGCAGCACGGCTAGCGGCAGCAGAATCAGGTGCTGCTGCGGATCGACCGAAGCGCAGGCCTGACGCAGGCTGTCGGCCACTTGCAGCATGGCTTCGGCGGACAGGCAGACGCCCTTGGGCGTGCCGGTGGTGCCGGAGGTAAAGGTGATCTTGGCGGTGCCGTCGGGAATGCCGACGCCGATCGGTGCGCGTTGCCAGCCCAGTGAAGTGCAGGCAAACCCTTGGGCCAGCAGCTCGGCTGCATCGTCGGTCATGCCCAGCACGGTGTCGACGCCGGCACTGCGCAGCAGGTGCTCGCGTTGCTGGCGGGTGAAAAAGGGCGCAATCGGCACACAGGTCAGGCCCGCTTTCAGAATCGCCAGATCCCACAGCAGCCACTCGCGGCCGTTGGGCAGCGCCAGCGCGACGCAGCGGCTGCCCATCGCCCGCAGGCGCTCGGCGCGGCGGTTGATCTCGGCGGGCAGTTCGCCGTAGCTGATGCTGCCCTGCTCGTCACTCAGCGCGAGCTTGCTCGGGCGCTGGACGGCGAAGCGTTCAAGGCTGTGCCAGAGTACTTCAGGCGCAATCATTGGCGATCTCCGGGCCAGTTTGCAGGTAATCGGGTTGGTAACGCATGCGCTCGAACAGGCCACGGCGCTGGAGCTGGTTGAAGCCTTCCGGGATGTAGCCGGCCATCACCCGCGGCTGGGTGGCGTAGTAGCTGCCCCACTCAAGACGCGCCTCACCGAGGCGCCGCGGGTCGGCCGGACCCAGATCAATCGGGCTCAGGGTCAGGCGCTGGAAGCTGTTGAGCAGCATCGGCGTACCGGTGAACACCACCCAGGTGTAACCACTGGTGGCCAGATAGTGGGTCAGGGCGATGATCAGCAGGCGTCCGGCGCCCGGTGCCAGTGCCGCGAGGTTGCCGACCTCGACCACCTGTTCGCGGTGCACCGGCAGGTCGGTGTGCTGACGAATGGCCTCGCATACCGGCTGATCCAGATAGTGCTCAAGAAACAGCGGGCCACTGGCGCCGCCGCGCATGCCAACGCCGGCCAGCAACTCGCCCTGCTGGCAAAGGCCAAGCAGCTCCGGCATGAACTGGCGGACGTTGGCGCCGTAGGTATCTGCGAAACAATCGTGAACAAACCCCTCCAGCCGTGCCCGTAACGGGCTGTCGGTCTGCTGGGGGGCGTGCAGCAGGGCGGCGTCATCGCCAAGGCGGGCGAGCTGCCGAGCCTGTGGAGCGGGGGTTAGTGACATGGCCTTCCTCCTCATGTTGGGGAGGAGAATGGCGGGTGAATCTTAAGATCGGCTTAAGCGAATATTTTGCTGCGCGTTTTAGTTGGTGGAACGGCTGAGCGGTTTGCGTGTTACGGGAGGGCCGAGTTCCAACTCGGCCAAGGTGTTGCACGGTGGTTTGCGGGTCGAGCGGGAGCTCGACTTTCCCGGTGGCTTTCGCTCTGCATTTTGCGATTTATATCGTTCGCTTTTCGCCCCCCTTGGCTCGCCGGGAAAGGCGAAATGCTAGGGTAGAGGCCGCACCAATAGCCAGCTGAAAGGAAATGGCGTTTGCTCGCCTCCCCGCCCCTGCGTATATGCTTATCCCCTGCTGCCCCACGCCACCAACCCGAGACCTGTCATGGAACAGACTGCTCTGCTGATCAACACGCCAACGACCCTCGCGCTGACGGTGATTGCCCTGTGGCTGGGGTACTGGATCAACCAGCGGGTCAGCCTGCTCAGCCGCTACAACATTCCGGCAGCGGTCAGCGGTGGGCTGCCGATCAGTGCGCTGGTGGCGGTGCTGCAGCTGCTCAGTGATCGCGAGATTCAGTTCGATCTGCAGCTGCGCGATCTGTTGCTGATCGCCTTTTTCAGCACCATCGGGCTGTCGTCGCGGGTGCGGCAATTGCTGGAGGGCGGCCGGGCATTGGCGATCATGCTCGGGCTGGCGGTAGTGTTTCTGCTCTGTCAGAACCTGGTGGGCACACTGCTGGCGCTGGGGCTGGGCGAAAGCCCGCTGTACGGCTTGATTGGCGGCAGCATCTCGCTGGCCGGAGGCCATGGCACGGCGCTGACCTGGGGACAGTTGTTCGAGGAGCATTTCGAACTGGCCAACGCCAGTACCCTGGGGCTGGCGATGGCGACCGCTGGGCTGATCAGCGGTGGCCTGCTGGGCGGGCCGGTGTCGGCCTGGCTGATTCGCCGTCACCAACTGGTCAGCACCGAGGTCGAGAGTGAGTTGCCGCACCTCGAAGCGCGCGGCAAGACCACCTACCTGATCGACCTCGATCACCTGCTCACCGCCGTGCTGCTGATTGCCTTGTGTTTTGCTCTGGGTGCCAGCGTCTACGATTGGCTCTCGGGCTTCGGCCTGCGGCTGCCGGCGTTTCTGACCTCGATGTTCCTCGGCATCCTGCTGGCTAACGGGCTGGATATCGCCGGGGTGGAGGTGGATGCGCGACCGATCCAGCTGGTCGGCGATCTCAGCCTGCAACTGTTTCTCGGCATGAGTCTGATCAGCCTGCCGCTGCTGTCGCTGCAGAGTGCCTTCGGGGTGATCGGCATCATGCTGCTGATGCAAGGCGTGGTGGCGGTGCTGTTCACCGTGTTTCTGGTCTTCCCGTTGCTTGGCCGCAACTACGATGCGGCCTGCATCAGCGCGGGCTTTATCGGCATGGGGCTGGGCGCCACGCCGGTCGGCATCGCCAACATGGACGCGCTGACCAGCCGCTACGGGCCGAGCCCCAAGGCCTATCTGGTGATCCCGCTGCTCGGCGCCTTCTTCATCGATATCGCCAACGCCACGCTGGTGCAGACGCTGCTCGGCTTTGAGCTGTTCAACCCTTGAGTTTGACGCCGTCGCTGTCGAGCACGGTGAGCTGAATCGGCAGGGCCGCGGCAACGCTTTGTGACACGGTACAGAACTGCTCGAACTGATCGAGGATACGTTCCAGCCGCTCGAACGCGCTGGCGGGATGGCCCAGATGCAGGGTGACTTCCACGCCAACCACGCGCATGCGGTTCTGCTCGTTGCGGCCGATCAGGCCGACCGCTTCGGTGCGGATGCCGTCGTTTGGCTGGCGGAACTTGCCGAGGGCGAAGATCAGACTGTCGCTCAGACAGTTGGCCAGCGCCGTGACCAGCAGCTGTGCAGGGCTGGGGCCTTCGTTATTGCCCAGCGGTGCCGGCTCGTCGGTAATCAGCGGCGGTGTGCCGTTGTTGAAGCGGGCTTCAAAGCGGTAGCCCTGCTGTTGTTCGAGGGTCACTTCTACGCGGTCTTCACTCATCTCTGGCTCCATTTCCGTTGGCCTGCTTGCAAACAATCTATTTTTTTATATATTGTTAGTCAATAGAGTGTTTCAAGAGATCGTTACCTGTAATGAACAACCAAACTGATATCCAGCGCCTGCGCGCCTCTGCCGATCAGGCCCACCAACTGCTCAAGGCGCTGGCCAATCGTGACCGCTTGTTGCTGCTTTGTCAGCTGGTGGATGGCGAGCGCAACGTCGGTGAGCTGGAAGAGCTGCTGGGCATCGTTCAGCCAACCCTGTCCCAGCAGCTGGCGGTGCTGCGCCGCGAAGGCCTGGTCGCCACCCGTCGCGAGGGCAAGCAGGTCTACTACAGTGTGGCAAGCCGCGAGGCATTAGCCATTCTTCATACCCTTTACGGCCTGTTCTGTGCCGAGGAGACCCCTGATGACCATTGATTGGGCTGCTTTCACGCCGTGGTCGGCGCTGCTGGGCGGTGCACTGATTGGCGCCGCCGCAGCGTTACTGATGCTGTTTAACGGCCGTATTGCCGGTATCAGCGGGCTGGTCGGGCGCTTGCTGACGCCGCAGAAAGGCAACAGCGAGGCGCTGTTGTTCGTGCTCGGCCTGCTGCTGGCGCCGTGGATTTACCTGGCCGTGGCGGGTGAGATCAGTGTCCAGGTCGAGGCTGGCCCGGTTGCACTGATCGTCGGCGGCCTGCTGGTGGGTTTTGGTTCACGGCTGGGCTCCGGTTGCACCAGCGGTCACGGTGTCTGCGGGCTGTCGCGGCTGTCACCGCGCTCGCTGGTCGCCACCCTGAGTTTCATGGGCGCGGGTTTTGTCACCGTGTTCGTTCTGCGTCATCTGTTGGGAGTCTGAACCATGCGTGGATTGATTGCGTTGGCGAGTGGCCTGCTGTTTGGCTTCGGGCTGCTGATTTCGGGTATGGCCAATCCGGCCAAGGTGCTCGGCTTTCTGGATCTGGCGGGCGCCTGGGACCCGTCGCTGGCACTGGTGATGGCCGGCGCGATTGCGGTCGCGTTTGTCCCCATGCAGTGGATTCAGCGCCGCGGTAAGACCCTGCGCGGGGAGCAGGCGCAGTTGCCGACCAGCCGCACCATCGACCGTCGGCTGGTGCTCGGCAGCATGCTGTTCGGCGCGGGCTGGGGCGTGGCGGGTTTTTGCCCGGGCCCGGCGCTGGTGGCGGCGTCGGCCCTGATTCCGCAGGCCCTGCTGCTGGTGGCCGCGATGCTGCTCGGCATGTGGCTGTTTGCCGTGTATGACCGCCGGGTGCAGGCGTGAGTCAGGATCTGCGCCTGC
Source organism: Halopseudomonas sp. (assembly GCF_038130085.1). Lineage (NCBI taxonomy): Bacteria > Pseudomonadati > Pseudomonadota > Gammaproteobacteria > Pseudomonadales > Pseudomonadaceae > Halopseudomonas > Halopseudomonas sp. The sequence continues at coordinate 38,113 of NZ_JAYPMU010000004.1, read as the reverse complement.
AACCGCCGGGCAGCAATGCGCTGTTCGGCTGGCTGCGCCATTACCGGCGCGCCTGGCTGGCGGGGGATCTGACCGCCGGGTTGGTGGTCGGCATCATGATCATTCCGCAGAGCATGGCCTACGCCATGCTCGCCGGGTTGCCGGTGCAGATCGGTTTGTACGCCAGTATCTTGCCGCTGATCGGTTATGCCTTGCTGGGCAGCAGCATGACGCTGTCGGTCGGGCCGGTGGCCGTCACCGGCCTGATGACCGCCACCCTGCTCGCGCCGCTGGCGGCCACCGGGTCCGCCGATTACCTGCAGCTGGCGATCTGGCTGGCGCTGATGTCGGGCGTGATGCTGCTGGCGTTTGGTCTGCTGCGTCTCGGTTTTCTGGCCAACTTTCTCAGTCACCCGGTGATCAGCGGGTTTATCAGCGGTGCGGCGATTCTGATCGTGCTCAGCCAGCTGCCGAAGATGCTCGGTGTGCGTGGCTGGCCGGATGAGCCGTTGACACTGCTGAGCAGTTGGAGCACCAGCAACTCGCTGGTGCTGGCGATGGGGCTGATTGCGCTGGGCTGGCTGCTCTACGCCCGCAGCAAATTGGCTGGCCACCTGCGGGCGTTGGGCCTGCCTGCGACGCTGGCCAGCCTGCTGGCCAAGCTGGCACCGATTCTGGTGGTGGTGTTGGGCGTGCTGGTCACCCTGCTGGCCGACCTGCCGCGCTTCGGCGTGCCGGTGGTCGGTGAGATTCCCGCGGGTCTGCCGGCGCTGGTGTGGCAGACGCCGGACCTCTCGGCCCTGCGCTCGCTGCTGCTGCCGGCGGCGCTGATCAGCCTGGTCAGCTTCGTCGAAAGTGTCTCCATTGCTCAGTCATTGGCGCGGCGCAAGCGCCAGAGCATCGACCCTGACCGTGAGCTGCTCGGCTTGGGCGCGGCCAACATTGGTGCTGGCCTGAGCGGTGGTTTTGCGGTGTGCGGCGGCTTTTCGCGTTCCAGCGTCAACATCGAGGCAGGCGCCAACACGCCGCTGGCCGGGGTGTTCTCCGCACTGCTGGTTGGGCTCATTTTGATCAGCATCGCGCCGCTGTTTGCCTGGCTGCCGCAGGTGGTGCTGGCGGTGGTGATTCTGGTCGCGGTGGTGCCGCTGATCGATCTGGCCAGCCTGCGCCGCGCCTGGCGCTACGACCGCGCTGAAGGTCTGACTCTGCTCAGCACCGCGGTTGGCGTGCTGGCGCTGGGCATCGAGGCAGGCATCGTGCTTGGCGTCTGCTTTGCCATTATCGCGCAGCTCTGGCGCGGTAGCCGCCCGCATGTGGCGGTGGTCGGTCGGGTGCCGGATACCCATTACTTCCGCAATACCAAACGTCATCTGGTCGAGATCGAACCGCACCTGCTGGCGCTGCGGATCGACGAGAACATCTTTTTTGCCAACACCAAGGCTGTCGAGCAGGCCATCTCGCAGGCGCTGGCCGACTACCCGGATACCAGAGAAGTGTTACTGATTCTGTCGGCGGTCAATCACATCGACAGCACCGGGCTGGACATGCTCAGCGAGCTGACCGAGGGCCTGCGCGAGCGTGATATCCGCCTGCACCTCGCGGAGGTCAAGGGGCCGGTGATGGATCAGCTGCAGCACACCGACTGGATCAGGCAGCAGATTGCCCAGGTGTTCCCCAGCACCGATATCGCTTTCAACACACTGGGCAAGGCATCCGGCCGCGTCCCAGAGCACTCAGGAGAGTAGCCATGCAAGCCAATGTAGGTACTATTGATCGGGTTCTTCGCATCCTTGTGGGTGTGCTGCTGATCGCCCTGACCCTGACCGGCACCATCGGTCTGTGGGGCTGGATCGGTGTGGTGCCGCTGGCGACCGGGGCGTTCCGCTTCTGCCCGCTGTACCCGCTGCTGGGGATCAATACCTGCCGGAAGTGAACCGTCAGAACGTCCAAAAAAGGAGTTTGTATGAAATCCGTGATGACTACCCTGCTGGGCACAGCCCTGCTCGCCACCAGCCTTTCCGCGGCGGCGATGGATCCGGAAAAACAGATCGACACCCGTCAGGCCGGTTTCACCTACATGGCCTGGAATATGGGCAAGATCAAGGCGCAGGTCATTGATGGCAGCGTCGAGTACAACCAGCAGCAGGTCGAGGCGGCCGCCAACACCATCGCTGCGATTGCCAACTCCGGCATCGGTGCGCTGTTCGGGCCGGGTACCGAGAAGGACATCGGCAACGTTCGCACCCGGGTTGATCCGGCGCTGTTCGAAAACATGCAGGATGTCGCTCAGCTGGCCGGCAACATGGGTACCGCGGCCAACACCCTGGCCGAGAAGGCGGCAGCCGGCGATCAGTCGGAGATTCGCATGGCCTTTGCCGAGGTTGGCAAGACCTGCAAGGCCTGCCACGACAAGTACCGGCTGGATTGATGCGAGCTGTGTAAAAACCAAAACCCCGCCTTCAGGCGGGGTTTTGGTTTGTGGGCCTTACCAGGCTGGCACCGCGGGTGCCGGTGGCGGTGCGGGAATCCAGGCACCGGTGGCAAACCAGATGGCGGCCGCAGCGATAATCAGCGCGATAACCAGCACCAGCCAGCCGCCGCCCTTGACCTCTTCCACCTGATTGGCCGGAACCTCGGCCTTGCCATGAATCATCGGGCCGAGCAGGTTCTTGCCGCGCAGGCGGTACAGCACGATAGCCAGAATGTGCAGCGCCAGCAGGGCGTAGATCAGCTCTTCGGTAGAGCGGTGCCAGCCGCTGAGCAGGCTGCCGGTGTCGCTCGAGACCAGCCGGCTGAGCGGGCCGTAGAAGGCCACATCGTCGTTGCTGAACAGCCCGGTGACCGCCTGAAACGCCATCAAACCGAGCAGCGCGAATACCGACAGCGCGCCAACCGGGTTGTGGCCCAGCGCCTGCCAGCGACCGCCGAGATACGCCTTGATGCGCGCAGGGGTCGGGAAGAAGCTGGCAAAGCGTGAGTGAGTCGAGCCGCACAGGCCCCACACTAGACGGAAGGCCAGCAGGCCGACCACGGCGATGCCGAAGCGCTCGTGCCATTCAATCCAGTTGCCGCCAAGACTGATGGTCACCAGCGCGCCAGTGACGGTCAGTGCCAGCAGCCAGTGAAACAGACGCAGGGGAAGATCCCAGACCAGGGTTTTCATCAGGGCAGACTCGTGGTTGGTCAACAAAGGCTGCAAGGCTACCCCTGCGCAGCCAGCGCTCGCAAGCGTCTGGACTGCGGGGTGCGCTGATATGTCGCTCAGGGCTGCATGTGGCGACCCAGCTTGTCGCGCAGCAGCTCCGGGTTGTTGCCAGCCGCCTTGTCCAGCTCGGCCAGCTCCTCGGGGATGTACCAGTGCAACTGGTCCGAGTGGTAGCTGTTCCACACCGCCTTGGCGACTTCAATGGCTTCGATCAGGCGGAACGGCCCCTTGTCCGGCGCCGCTGCCATCATCTCCTCGCTGGGCATCCCGGTCTTGATCAGTCCCGGCAGCGCATCGGCGCAGCGGATGTCGTAGCGGCGAAACTCATTCGACAGGGCCTCGGTCAGGCCCTTTACCGCGTGCTTGCTGGCGGAGTACACCGCGATCAGCGGCATGCCCATGGTGGCGGAGGATGACGAGGTGTTGAAGCACAGCGCATTCGGTGTTGCCTTCAGCAGCGGCAGCGCGCTGTGGGTGCCGTTGAGTACACCGATGACGTTGACATTGATGATCTTCAGCTGATCTTCAAAGGGCAGCTCGTCGAAGAAGCCGCGCATGACGATACCGGCATTGTTGAACAGAATGTCCATGCGCCCGCCGGTGGCTTCGCCAAAGGTGGCGACGGCGGCATCAAACTGGCCCTTGTCGCTGACATCCAGGGTCTGGATCACGCAGTTGTCGGCGCCGAGTTCGGCCTGCAGAGCCTGCAGGCCGTCCAGATTCAGGTCAAAGGCGCCGATAAACCAGCCCTTTTCGCGAAACAGCCGCGCTGTTTCGCGGCCCATGCCCGATGCCGCGCCGGTGATGAAAATCGACTGCCGCCCTGCTGCCAGTGTCATACGCCCATCCTCTTGTTGGTGTTGTGGATCAGCGGACGGTAGCACCGCCGCCTGGCCTTGGGAGCCAACCGGCAGTGCGGCTGATTGAGCGGCAATCAGAGGGGTGATGAAACGTTGCAGGGCGGTGCGCTGACGCGGTTTGCGGGGTGGCTCAGATGCGCTCTTCGTCGCGCAGGGTCAGCACCTCGTAGCCGTCGGAAGTTACCGCGATGGTGTGCTCCCACTGGGCGGACAGCTTCTGATCGCAGGTCACTACGGTCCAGCCGTCTTTCAGGCCTTTGGTCCGCGCCGTGCCCTGATTGATCATCGGCTCGATGGTGAAGGTCATGCCTTCGCGCAGCACCAGGCCCTTGCCCTGCCTGCCGAAATGCAGCACCTCGGGCGCTTCGTGCATCTCGCGGCCGATGCCGTGACCGCAGTATTCACGCACCACCGAGTAGCCGTGGCCTTCGGCATGGCGCTGGATGGCGTTGCCGACATCGCCCAGCGTGGCGCCCGGTTTGACCACCTTGATACCTGCCCACATCGCTTCGTAGGTCTTGTCGACCAGTCGCTTTGCCGCGGCCGAGACTTCGCCAATCAGGTACATCTTGCTGGAGTCGGCGATAAAGCCGTTCTTCTCCAGCGTGATGTCGATATTGACGATGTCGCCGTCGGCCAGCACCTGCTTGTCTGACGGCACGCCGTGGCAGACCACGTGGTTGACCGAGCTGTTGAGCACGTACTTGAAGCCGTACTGGCCCTTGCTGGCGGGGCGCGCGGCGAGTTGATCGACTATGTAGCGCTCGGTCAGGTCGTTGATCGCCATGGTCGACATGCCGGTCTTGATCTGGCCGTCCAGATAGGTGAATACCGCCGCCAGCAGCCTGCCCGACTCGCGCATCAGCGCCAGCTCCTGCGGGTTTTTCAGCTTGATCTCAGACACCGGCAAGTGTCCTTGTCTCGACTGCGGCGTGTTTCATCTGCTCACGCATGATGTCGTTGAACGACAAATTCGGGTTGGCTTCGGCCAGCATGCCGACCTTCATCCAGAACTCCGCCTGTGCGTTGATCGAGCGCACCATTACCGAGCTGGCCTTACGTACTTCCTCGTGCAGCTCATCGTTGATCTTGACGATACCCATACCTGAACCTGGCTATATGAAGAGAGAGCGAAGCGTATATGGAACGTATATGGTCTGCAATGCGCAGCCGACGACCGTAGCCGCGGCGCTGAAACAATTGCTCACCAAATAGGCATTATTCCCCGGCTGCGACATCTGCAGGTTGCGCTGGGGGGTATAGCCTTCAGGGACGCAATGGCAGCGGGTGTGGGTGACGCATGGTGGACAGCGAATTTGATTACGAGAGCACGCTGGAGGCGTGTGCCAGCGGTGACCGGGCGGCGTTCAAGCGCTTGTATCAGCAGGAAGCAGGTCAGTTGCTGGGCTTGGCGATCACCCTGCTGGGGCGGCGCGATCAGGCGGAAGATTGCCTGCACGATGCGCTGCTCAAGGTCTGGGTCAATGCCGACCGCTTTGATCGCAGCCTGGGCTCCGGCCGGGCCTGGATCTACAGCATCCTGCGTTACCGCGCGCTTAATCAGCTGCGCGGCCGCAAGCAGCTGGTGGCATCCAATGACGGCTTTATCAACGACATGGCGGACGAGACAGCTCAGGCCGAAGAACTGGCCGATGCGCGCTCTTCTGCGCGCCAGCTGCGGGACTGCCTGCGGCTGCTGGAGCGCCCGCGTCGCCATCCGATTTTGCTGGCGTTCTACCGGGGCCTGACCCATGACCAGATTGCTGCGCGTCTGAGCGCGCCGCTGGGCACCATCAAGGGCCGAATCCGCGCCGGATTGCGCGCACTACAGGAGTGTCTGCAGCCATGATTCCGCAAGCGCCCGAGCAGCGCCGTGCTCTGATCGGCGAATACGTCCTGGGCTTGCTGGAGGAGCCCGAGGCCACAGAGGTCCGCGAACTGATCGAACAGGACCGTGATGCCGCCAGTATGGCGCTGGAATGGGAGCGTCATCTGCTTGATCTGGCTGATGCCCTGCCCGCGCAAGCGCCCTCACCGGCACTCTGGCAACGCCTGCAGCAAAGCCTGGGCTGGCAGTCGTCAGTCGATCAGGCGGATAGCAGCCTGGCCCGTTGGTGGAACAGCCTCAGCCTCTGGCGCCTGACCAGCGCAGGCCTCGCCCTGCTGGTGCTGCTCAGCTGGCTGCCGGGTGTGCTGCGCGACAGCGCCTCCGGCCCCAGTTACACCGCGGTGCTGCAGGTGCCGGGCGAAAGTGCGCGGCCGGGATGGGTGATCACCGTGGACGCCAGCGGCACCCTGCACCTCGAATCGCTGGTGGCCGATCAGATTCCACCGGATAACAGCGTGCAGTTCTGGACCCTGATCGATCCCAAGGACGGCCCGCGCTCGCTCGGTTTGATCGAACCGGGCAAGGGCGTCACCCTCAGCGCCGAGCAGATTGGCGCGGTGCAGGCCGGCCAGCTGTTCGAGCTGACGCTGGAGCCCAAGGGCGGCGCACCGCTCAACCGGCCGACCGGTCCGGTGCTGTATATCGGGCGGGCGGTGCTGACTGCCAGCAATTGAGGGAGAAAAAAGTTTTGCGCGCTGACATCCAGCGCGCGTGGTGGCGGGTATAGATCTAGGGAAGCACTGATTAATTCCACATGCCCTCTGGCGTTCAGGCTGGGCTGCAATCAAGACGTGGTTTCGAAGGCATGTCGGGACCTGTCGAGAAATCACAACGCAGAGTGCGGCCCAGCCTGCACGCCCCGTAGGGCGAGTGCTCAAGCATGCATTTGCTGCGTTGCGCTGTTTGCCAATAGAACCACTATTGGCTGCACATCGCGCCTTGCATCTGCACGCTTGAGCACTCGCAGAGAGCGTGTGGAATTAATCAGTGCTTCCCTAGGTGTCTTGCAAAAGCACCTGCCAGACGGGTTTTCCGTCATTCCACGCAAGCGAGGATTCACCGATGAAAACAATCAATACCCTGATTCTGAGCAGCTCCCTTGTGCTGGCCGCCAGCGGCGCCAGCGCGGCACAACTGATCGCCCTGGGTCAGGACGGCATGTTGCACAAGGTCGATGTCGACAGCCTGAGTGTCACCGGCAGCATGATGGTCAGCGGCGCCAGTGACCTGCGCGGTATCGACGTGCGCCCGGCCAACGGCATGCTCTACGCTCTCAGTGGCGGCGACGGCATCTACACCATCAACACCGCCAACGGTGCGGCCACTACCGCTACCACACTCAAGTCCGCGTTGCCGGGTGACGCCGCCGCGGTCGTCGACTTCAATCCCAAGGCTGACCGCCTGCGCCTGCTCGCCGCCGATGGCACCAACTTCCGCGTCAATGTTGATAACGGCGACGTTGCGGTCGACGGCAGCGTTGCCTACGCCGCCGACGGTGCCTACGCCGGGCAGACCGCTCAGGTCGTCGCCGGTGCCTACACCAATTCCTACCCCGGCACCGAAACCACCGAGCTGTTCACCGTAGATCTGGCTACCGGCATGCTGATGCTGCAGAACCCGCCGAACGACGGTGTCCAGCAGGCCGTCGGCGAACTTGCCAAGGGCCTCAATGGAGCCGCTATGGATATCGTCAGTGATGGCAGCGGCAACAATACCGCCTACGTGCTGACCGGCAAGACCCTGCACACCGTAGATCTGGCTACCGGCACACCGACCACGCTGGGCGAGGTCGCCGGTCTGGCAGACGGGATTGTCGACATCGCCGTGCTCGGCAGCATGTAAGCTCGGCTGGACGGAACAGCCCCGCGCGCTGGCGCGGGGTTTTTGTTTGTGCTTGCGCCAGCCGTCAGAACACCGCTTTAGTCAGCAACAACACCCCGGTCACTACCAGCAGGCTGTACACCACCTGCCGGAAGCGCTGCTCGTTCAGGCGGTGGTGGAGGATCTCGCCGAGCACTACGCCGATCACCAGCAGCGGCAGGTAGCTGGCGATGCGTGGCAGGTTGGGCAGCAGGCTGCCGTCGAGCAGGAACAGTACGGTCATGCTGCTGTTGAGGGTGAACCAGACGCTGATCAGGGTGGCGCGCAGCTGGCTCTTGTCCAGCCGGGTGCCGGCCAGTGCGTAGACCAGCAGCGGGCCGCCGGAGGCGAACAGGCCTTGGGTCAGGCCGGCGCCGAGGGTCAGGCTGCGACTCAGCCAGCTGGGGTGTGGCGGGCTGATATGGCCGCGGAACATGCGCAGCAGTTCGCGCCCGGCAAACCACAGCACCAGCACACCGAATAGCGCCTTGAGCAGCTCACCGCTCAGCCACGGCCGCAGGCCGTAGCCCAGCAGCATGCCGATCAGCATCAGCGGCAGGATCAGCCTGAGCAGGGTCGGCCAGTGGATGTGCTGGCGGTTGCGCCAGGCCAGATAGCCGCTCATGCAGATATTGAGCGGCACCAGTACCGGCAGCATGGCCGGAATCGGCAGCAACAGCGCGCCGAGTGACAGGGCGATGACGATACTGCCGAAGCCGGTGATGGCTTCGATGGTGTAGGCCAGCAGGATAAACAGCCCCAGCCAGAGCCAGGGATTGAGCAGCAGGGTGTCGAGGGACATGGTTTTTTCTTGTTGGGGGGGTTGTTAACGAATCCAGGGAACGCTCGCACCGTCAAGCGACGGCGCGGAGGTGGATTCTACAGCCTGCCGGTGGAGTGTCAGCCGAGCTCTCCGGCAAAGCGCTTGCGCACCTGCCGTAGATACAGCGCGGGGGCAAAACGCCAGAGCAGGCTGCCAAAGCGCGAGACCGGTTCGGGCAGCAGCCAACGTTGCCCTTTTACCAGTGCCTGGTCAATCAGCCCGACCATCCATTCCGGGGTGCGCATGCCGCCGACCATGGAGCGCGGGTGGCTGGCCGGCTTGCCGTCCTTGCCCAGAGCGTTGTGCTCGATCGGGGTGTCGAGGAAGCTTGGATACACCATCAGTACGTGGATGTTGTCGCGCTCCAGTTCCAGCCGCAGCACTTCAAAGAACTGGGTCAGCGCGCCTTTGGCGGCGCAGTAGGCGGCCCGGCCCGGCACCGGCATCCAGCCGGCCATCGAACCGATGCAGAGAATTTCACCTTCGCTGGCGCGCAGCAGCGGCAGCGCGGCCATGGTCAGCTCGACCGGACCCTGCCAGTCCACCGCCATGACCCTGCGGAACACCGCCGGGTCAGTCTGATGGGCCGGTGAGCGGTGGGTAATGCCGGCGTTGTTGACCAGGCGATCGAGGCGGCCGAAATGCTCGGTGGTGGCCTTGATCAGGCGCTGGATATCGTCGGCGCTGGTGATGTCGGCGGTGACGGTGAGCACTCGCTTGGGGGCGTTCAGTTCCTGCTCGCGCTGCTTGAGCAGCGCCTCGTTAACATCGGCCATGACCAGGCTGTGGCCAGCGTCGAACCAGCTCTTGGCCATTGCCCAGCCCAGACCCGAGGCGGCGCCGGTGATCAGAATCACTTTCATGCGGTGAAGCTCCGTTGTTCTTGTTGTTCTGGCTTGCCTTGAGCGGCGCTCAGCGGCGCAGACCGCGTTGTTCGATGAAGTACTCGAAGGTCTCGGCCGAGGTCTTGTTCAGCTGGTAGCCGAACTCTTCCTTCAGCCGCCGGTTGCTCAGCACCGGGCGGTAGCGCAGGAAGTTGATTTGCTCCGGGCCGGTCGGGCGGCCGAGCCATTTGGCGACCTGCAGCGCGCTTTTCAGAATCCACGGCGAGAGGGTCAGCAGCGGCTTGTTCAGCCGACGGGCGATTTCCTGAATGCTCAGGGCGCCGTCGCCGGCCATGTTGAAGATACCCTGCTTGTCCTCGCGGATGCCCATTTCCACCGCGGCCAGTACGTCCTGATCCCAGATGAAGACGAACGGCGAGTCGCTGCCCTTGATCGCCAGTACGCGTTTGGACTCGAACAGGTTGGTGATCTGGTTGCGGGTCTCGGTTCCGAGCACGGTGCCCGGGCGGAAGATCAGCTGCGCCAGCGCCGGATGCTCGCGGCGGTAGCGCGCCAGCAGCTCCTCGATCTGCCGCTTGTGGTCGGAGTAGGCGAATTCGCGGTTGCCACGGATGGCGTCCTGCTCGTCGATCCAGCTCGGGTTGTCGGCGTAGTAGCCATAGGCGGCGCCGGAACTGGTCACGGTCAGGTGCTGCACGCCGGCCTCAACGCAGGCCTTGAGCACGTTGTGGGTGCCGTTGACGTCGATGTCGTAGTCGCGCTCGCGGTCCTTCGAGGCCTGCAGGATGGACGCCAGATGCACCACGTGGGTGATCTGCTCACGCTTGAGCAGGTCAACCAGAGTGGTGTCGCGGATATCCATGACCTGCACCGGAAAGTCGAGGTCGTCACGGCCGCGGATGTCGGTGCCGATGACGAAGAAGTCCTTGGCCAGGCGGTTGCCCAGCTGGTGACCGATATAACCGGCAGCGCCGGTGATCAGAATGCGTTTGCTCATGGTTACAGGCTCTGCTGGGCGCCGCGGCGTGCGGCGTCTTGTTGTTCTAGTTGTTCGGTGCGACGGCTTTGACGGGCCCACAGTTGCGACAGGGTCAGCCCCGATACTAGGTGCCAGACACCCCAGAAGGCGGTGATCAGCATCATGCCGCCGGCTTCGGGGAAGAAGGTGAAGAGAATCACCAGCCCCAGACCGGAGTTTTGAATGCCCACTTCCATGGTCACTGCACGGCGGTCGGCCAGCGGCAGGCGCAGCAGTCTGGCCATGCCATAACCCAGGCTCAGCGCCAGCAGGTTGTGGGCGACCACCAGCCAGAAGAAGCTGTGGAAGCGCTCGATAAACAGGTCAAAGTTGTTGGTGAAGGCAATCGCGACAAAGCCGAGGAACACCAGCAGTGAGATCACCCGCAGCGGTTTTTCACTGCGCGTCACCAGCATGGGCCAGCGTTTGCCGCTGAGCATGCCGAGCAGCAGCGGCAGGGCCAGCACCAGCAGCACGATGACCAGAATGCCGGTCGGATCGAGGCTGATCTGGGTCAGGTATTCGCGGGTGTGCGGGTTGAGCCAGCCGTAGAAGGCAAAGTTGAGTGGCGTCAGCACCGTTGCCGCGAGACTGGAAACCGCTGTCATGCTGACTGAAACGGCGACATTGCCGCGGCCCAGCCAGGTCATGACGTTGGAAAAACTGCCACCCGGACAGGAGGCGACCAGGATCATGCCCAGCGCCAGTTCCGGATCGATGTTCAGCCACCAAGTGAACAGGCAGGTGGCCGCCGGCAGCAGCAAAAACTGCGCAATCAGGCCGGCCACCGGCGCCACCGGCGCCTTGATGATGCGTTTGAAGTCATCCAGCGTCAGGCTCAGCGACACGCCGAACATCATGGCCGCCATGATCAGGTTGAGGGTGATCAGGCTGGCCGGGTCGAATTGAATCGGCAGCGCGCCGCTCATGTCGCCGGTACCGGTTGCGGTGCGACCTGCTCAAGGCCGGCTTCCAGCTCGGCGATGTGCTGGTGCAGCGCTTCCAGATAGGCATCCTTGTTGACGTAGTAGGCCATGCGCGCGAGCTTGATGTAGTCGTAGCCGCCGTCCAGATTGGTGGTCGCCTTCTGCCGCTTGGTGGCGGCAAAGCTGGCGGCCTGGCTGCTGCCCTGGCGGTGCTGATGGATATACAGCGCGGCCAGGCGCGCCTGCAGGTTGCGACCTTCCCAGCCCAGACCCGCGGCTTCGATCATGCCCATCATGAACAGGTTGTTGTACTCAGGGTGGAACACGTTCAGGTACAACTGCGGCGCATCCAGCGCGGCCGGCCAGTTCAGGTGTTCACGGTCAATAAACGGGTAGTCCAGCTGGTATCCGGTGGCCAGCAGGATCAGGTCGTACTCGGCGCTTTCGCCGTCGACAAAGTCGACCCGGTTGCCGTCCATGCCCTGAATATCGCGGCGCGCTTGGATATCGCCATGCCCCAGGTGATGCAGGATCAGCGAGTTCACCACCGGGTGCGACTCGTACATGCGGTAGTCCGGATCAGGCAGGCCGTAGTCCGAGGGCTTGCCCATGATGAAGCGCACCAGCGCGGCATCCACTTTTTGCTTCAGCGCGCGCGGCAGTTTGAATTTGCGGGCGGCGCCGAGGGTGTCGGTCGGTTTGCCCTTGATGAACTTGGGCAGGAAGTAATAGCCACGGCGCAGGCTCATGTCGACCGACTTGGCGTGGTGGACGGCATCGACCGCAATGTCCGCACCCGAGTTGCCGCAGCCGACGATCAACACCCGCTTATCCTTGAACACCTCGGCGCTGCGGTACTCGGCCGAGTGCATGATCTGGCCGTCGAAGCGGCCCGGCAGGCTCGGCCGGTTCGGCGTGTGCAGGGTGCCGTTGGCGATCAGCAGACCTTCGAAGCGGCGGCTCTGCTCCTGGCCGTCGCGCTCGGTAACGATGGTCCAGAAGGTACCGTCGCGGGTCACGCTGAGCACCCGGGTGTTGAATTCGTAGTGGCGGTACAGATCGAAATGCTTGGCGTAGGACTGGAAGTAGCGCTTCATCTCGCGGTGGTGCGGATACAGCGCGACGCTATCTTCCATCGGAAACTCGGCGAACTCGGTCATGCGCTTGGACGAGATCAGGTGCGCACTCTCGTACATGGTGCTGTGCGGGTTGTCGATGTCCCACAGCCCGCCTACATCGCTGTGCAGCTCAAGGCCGATGAAGGGAATGTCCAGCTTCTGCAGGTTGCGGGCTGTGGCCAGACCCATAGGGCCGGCGCCGATGACAGCGTACATGGAGATACCTCATATTGTTCTTGTCGTTGTTATGAGCCCTGCCCGTCACCTGTTACATCCAGACGGCGGCAGGGTTATGATCACGAGTCTAGCCAAACGCCCTGCGGCGGTATCGGACAAAACGGGACAGGAATCCGGCAATTCAAGCCATGTCGAGCGTCGACCACAGCGTTACTCCCCTCTATGCCCAAGCGTTGCTGCAATCCGCGCAGCGCCTCGGTATTGCCCTGCCCGCTGAACTGATTGCCCGGCTGCAGGGCAACGAGCGCATCCCGCTGGAGGTGCAGGACGAGCTGTGGGAGCGCTACTGCGAACTCGCTGCCGATCCGCTGGCCGGGCTGCGTTTGGGGCTGGATATTCAGGTCGGTCATCTGGACAGTGCCGGCATGCTGCTGGTGACCTGCGAGACCCTGGGTGAAGCGCTGACCGAGCAGGTCGAGTATGCGCCGCTGATCGGCGCCGGTGGCGACTTTCAGCTGCTGCGCGATGGCGACGAGATGGCCATCGACTATCAGCCGCAACTCAAGGTACGCCAAGCCGAGCGGGTTGAAGCGGTGCTGGCCGGGCAACTGAATCTGACCCGCTGGGCCACCGGTGGCCGCTTTGCCCCCAGCGGCATCTGGCTGGCCCACGCCCCGCTGGCGCCGCTGGCCGACTACCGCGCGCTGATCGATTGCCCGCTGCACTTCGAAGCCGGCTTCAATCGCATTACCTTCTCTGCGGACCAACTCGACCTGCCGCAGATTCAGGCCAACAGCGCGCTGCGCGATCACCTCCGTCAGCTGGCTGACCAGACTCTCGCCAGCCTCGGGCAGCACAGTCTGGCCGCCGAGGTGCAGGCGCAGGTGCGCAGCCAGCCGCGTTGGGGCAAGGAGCGGATCGCCGAACAGCTGGGTCTCAGCGGCCGTCATCTGAACCGCAAGCTGGGCGAAGAAGGCCTGTCGTTCAAGACCCTGCGCGAATCGGTACTGCAGGAGATGGCCTGCCAGGCACTGCAGCAGGGCCGCCTGAGCGTGGCGCAGATCGCCGAACAGCTGGGCTTCTCCGATGAGAACGCCTTTGTTCGGGCGTTCCGCCGCTGGCAGGGCGAAACCCCCGCGCGCTACAAGGCTGGCGCTGGCCGTTGAGCCAAGCGCCGCGCCATCAGGGAATGACGATATCGCCGAAGTGGTTCGGGAAGCGTGGCTGGCCGGTCCAGGCGCTGACCCCGCCATCCACACCAATCTCCTGACCGGTGACGTAGGACGCCAGATCCGAGGCGAGGAACAGCATGACCTTGGCAATCTCCTCCGGCTGCCCGGCGCGCTGCATCGGAATGTTATTCAGGTACTCCTCCATCACGCCCGGATGGCCGAACAGCGGGGTGGCCAGCGGTGTCTCGATCAGGCCCGGGCAGATGGCATTCACGCGGATGCCGTCGGTGGCATAGTCGAGCGCCAGATTGCGGGTGTAGTTGATCACACCCCCCTTGGACGCGGCATAGGCGTGGAAGCCGTAATCGGCGCGGGTGCCGGAAATCGACGCGGTATTGATGATGCTGCCACCCTGCTTCATCAGGTGCGGCAAGGCGTGGCGGCAGGTGTGGAACAGCGCATTGAGGTTGACGTCGATAACCCGGTGCCAGACCGCCGGGTCGGCCAGATGGGTGCGGCCGTAGGTGCCGATACCGGCGTTGTTGATGAGGATATCGAGGCCGCCGAGCAGGCGGGTGGCCTCGGCCACCATGGTTTCGATCTGTGCGGCATCGCTGACGTCGACCGGGCAGAAGAACGCGCGCTCACCCAACTCTGCTGCGAGGGCTTCGCCGCGCTCGGCGTTGAGGTCAGCAATGACCACCTGCGCGCCATGTTCGATGAACAGGCGGGCGGCCTGTTCGCCGATGCCAGAGGCACCGCCGGTAATGATGGCTTTCTTGTTATTGATCAGTCCCATGCGTATCTCCTGCGGGCTGTCTGCCCTTTTTTATTGTTGTTGCGGCGCTCGCTCGTGGGCAGAGCGTCGTGGTTCCAGACTAGGCCCTGCGCCGCAGGTGGGCTTGACACAAGACGACAGCGACCGAGGGCTTGCTTTTATCTGCCGGCAGCCTATGGTGGAGGCCTTCGTGTCATTGTCTGTGGAGTCATGCGCGTGTCCCTCGCTGTCAGCGCCCATGCTGTTGCCTTCCTGATCTGAGCCGGGGCGGTTCGTCCGCACCCGGCTGCCGGTACCCCTTTCCCTGCCCATTTTTTACTGGAGACTGCAGACATGATGTCTGTTGCTGATGGCGCGCACCCGCGCCTGCGTGCGCTGCTGCGTGAGCGTGGCGCCTGGTACCTGACTGGCCCGCAGGAACTGGCCAGTGTGATCGGTCGACTGGAGCGGCTGGAGCGTGACCCCAGTGCAGAGCTGGCTCGCCCCGGCAGTCAGTTGCTGCTGCTCGACCTGCATAGCCATACCCTGTTCAACCTGCGCCTCGCCGAGCGCAGCCGCTATGCCGGCGAGGTGTCGATCTTCTCGCCCTTGGGCGCCCGGCTGCTGGCGGCGCGGGTGGGTGAGGTGGTGACGCTGGAGGGCTTTGGCTCTGGCTGGCGCCTGCTGCTGGTGCAGCTGCAGTAGCGTGTGTCAGCTGGCTGACTATGCTTGTTGCAAAGGCGGCCAGCGGTCAGCCGGTTGGCTTCGGCTGACAGTCTTGGCCGCTGGCGCGGATGTCCCGCAATGGGACACAGTGACGTGAAGTGACAAGCGGCCGCTGGCCGCTGCCGCCATCATAGGCACAACGATAATGACAAGAGTGTGCCCGCGCCCCGTGCGCGAGCGGGAGTATTGCATGCATCCCAACCTGCCGCCGGTGCTGAGTGCACCTGTTCCTGCCTGCCCTGCCAAGGGTTCTGAGCGCTCTGCTCGTTCGTCGTTGTGCCTTTCTGTTGCCCTGCCGCGTGATGGCGCGGTGGGTGCTGTGTGTTAACCGAACCGACTCTGATAAAAAAAAGAAGGAGCTCTCATATGCAACATCCACGTCAGCTCAGGCACTGGGCTCGTGCTGCGCTCTGCGCAGTGACGCTCGGCGCCGCCTCCGTTGCGACTGCCGCCGACAAGCCGAACATCCTGATCATCATGGGTGATGACATTGGCATCACCAACATCAGCAGCTACAGCCACGGCATGATGGGCTACCAGACCCCGAACATCGACCGTCTGGCCAACGAAGGCGTGATGTTTACCGATTACTACGGCGAGCAGAGCTGCACCGCTGGCCGTTCGGCCTTTATCACCGGCCAGCATCCGGTGCGTACCGGTCTGACCAAGGTCGGTGTGCCGGGCGCCCCGGTCGGTATCAAGCCGGAAGACCCGACCCTGGCCGAGCTGCTCAAGCCGCTGGGCTACACCACCGGCCAGTTCGGCAAAAACCACCTTGGTGACCGCAACGAGTATCTGCCGACCGAGCACGGCTTTGACGAGTTCTTCGGCAACCTTTATCACCTGAACGCCGAGGAAGGCCCGGAAGATCCGGACTGGACCACCGATCCGATGATCGACAAGATGGTGCGCCCGCGCGGCGTGATCCGCAGCACCGCTGATGGCAAGGTCGAAGACCTCGGCCCGCTGACCCGCGAGCGCATGGAAACCATCGACCGGGAGTTCCTGCAGGCGTCGATGGACTTTATCGACCGCTCGGTGAAGGCCGACAAGCCGTTCTTTGTCTGGTTCAACTCCACCCGCATGCACTACTACACCCACCTGTCGCCGGACTCCGCCGGTCTGTCGGGTCAGGACTTCTACAACGACGGCATGGTCGAGCATGACGGTCAGGTTGGTCAGCTGCTCAAGCAACTGGATGATCTGGGCATCGCCGACAACACCATCGTGCTCTACACCACCGACAACGGCGTGCACTACAACCAGTGGCCGGACGCCGGTATCACCCCGTTTCGTGGCGAGAAGAACACCAACTGGGAAGGCGGTTTCCGCGTCCCGGCGCTGGTGCGCTGGCCGGGCCAGATCGCCGCTGACGTGGTCTCCAACAACATCATGTCGCACCAGGACTGGGTACCGACGCTGATGGCTGCCGCCGGTGTACCGGACGTCAAAGAGAAGCTGCTGACTGGCTACCGCGCTGGCGGCAAGCAGTACAAGGTGCATCTGGATGGCTTCAACTTCCTGCCGTACCTGCAGGGCGAAAGCGAGACTTCACCGCGTAACCAGTTCTACTACTTCAGCGATGACGGCAAGTTCCTCGCCATCCGTGACGGTGACTGGAAAGTGGTATTCCAGGAGCAGCGTGCACGCCGCTTCGACGTCTGGCGTGACCCCTTCGTCGAGCTGCGTATCCCGAAGGTCTTCAACCTGCGTCGTGACCCCTACGAGCGCGC
The DNA here is from genome assembly GCF_038130085.1 of Halopseudomonas sp. Classification (NCBI taxonomy): domain Bacteria; kingdom Pseudomonadati; phylum Pseudomonadota; class Gammaproteobacteria; order Pseudomonadales; family Pseudomonadaceae; genus Halopseudomonas; species Halopseudomonas sp. The sequence goes on along the minus strand of NZ_JAYPMU010000004.1, from coordinate 21,026 downwards.
CGATACCGATTCCAACAGCTACAACGTCTGGTGGGACAAGAAGATCGCCGTCGTAGGTCTGCCGGCGATGATTCGTGTGCAGCAGTTCCTGAATACCTTCCAGGAGTTCCCGCCGCGTCAGCGTCCGGCGAGTTTCACCATCGATCAGATGATGGAGAAGTTCATGACCATTCCGCAGCAGTAAGCGCGGTCTGCCGTCATTACCAGCGCCCGGGCCAATGCCCGGGCGTTGTTGTTTCAGGGGTTGAGTCGCCAGTCTGGTTGCGCTTGTGCACCCGCGGCTGGGCGCCGTGACAGGCCGCGCAGGGCGCGGCGCAGGGACTCGCTGTGCCAGTCTCCGGCAGTGCCGTAACAGGCTGCCTGCAGCGCCCGCAGCGGTTCAGCCAGCTGACTGCGCAGGGTCGCCTGCTGCGCCTCGGGATAGCTTTCCAGCCAGTGCTGCAGCGCCTGTAGCACGGCCGTGGGCTTGCCGCTGCGCAGTTGCTGGTTGAGGACGCGGCGGCGCCACCAGCGGTGGCCGTATATCGAGCCGGCCAGGGCGTTGCCGAGTAGCAGCGCAGCCGCTGTCAGCAACGCCAGATGTTGCCAGCCGCTGACCTGGTGAACCGGCGTCGCGGTGACTCCGGCAACCTGCAGGCGCCGGGCCGGCAGGCTGACCTGCTGCAGCTGACCGCTGCGGGTGTCACGCCATTCCACGGTCAGCGCGGGGATCTCCAGTTCGCCGCTTTCCAGCAGCAGATACCGCACCTCCTCCTCGCGCACGAAGCGCTGGGCAATCCGTTCCATGTCCTGATTCAGCCGCGGTGGGTTGCGGTACAGGCGGGTGCCGGGCACCGCTGCCAGTGGCACCTCCGGGGGCAGCAGGTTGCCGGCGTCGTCCAGTTCCAGGCGCAGCCGGCGCAGCAGAATGTCGCCCACCTGCAGCTCGGCGCGGGCCGGCGAATAGCGCTCGCTCAGGCGCAGTTGCGGTGCCAGCGGCGCGCCCGCCTGGCCCTGGTTGGTACTAACGGTGAAACGCAGGGCTGGCACCTGCAGGGTTACCTCGCGCGGCTCGCGCTGCTCATCGGCGTAGCGCACGGTGATCTCGCTGGCCTGCAGCTGGTAGGTGCCGGGTGGCAGTGGCGCGAAGTGATAGGTGCGCTCGATACCGGCCCAGCTGCGGCCGTCGATCCGCGGGCTGAGGTTGCGGCTGGCCTCCGGGGTAGCCTGATTGCGCTCATCCAGTTGCAGGGCCGGAAACTGCGGCGCAGCGAGGAAATAGGTCGGCACCAGCAGTTGCAGTTGCAGCTCCAGTCGCTGGCCCTTGTGCAGGCCCTGTGTCGCGTTGCTTTCGAGCCGCAGCAACGGCTCGGCGGCGCCCGTGGGCAGGGCGAGCAACAGCAGCAGGGCAAGAAGCAGGCGGCGGCTCATGGCTGACCCTCTGCCGGGCCGAGCTGCATCAGCATGCGGCGTTTGAGATAGCCGGCCGGGCTGGCTTTGAGGTTATCCAGCCAAAGCTCGGTCTGCTGCTCGCGTTCCTGTTGCTCGGTGGCCGGGTTGCCGCGCCGGCGCTTGAGGTCTTCGCGGATTTCATCCGGGTCCATGTCGCCATCCTTGCCGTGCTGCTGGCGCTGCTGGGCAATCATCAGCAGCGCCCGCTGCAGGTTTTCCTGCGCCTCCAGCCAGTTTGGCCGTTGCGCCAGCGCCAGCTCATAGCGCTCGACCGCCTCGTCGTAACGCTGCTTGCAGCTCAAGGCATTGCCCTGGTTGTAGTAATCCTCGGCGCTGATGCCCTGCTCGAAGGCGGCCAGTGCGGCCTCGCAGTCGCCGGCCCGATACAGCGCAGCGCCCTGCCAGCGCGGGTCGCTGAACAGCTTGGCAGCCTCGGCGTACTCGCGCTGCTGATACAGGTGCATGGCCTGCTGCTGGTCGCTGCGCCACAGGCGCCAGAGCTCCAGCTCGGCCGCTTCACTGTGTGCGGGCATGAGCAGCGGCAGCAGGATCAGTGCCGGGGCGGCGCGGCGCAGGCGTAGCACCAGCAGCAGCGCCAGCGGCCAGAGCAGCCACCAGCCGCGGTCGTGCCAGCGGCTGTCGGGGTCGTCCTGACGGGCCAGTCGCTGGCTGGCATCGAGGGCGCGCAGCAGCAGCGGCAAGTCGCTGTCGTCGCTGCGCATGGCGACCAGCGGGCTGTCGAGCCGGCTGCTCAGCGCGTCAGCGTCGCCACCGGCCACCCACAGCAAGGTATGGCTGGCGGCCAGCGCGGCCTCGACACCGGGTTCGACGTCGGCGCTGACCAGCAGCCGCATGTAGGGTTGCTCGGCGCTGGCCTGCAGCGGATCCATGCGCTGCAGCACGGCTCCGGTGTTGCGCCCCAGCCGTGGCATTAGGTCGGTAGACAGGCTGTCGAGGTAGAGAGTGAACAGCGCCGCGTCGTCGGTCGGCGGCAGCAGCAGGTGGGCGCTGCCGGCGTAGGCCAGCAGCGCGTGGCGGGCGCCCGGGCGCTGGGCCAGCAGGTCGTGGATTTTCAGCTTGGCGCGCTCCAGTCGCGAGACGCCGCGCTCGCGCTGATCCATGTCGGCGCTGAGGTTGAGGGCGATCAGCAGCGGCGCCTGCCGTTCGGCAAACGGCGGTGCTTCGCGGTCCCAGGCCGGGCCGGCGGCGGCCACACAGGCCAGCAGCAGGATGCCGATCAGCGTCGCGTTGCCGCCGCTGTTGCGGCCGCCCGGCACCAGCAGGTGCGGCAGCAGCTGTGGCGCGATCAGCCGTTGCCAGCTGGCCCGCACGCTGTTGCGGCGCAGCCACCAGCCGAGCAGCAGCAACGGTGGCAGCGCGAGCAGCCAGAGTGGACGCAGGAAGTGCAGTGGCAGCCAGTCGATCATGCCTGCCCCCGGCGCGGCAGCGGCAAACTGAGCAGCAGGCGGATCAGCAGCAGGCCGATCATTGCCGCCAGCGGATAGTGGTACAGCGGCGTGCGCGGCTGAAACGCCAGACGTTGCTGCAGCTGCGGGGTCAACTGGTCGAGGGCATCGAATGCTGCTGCCAGTTCGATCTGGTTGCTGGCGTGCAGGTAGCGCCCGCCGGTGCTGTCGGCGATGCGCTGCAGCTGCTCGGCGTCGAGGCGCTGCTCGCCCTCGGCGTTCGGGTCGCCAAAGCCGATGGTGTGAATGACGATGCCCTGCTGTTGGGCGACCAGCGCGGCGTCGTCGGGCAGTTTGCGGCTGCTGGTGTCGCTGCCATCGCTGAGCAGGATCATCACCCGCTCCGGGCTCTGGCTTTGCTGGAACAGGCGAATGCCCAGACCGATGCTGTCGCCCAGCGCGGTGCGGGGGCCGGCAATCCCCGGCTGCAGCTCGGCCAACAGCTGGCGCAGGGTGGCGTGATCCTGGGTGAAGGTGGTCTGGGTGTAGGGCTGATCGCCGAATACCAGCAGGCCGAGGCGGTCGCTGGCGCGGCGCTGGATGAAATCGTCGACCACCTGCTGGACTGCCTGCAGGCGGGTGCGCTCGTCACCGGTGTCGGTGTTGGCCATCGACAGCGAGGCGTCGACCGCCAGCAGCAGATCGCGCAGCGGCTGCTGTTTGACCAAGGGCGGCTCCAATCGGCTAGGCGCGACCAAGGCGACAACCAGCAGGCACCAGGCCAGCGCTTCGAGCAGGGTTGCCAGCCAGCTGGCGCTGCTGCCGGCGGCGTTGGCCGGGGTCAGCCCCAGTGGGCCGGCCAACTGGTGAAAGAACGGCAGCCGCAGCGCGTCCTGCCGTTGCCGGGTGCCGGGCAGCCAGCGCTGCAGCAGCCAGGGCAGCGGCAGGAGCAACAGCAGCCAGGGCAGCTCAAGGACGTACATGGTGCTCAATCCAGTCGCGGCTGCGCGCAAACAGCTTGGCGCGGGTTGGTTCATCCAGACTGGCGCAACGCTCGGCCGGCCAGTACGCCAGCGTGCTCAGTTCTTTTGGCAGCGGGCTGTCGCTCTGCTGCTCCAGCCGCTGCAGCCAGGCGTCGCCGTGCAGACTGGCAACCTGTTCCCGCGGCCAGATCTGCAGCGCGGTGTGGCGCAGCAGGTGAGGCAACTGCTGGAGTTGGTCGGGCTGTTGTCGGCAGGCGTGTTGCAGTCGCTCCAGTTGTTGCAGGGCGCGGCGCCGGTAGGCGTTCTGGCGGTATTGCTGCCAGCGGCGCAGCAGCAGCCAGAGCGCGGCGAGCACCAGCATCAGCAGCAGGACGCTGGCGGCGGGCGCCGGTGGCCAGGGTGAGATCAGCGGCGGCAGCGCGATGTCGTGCAGCGGTGGAATCACCTGATCAGCCACGGTCGCCTCCGAGCAAGGCGCGCAGCTGGTCGGCCGCGGGTTCGGCGGCGGACAGCGGCAGTACCGGAATGCCCAGCCCGGCCGGCCAGTCGAGAATCTGCTGCTGGCGCTGCTGATGCAGGCGTTGCAGGGTCTGGCGCAGGCTGCCGCTGTCGAGGTTCAGGCGCATCTGCAGGTCGCCGTCGCTGGCCAGCAGCTCGCCGCCGCTCGGCAGGTCGATCAGCAGCGGGTCCTGGGTCCAGCACAGCAGCAGGTCGTTGTGTCGCCGCAGTGCCGCCAGCAGGTCGTGGGTTTCGGCGTTCAGGCCGTTGAAGTCGCTGATCAGGATCAGCAGGTGATCCTTGCTCGCCAGCTTGCGCGCGCGGTGCAGGGCGGCGTTCAGCCCGCTCGGGTTGTCGCCGCGGTGGCGGGCGTGCAGTTGCTGGTTGAATTCGCATAGGCGGCCGAGCAGATGCAGAAACGCACGGTTGCCGCGCGCCGGGCGCAGCGCCTCGAGGGTCTCGTCGTTGAACAGCAGCGCGCCGACCCGGTCGTGGCGCTCCAGCGCGGCCCAGCCGAACAGCGCCGCGGCTTCGGCGGCGAGCACCGATTTGGTGGTGCGCCGGCTGCCGAAGAACTGGTTCATGCGCTGGTCGATCAGCAGCAACACCGGCTGATCGCGCTCCTCGCTGTACAGCCGCAGGAACGGCCGCCGCAGCCGCGCGGTAACCTTCCAGTCGATCAGTCGGGCATCGTCGCCGGGCCAGTACGGGCGCAGCTCCTCGAACGACAGGCCGCGTCCGCGCAGCCGGGTTTCGTGGCGCCCGGCCAGGGCGCTGGCGGCGACCAGCCGGGCGTGCAGCGGCAGCCCGCGCGCCTGTTCACGCAGGGCGCTGAGCTGGTCGAGATCGACGTAGGCGGCCGACGACGGCTGCATGGTCAGGCGACAGCCACCAGCTGCAGCAGCCGCTGCAGAAGGCTGTCGGCGGTCAGCCCGCTGGCCTGAGCCCGATAGGACAGCATCAGGCGGTGACGCAGCACCGGCAGCACCGCCTGTTGCACGTCCTCGGGCAGCACAAAGTCGCCGCCGCGCAGCCAGGCACGGGCCCGGGCCACCCGGTCCAGCGCGATGGCGCCGCGCGGGCTGGCACCGACCTCGACCTGTCCGGCCAGCGCCGGATCAAAGCGTTCGGGCTGACGGGTGGCGCGCACCAGATCGACGATGTACTGCTCTATGGCCGGGCTGACGTGAATACGGTCAACCTCGTGGCGGGCTGCCAGCACCGTGGCCTGCGCCATCTTCGGCAGCTCGGCGGCGTTACCGCGGTCGTGTTCGCCGCGCACCAGTTGCAGCATCGCCAGCTCGGACTGCTCATCCGGGTAGTCGACGGTCAGGTGCATGAGGAAGCGGTCTAGCTGGGCCTCGGGCAGCGGGTAGGTGCCTTCCTGCTCGATCGGGTTCTGCGTGGCCATCACCAGAAACAGCTCCGGCAGCGGATGGCGCTGACCGGCGACCGTGACCTGACGCTCCTCCATCGCTTCGAGCAGCGCGGACTGAACCTTGGCCGGAGCGCGGTTGATCTCGTCGGCGAGGACCAGATTGGCAAACAGCGGGCCCGGGCGGAACGCCAGATGGCCCTGCCCCAGCTCACCGAGATATTGCTCGGCACCGGTGATGTCGGAGGGCAGCAGATCGGGAGTGAACTGCAGGCGGACGAAGTCGGCTTCGAGCGAGCGGCCGAGTTGCTTGATGGCGCGGGTTTTGGCCAGGCCCGGCAGACCTTCGACCAGCAGGTGACCGTCAGCCAGCAGCGCCAGCTGCAGCCCTTCGATCAACGCCTGCTGGCCCAGAATACCGTGAGCCAGTTGCACGCCAAGTTGTTGGAATTGTTCTAGGTTGTCCATCCAGGACTCCAGGGTGCATGTCTCTCACGATCCTAGAGTGCTGAATAAAATGTTGCATGGCTTTTTATGACAATCTGCTGTCTGCGATTGCCAGCGGCACAGGTGAGCGCGCCCTCAGTAACCGGCCTGGATGACCTCAATGCCCTTGTTCAGCACCTCGCGCCAGGCGTGGCGGGTTTCCATGCTGGCTTGTTTGTCGTGCTGCTCAACCGTGTTGATCAGGGCATCGACCCAGTAGTTGTAGAGGTGCGGCTGGATATTGAGGTTTTCGCGTGAGTGCGACTTGGCCAGCGCCTGCAGCTTGGTTGGCGGCAGGCCGCGGGAGAACAGCACCAGATTGAGAATGCCCTGACGCAGCAACAGCTTCTGGGCCGGCATATCGGTGTTGGTGAACTTGGCGCGGACTTCCGGCGAGCTCTGCAGGAACTGCTGGTAGAAGTCATCAAAAAAAGTGGCCGAGGCACAGCAGCGGCCGTAGCTCTGCATGACGATGTCAGGGGCTTTCATGGGGATCCTTCGGGAGCGGCGGATGGACGCGGGGGCGCGAGTCTAGCAGATTCTGCGCGTTTGCTCGCTGCTGGCGTTTTGCCCTCGCGCCGCTCTGCGACGCGGGTTGCAGCCTGGTTTCTGGCCCCCGCTGCGCAGCTGAAATGTCAATACGCCTATAGTTGGAAACGCGCCATCTGACGGCTCAGGTTGGCCGGGTTAGTGCCTGACGGTCGGCCCGCCAGCGTGCGCACCGCGTCGACGACCATGGTAAAACCGCGGCTTGAGTCCCCTGCCCGCCCCGGGCTCAGCCGAGCCGGCCATCAGTCTTTCCAGAAGTCTTCGTGGACGCGGATGGATTCGTCTTCCAGCAGTGGGCCGACGACCTCGACGCTGCGCTGACCGGACTCGAACACGGTGCGGCAGGGCAGATCCAGCGTGGGGTTTTCCGGGTGGTTGCCGGTCATGTCCTTGAGGCGCTTTTCGCTGGCACCGTAGACCACCCGGCCCACGCCGGCCCAGTACACCGCACCGGCGCACATGGCGCAGGGCTCGGCGCTGGTGTACATGGTGCAGCCGGCCAGCACGTCCTGGCTGAAGGTGGTGTTGGCGCGGGTCATCAGCACGCGCTCGGCGTGGCCGGTCATGTCGTGATCAGGCAGAAAGGCGTTCAGCTGTTCCATCAGCACGGTGCCCTCGGCATCGACCAGAATCGCCGCAAAGGGATGGATGCCCTGCTTTCCGGCTTCTTCGGCCAGCCGGAAGCTTTCGCGCAGAAAGTGGATATCGCGTTCGGTATGACTCACGGGGTGTCCTTACTTGTATCTTGAAGACCGGCGGCGCAGACACCGCCGGCTGTTGTCACTTCTTCTTCGGCAGACTCCAGGCGAAGAAGATCTGTTGGGTCCATTGCACCGACTTGAACAGCAGCAGGCTTACAATGGCGAGGAAGAACAGACCGGCGAAGGCCTGCGGAATCTTGAAGAATGAGGTCGAGAACTGGATGAAGTAGCCCAGCCCTTCTTCGGCGGCGACAAACTCCGCCACCACCGCACCGATGATCGCCAGGGTGATCGCTACCTTGAGGCCGCTGAAGATGTGCGGGATCGCGTAGGGAATGCGGATCTGCCAGGTCTCGCGGCGGGTCGGTGCGTCGAGCGAGCGGCTCAGTTCGATCAGCTCGGCCGGCGTCTCGTTGATCCCGGTCGCGGTCGAGACCACCAGCGGGAAGAAGGTCAGCAGGCAGGTTATCAGCACCCGCGACGGATCATCCGAGCCCATCATGACGATGATCAGCGGGGCTACCGCCACCACCGGGGTGGACTGCACCACTACGAGCATCGGGTACAGGGTGCGCGAGAGAAACTCCGAGCGCATCATCGCGATTGCCAGCGGAATGCTGATCACGATCGATAGGGCAAAGCCCATCAGCGCCACCCGCAGGGTCGCCCACAGGTGCATCATCCAGCGGCTGAACTCGACGTCGAAGAACGCCTTGGCGATCTCGGTCGGCGCCGGCAGCACGTAGGTCGGCAGTTCAAACACGCGGCAGACCAGCTCCCACAGCACGATCAGGCCGACAAAGAACAGCCATGGCGACAGGTTCAACAGCAGCGCGCGACGCGCGGCGGCGTCAGTGGGCTTCTGGCTCATAGATATGCTTCCTTATGCGGTCAGTCAGCTCACTGAAACGGGGCAACTTGATGGTGTCCGAACTGCGTGGGCGGGGCAGATCGACGTCGATCAGGTCCAGTACGCTGCCCGGGCGCTTGCTCATCACCAGCACACGGTCGGCGAGCAGCACGGCCTCGGAGATCGAGTGGGTGATAAACAGTACGGTTTTCGGATTTTCGTCCCATATTTTCAGCAGGTCGAAGCCGATCTGCTCACGGGTCATCGCATCCAGTGCCGAGAACGGTTCGTCCATCAGCAGAATATCGGGGTTGAGCAGCAGGGCGCGGACGATGCCGACCCGCTGCTGCATGCCACCGGACAGCTCGTCCGGCATCTTCTCGGCAAAGGCCTCCAGACCGGCCATTGCCAGCAACTCGCTGGCGCGCTTCTCATCCTGTGGCGAGTAACGGCCAAATTTATGCTTGAGCGGGAACAGCACATTCTTGCGAACAGTCAGCCACGGCAGCAGGGTCGGCTTCTGAAACACGATGCCAACGTCGTCACGGGGGCCGTTTACCTGCTTGCCGAAGACGCTGACTGTGCCTTCGCTGGGAACCAGCAGGCCCGAAACCATGCGCAGCAAGGTGGACTTGCCGCAGCCGGATGGGCCTACGACCGCCACGAACTCGTGGCGGTTGATGTCGAGGTCGATGTTTTGCACCGCCATCGGACTGCCGGGCGTCGGGTCATAGCGATGACCGACCCCTGACATCCGCACGAAAGCGCGTTCGCTAGTGTGCTCCATGATTACTCCGCTGCCGGCATGAAGTCGCGGTTGACGATGGTTTCCGGATCCAGTGAGTCAACGCTCAGCTCGTTGGCCTTGGCGACCCACTCCCAGGTGCTGGCGATGCGCTCGGGGGTCATGGTGCCCAGACCGTCAGCCTCGGTGATCTCGTTGAAGGTCAGCGGCTTGGAGTCGCCGATCTGCGCGGTGGCAACCGCGGTGTCCACTTCCGGCACCATGGTGTGCAGGTCGGCCGCAGCCAGTTCCGGATGCTCATAGGTGAAGCGCAGGGACTTGTCATAGGCACGCAGGAAGCGCTTGGCCACATCCGGACGCTCGCTGAGGAACTTGTCGGCCGCGACCAGCGCGGAGCTGTACAGCGACAGACCGGCGTCGGACCAGCGGATCACGTTGATCTCCTTGCCGGCGGCCGCTGCCTGCTGCTGGAACAGCGCGATGTTGGTCACCCAGGCGATGATGGCGTCGGTGTTGCCGGTGACCAGCATCGGGCCGAGGGCGCCCGGGTCGGACTTGGTCAGGCTGACTGCGTCGGCCGGCATGTCGTTGGCTTCCAGTACCAGCGGCAGGAAGGCGTTGGAGGAGGTGAACGGCGAGGTCGCGACCTTCTTGCCGGCGATATCGGTAAAGCTGTTGATGCCGCTGTCGGACAGCGAGAAGAAGGCGTGCGGGCCCTGGTTGAAGAGCATGTAGACGGCGCTGACCGGCACGGTGTCCTGCGCGCGGGCGGCCATCAGCGCGCCGATGTCGGCACTGCCGATGTCAGCCTGGCCGGTGGCGATCTTGGTAATCGCGTCGGTGGATCCGCGGCCGCTGGCAACGGTAACGTCCAGCCCTTCGTCAGCGAAGAAGCCCTGCTGGATGCCAGCGTACACCGGGGCCTTGTCGCCGCCGGGCAGCCAGTCCAGTTGATAGGTAACCTTGTCGGCCGCAGCGGCGAACCCGCTTGCGGACATGGCGATGACCATCGCCAGAACGCCGGACGCTTTTTTCAACATGAGTCGATCTCCAGTGTGATGTGCTTGGCTTTCTTATCCTGACCAGTTGGGCAGGTTTTGTTTTGATTCAGCAATATGCGGGCCAGTTTTGCAAAATGCCTCGGATTGGCTGCAGGCCGCGTCACTCAAGGCCTGGCGCAGGCGCGGAAAAGTACGCAAGCGGCGCACCTGATTTCCTGACCAGGGCGCCGCGCGTTTTTGGTGCGGAGTGAACCAGAGTCGTGCGTTGATTCAGCTGGCTGGCGGGCTTTCCAGCGCCACGCGGCGGTTGCGCAGGGCCTGGCGACGGTCAGCCAGACCGACCACCAGAATGCCGAGGGCGATCAGGAAAAAGCCGCCCAGATCACTCGGGGTCGGGGTTTCCTGCAGGAACCACGCCGCCGACAGCATGCCGACTGCCGGTACGGCGGCCGAGCTGAGCGACAGGCTGACCGCCGGCAGTGAGCGGATTGCCACCACCTGCGCGGCGACGCAAATGCCGGAGGCAATCACCCCGCTGAATACCAGCTTCCAGGCAAAGTCCGGGTCCCAGTTGATCTGACTCGGGCTTTCTACCAGCAACGCCAGCGGCAGCAACGCGGCGACCGAGGTCAGCAGCTGCCACGGGATCAGCGACAGCACGTCGCCCTGCCAGTGGTGTCGGCGTACGTGAATCAGTCCGGCAGTCCAGAGGATGGTGCCGAGCATGATCAGTCCGCCGCCGATGAATACGTCGTGGTTGCTCCAGTCGATACTTAGCGGATTGAACACCGTCAGCAGACCGGCCAGCCCGAGGCCAACGCCGATGGCGCGTGGCAGGGTAAATCGCTCGCCGAGAAACAGCGCTGCTGCCGGCACCACCCAGATCGGTGTGGTGTAGGCCAGAATCGCCGCTCGCCCCGCCGGTAGATACTGCACGCCGAGGGTGACCAGGGTGATGAAGGCCATGTTCTGCAGCACGCCGACCGACAGCAGCACCGGCAGGTCGCCGTGCCGTGGCACCCGCAGCGCGCCGAGCAATCCGGCGATGATAAACATCGCCAGCGTACCCAGCGCCATGCGCATGCAGGTGAACAGCATGGGCGGGCTGTTGGCCAGCCCGAGCTTGAGGATCGGGAAGTTCAGCCCCCAGCCGAGGGCGTTGAAACACAACAGCAGATAGCCCAGGCCGAAGGCGTAGCTGTGACCGCCGGACTGGCCGGCGGTCGTGCTGTGGGCCACCTCAGTGCTCCACTTCGAGGGCGCTTTCGTGCCAATTGCGCAGGGCGCGGTCGGACAGCCAGACCATCAGGGCGAACAGCGCGATACCGGTCAGGGTGATCAGCAGCAGCGCGGCAAACATCCGCGGGATCTGCAGGTTGTAGCCCGATTGCAGGATCATGTACGCCAAACCGGCCTTGGCCCCGCCGGTGCCGGCGACAAACTCGGCGACTACCGCACCGATCAGCGCCAGACCCGAGCTGATGCGCAGGCCGCCGAAGAAGTACGGCAGTGCGCCCGGAATGCGCAGACGGGTCAGCTCCTGCCAGCGGCTGGTGCGGTACATGCGGAACATGCTGAGCAGGTTCGGATCGACACTGCGCAGACCCAGCGTGGTGTTGGAGATGATCGGGAAGATCGCGATGATCACCGCGCAGACGGTCAGCGCCCAGGTGGTGTCATCGACCCAGATGATGATCAGCGGTGCAATCGCGACCACCGGGGTCACCTGCATCAGCACCGCGTAAGGGAACAGGCTCAGCTCGATCCACTTGCTCTGCACGAACAGCAGCGAGGCGGCCACGCCCAGTACCACGGCAATCGCGAACGCCAGGAAGGTGACCTTGAGTGTGGTGTACAGCGCGCCCAGCAGCGGCTTCCAGTCGCTGATCAGGGCTTTGAAGATCTCGCTCGGTCCGGGGAGGATGTACTTGGGCATCTCCATTGCCTGCACGGCAATTTCCCAGAACAGCAGAAACAGCAGGCCGACAGCCAACGGAGCGGCGATCTTGACGAAGTTTTCGTTTTGGATCAGCGGCGTGCTCATGCCTTGACCTCCTGTGGCTGGCCCATGGCGCTGGCGCGCTCCAGTGCCTGCGACACCTGACGGCAGTAGCCGGCAAATTCGGTCGAGACGCGGAAGTCGGCGCTGCGCGGGAAGGGTTGATCGATGCTGATGTCGTCGACGATGCGGCCGGGGCGCGCGGCCATCACCACCACGCGGCTGGACAGGTAGACGGCCTCGTAGACACTGTGGGTAACAAACACGATGGTCCAGCCGTTCTTCTGCCACAGCTTGAGCACGTCGTCGTTGAGTTTGTTGCGGGTCATTTCATCGAGCGCGCCGAAGGGTTCATCCATCAGCAGCAGATTCGGCTCGGTGACCATGGCGCGGGCAATCGAGGCACGCATCTGCATGCCGCCGGACAGCTCGCGCGGGAAAGCGTTGTCGAAGCCCTTGAGGCCGACCATATCGAGCGCGTCGTCGATCTTGCGCTCAACGTCTGCACCGTTCTGATGCTCCAGATCCAGCGGCAGGCGCACGTTCTTGCGTACCCGAGCCCAGGGCATCAGGGTGGCGTTCTGAAATACGAAGGCCAGCTTGCGGCCCTTGTCACCAACCACGTCGTAGCCCTGTTCCCAGAACTTCACGGTGCCGGTGGTAACGTCACCAAGGCCGGCCATGATCCGCAGCAGGGTGCTCTTGCCGCAGCCGGATGGGCCGAGCAGGCTGACGAATTCACCCTGACGCACGGTCAGGTCGGCGCCCTTGAGCGCAATGGTGCCGTTGGAGTAAATCTTGTTGACGCCTTCCACCTGTAGCACCGGACGTGCCGCAGTGCTGCTGTCATTATTGGTATCGGTATCGATGACCGGGTCCGTTTCCGGGCCGGCTTTGATGGGCGTCACTTTCGAGGATGTCATGCGGGGTCTCCCGTGGGCAGCCCGCATGCGGGCCGCCAGCTGGTCAGTGAATCAGGGCAGAACGGGTTCGGCGGGCAGATAATCCAGGCTGTAGACATCCTTGATGTCCAGGCTGGCATCAACCAGGCCGGCTTCGAGCATGAACGCGTGGATCTTGGCCCAGCGTTCGTCGGTCATCACGCCGATGCCCTGGGTAGCCGCATCACCACCGGTCACCAGGCCGTATTCCTGCATCTTGGCGATGCCGTAGGCGATCTGCTCGTCGGTCATTTCCGGGTTGGCTTCCTGGATCAGCGCGTTGCCCGGTGCCGGGTCCTTGAAGTAGCTGGCCCAGCCTTCCATGCTCGCCTGTACGAAGCGGCGCACCAGATCCGGGTTCTTCTCCAGCAGCTGGTCAGTGGTTTCGATGGTGGTGGCGTAGGCCGGGTAGCCGTAGTCAGCCAGCAGGAACACAGACGGCTTCACGCCAGCCTTTTCCATTGCGAACGGCTCGGACGACAGGTAGCCCTGCTGCACGATGTTGGTGTCAGCCAGGAACGGCGCGACGCTGAAGGTGTACGGACGGATCATGTCATCGGTGTAGCCGTACTTGGACTTCAGCCAGGGCCAGAAGGTGGTGTTGGCAAATGCCGCGATGTAGACCGGCATGTTGCGTTCCTTGATCTGCTCCAGCGAGGTCACATCCGGATGCGCAATCAGCGCCTGCGGGTCACCCTGGAATGCAGCCGCTACGGTCTTGACCGGCATACCTTCCATCACCGCCTTGACGTTGCCGATCGGGTAACCCATCGAGAAGTCGCGCTTGCCTGAAACCAGCAGCTGCATGCCGTTAACCTGCGGGCCGCCCATCTCGATCGAGACGTCCAGGCCATATTTTTCATATAGTCCGGTTGCCTTGGCCTGATAGAATCCACCGTGCTCGGCCTGGGCGTACCAGTTGGTGCCGAAGACCACGTGTTCCAGCTCGGCGGCCATCAGTGGTGCGGACAGGCTGCTGGCAAGCACTGCGCCGGCCATGCCGAGCAGTGCAGACGACTTCAGGTTCTTGCGGGGGTGGCGCATTGTGTTGCTCCTTGCTTCAGTGATAGCTGACCAGTTATTCAACATTTGCTCTCCAGCAAGCGCCGTGCCATATGTGCCAAACGCCCTGTTTTCCATTTCCTGATCAGTTGGTCAGCAAAATCGTGCACCGGATTGCGCCGCCCTAGTGCCTCCTTGCACCGCGACGGCCCAATTTTTCTCAGTGACTCACTCCTGCAGCCAGATCGACCGACGCCGGTTCGGGCGTTACCTGCGCCGCCAGCCGCGCGACCCGGGCACCGAGCGCGCGGGCAATCGCCTTCTCGCCTTCATCCACACCCAAGGTACCGTTGAACCCGGTCACCGCCGACGCGCCGTAGGGCGAGCCACCGCTGCGGGTGTGCACCAGCTCCGGCACGCTGTGCGGCACACCGGCGAGAATCATGCCGTGCTGCAGGAACGGCAGCAGCAGCGAAATCAGCGTCATTTCATTACCCGAGTGCATGCCCCCGGTAGAGGTGAAGGCCGCGCCGACCTTGCCGATCAGCGCGCCCTGGCGCCACAGCGGCGCGACGTCGTCGATAAAGGCACGCAGCGGCGTGCTCATCAGGCCGTAGCGGGTCGGTGAACCCCAGATGATGCCGGTCGCCCACTCCAGATCGGCCATGCCGGCTTGCGGCAGCTCGCGGTACTCGGCCTGGGCGGCAATAAAATCGGCGCGTTCGGGGTCGACGCTGAACTCCGGTTCGGACAATGCAACGCGACAAAGACGCACGTCGGCCCCCTCGCTGGCGGCACCCGCGGCGATGGCTTTGGCCAGGGTCAGGGTGGTGCCGTAACGGGAGTCGACAACGATGGTGATACGCGATGGGGTCATGAATGGGTGCTCCTTGGCTTAGTTGAACAAATCGCTTCAGCGGCTGGCATGCAATATGAATACCTGACCAGATGGACAACTTGGTTTTCTATTCCCGGGAGAACGGCATGACAGAGCAAAACGGATCAACGGCAGCCAACCTGCCGGTGATCGACATCAGCCCGATGCAGACAGGCGACGAACAACCCAAGGCTGCGATGGCCGCCGCCCTGCGCGACGCCTGTGAGCACAGCGGCTTCTTCTACGTCAGTGGTCACGGCATCGACAGCGCGCTGATCGAGCAGGTATTCAGTGCCTCTAAGCAGTTCTTTGATCTGCCGATGGCCGATAAGCTGCGGGTCGACAAGGCCCAGTCCAAGGCCAACCGCGGTTACGAGCCACTGCGCGGGCAGACGCTGGAAGCCGGTGCGCCGCCGGATCTGAAGGAAGGGTTTTACATCGGCGAAGAGGTCGCCGCCGATGATGTGCGCGCGCTGACCCGCTTCAACATGGGCCCCAATCAGTGGCCGCGGGGCGTTGCCGATTTCCGTCCGGCAATGGAACAGTATTACGCCGCAATGACTGAACTCAGCGCGCAGATCATGGCCGCATTGGCGCTGTCGCTGAGCCTGCCGGAAGACTTCTTCGCCGACTTCTGCCAACAGCCGCTGTGCACCCTGCGCCTGCTGCACTACCCACCCCAACCCGCCCAGCCGCAGCCCGGTGAAAAGGGCTGCGGTGCACACACCGACTTTGGCGGCATCACCGTGCTGCTGCTCGACGACAAGCCCGGCCTGCAGGTTTGGGACGCGGCGGGTGAGCGCTGGATCGACGCCAACCCGATCCCCGGCACCTTCGTGGTCAATCTCGGCGACATGATTGCCCGTTGGACCAACGACCGCTACCGCTCGACCCTGCACCGGGTGGTCAATACCTCTGGCGCCGAGCGCTACTCGGTGCCGTTCTTCTACAGCGGCAACCCTGATCACGAGGTGCGCTGCCTGCCGGTCTGCCTGCAGCCGGGCGATGCGCCGCGTTACCCGGTGACCACGGTCGAGGCGCATCTGCAGGAGATGTACCGGAGGACCTATGCCTGAGCCGATGAACAAACCGACCTTCGTGCTGATCCACGGCGCCTGGGCCGGTAGCTGGGTGTGGGATTCGCTGAAACCCGAACTGGAAGCCGCCGGCCACCGGGTGCTGGCGCTGGACACGCCGGGCAACCCGCAGCACCCCGCAGTGCCCGAAGCGATCAGCATGGCCGGCTGCATGGCGCATATCGCCGTTGCCTGCGCCGAGGTTGAAGGCCCGCTGCTGCTGGTCGGCCATTCCGGCGGTGGCGTGATCGCCACCCAGGCCGCCGAACTGCTTGCCGAGCGGGTGGCCGGCGTGGCTTATCTGGCCGGCATGATGCTGCCCTCGGGGCTGGGCTTTGCCGAGCTGACCACCGAGCTGATGCAGAGCCATCCGGAGGCTGCCGGTATCTGGCCTTATCTGCGCTGGGCAGAGGATCGTCAGTCGTCCGAGGTGCCGCCGGAAGCGGTGTGCGAAATCTTCCTGCAGGATCTGCCCCGTGAGCAGGCGATGGCAGCGGCGCAGCGTTTTTGCAGCCAGCCTGAAGGCACTCGTGCGTTGGTCGCCGAATGGACGCCGGAGCGCTTTGGTCGTTTGCCGCGGCTATATGTGGAAGCCACAGAAGACCGTTCCGTGGTGCTGGCCGCGCAGCGCAAGATGCAGGCGCTGGTGCCGGGTGCGCAGGTGGTCAGTCTGGCCTGTGGGCATGTACCGCAGGTGGTGCAGACCGCGGCGGTTGCCGAGGCCCTGCTGGCGTTCGCCAGCTGAAAAAGAACGGGAGCCGCTCGCGGCTCCCGTTGTGACTTACTCCGCGCCGTACATCGCTTTCACGAAGGTCAGGTCAAACGCCTTCTGCCAGTCCAGATCGGCAGGCAGGGTGCCGGCCTTAACCATGTCGTCGAAGAAGCCCTGCCAGCGGGCGGTGGTCATGATGCCGTACTGACCCTCCGCCGCATCACCTGACAGCAGAATGCCCTGCTCCTGCAATTTGGCGCTGCTGTAGGCCAGCAGGTCGTCGGCCATTTCCGGGTTGGCTTGCTTGATCAATGCGTTGGCCGGGGCCGGATCGGCGAAGTAGGCGGCCCAGCCTTCGGCGGTGGCTTCAACCATGGCTTTCACCACGTCCGGGTGCTTCTCTAGCATCTCGGCGGTGGTGTCCAGCGTGCAGGAGTAGGCGTTCCAGCCGTAGTCGGCCAGCAGCAGGCTCTTGGCCTGAACGTTTTCCTTTGCCAGGAAGTAACCGTCGTTGGTCACATAACCCTGCTGGATCGCTTCCTGATCGGCGATGAACGGGCCGAAGCTGTAGTCATAGGGACGCAGTTGCTCATCGGAGAAACCGTACTGCGCCTTCATCCACGGCCAGTAGGCAACGCGGCCCGCGGTGGGGATGCGGATGCCCTTGCCTTTCAGGTCTTCCAGACTGTCGTTGCCGACGCCCTCATGCACGACCAGGGACTGCGGGTCTTTCTGGAACCAGGCCGCCACGGTAACCAGCGGAATGTCTTCCTTCACCGCGTTCAGCGATTGCAACGCATAGCCCATGCTGAAATCGGTCTTGCCGCCCATCAGCAGCTGCACGTTGTTGACCTGCGGGCCACCCATGTCGATGGTCACGTCCAGACCGTGCTTCTCGTAGATGCCAGCGGCCTTGGCGGCGTACAGCCCGCCGTGTTCGGCCTGCGCGTACCAGGTGGTGGTGACAGTGACCGGAATCAGGTCGGCGGCGCTGGTGGTGGCAGCGCTAAAGCCCAGTGCGAGCGCCAGGCCAGTCAGTTTCAGTGACTTCAATTGCATGGTTACAGCTCCTTGGTGTGAATTCAGTAGGTGGCTTGCAGGCGCTCAAGCAGATGATCGCCAGCGGAAATCGGGGCGTAGCGCGCGGGGTTGTCGGCGCTCGCGCAGGTGTCGATACAGGCGATCTCGGCATCCTTGTTGGGATGGCAGAAAAAGGCGATGGAGTAGCGGTCGCGGTGCAGGGCCTGCGGCGGCACGTTGACCCGGTGCGGGGTCGAGCAGAACACGTGGTTGGTCCAGCGGTGCATTAGGTCGCCGGTGTTAACCACCACGGTGCCCGGAATCGGCGTGGCGGCAACCCATTCACCGGCGCGGGTGCGCACTTCCAGCCCGCCGGCGTCGTCCTGAAACAACAGAGTGATGCTGCCGTAATCGGTGTGCGCCCCGGCGCGGTTTTCCCCATCCTGCGGAGTAAAGCCCTCTGGCAGCGGCGGGTAGTGCAGCAGCCGCAGGGTGTGGTGATGTCGGTTGTGGGCGGTAACGAAGAAGTCGTCCGGCTGTGCCAGCGCCACGGCAAAGGCTTCCAGCACGCGGTCGGCGGTGGCGATGCAGGCAGCGAGAAAGTCTTCCATCTGCGGGCGGAAGGCGGGTAGAACCGCCGGCCACAGATTGGGCGCACTGCTGGCGCTTTCCGGCGCCAGGTTAAACGCTTCCTTGAGGTCGCCGGGTTTGCTCGGGTCGAGCCGCTCGCGGCGCACACCCACGTAGCCGCGGTTGCTCTCGGCGTTCTGCCAGGCAATGGCCTGCTTGTCGTCGTCGGGCAAGGCGAAAAACGCCTTGGAGGCAGCAAAGGCGTCGGCCAGCTGCTCGGCAGGCATGCCGCAGCCAGACAGGTAGAAAAAGCCCCAATCGCTGCTGGCTTGGCGCATCTGCCGGGCTACCTTGGCGCGGGCGGCAGCGTCGCCGTCGATGAAGGGGGAAAAGTCGATTACCGGTATTGAGTTCATCGTTATCAGTGTCTCCTGATGCGGGTACATGCACCGCCGCCAAGCGGCGGTGGATTAATGCGACCTGCGGTTTAGTCCTCGAACCCGTGTTCAGGACGACACGACTCATAACCTGACCAGTCACGCAAGAATTGAAAAAGCAAGGGCTGTGCCAAGCGCTCTGGCACGCTGATAAGTGCGCGATTACGCGCCAGAACAGCCGGTTAATGCACTGATGCTGTGCTGAAATGAGGGCTATGGCACCCAATCTGCGCGGTTTTACAGCGGCCCCGGATTTGCATGTCGCGCGGTATGAGAAATTTCTGTCCTGCTGGTCAACATAACGAAATATCGAGGAATCGCATGTCACCCACCCTGCTGCTCAAGAACGCGCTGGTCATCGCCACTATGGATGACGAACAACGTGAAATCGCCAACGGCTCCGTGTTCATTCGCGGCAACCGCGTCGAAGCGGTCGGCCCCGCCGGTGAGCTGCCAGACACCGCTGATAAGGTCATCGACATGACCGGCCACGTGCTGATTCCGGGCCTGATCAACACCCACCATCACATGTTCCAGTCCCTCACCCGCGCCCTGCCCGCGGCGCAGGATGCCGAGCTGTTCGACTGGCTGACCGCGCTGTTCCCGGTCTGGCAGAACATCACCCCGGCTATGCAGCGCGCCGCTACCCGCACCGCGATGGCCGAGCTGATGCTGTCGGGCTGCACCACCGCCGCCGACCACGCCTACCTCTACGTCAACGGCACCCGGCTGGATGACAGCGTGCAGGCCGCGCAGGAGATGGGCATGCGCTTTCACGCCGTACGCGGCGCCATGAGTCTGGGCCAGAGCAAGGGTGGGCTGCCGCCGGATGCACTGGTCGAGCAGGATGAAGACGCGATCCTCACCGAGATGCGCCGGGTGGTGGAAGAGCTGCACGATGCCACGCCCGACGCCATGATCAAGGTCGCCCTCGGCCCCTGCTCGCCCTTTACCGTGACCACCGACCTGATGCGCGAAGGCGCTGCTTTGGCGCGCTCCTACGGCGTTGGCCTGCACACCCACACCGCCGAAAACGCCAAGGACCTCGCCTTCAGCAAGGAGCGCTACGGCATGACCCCGACTGAATACACCGAGTCGGTCGGCTGGGTCGGCCACGACGTCTGGCACGCCCACTGCGTGCATCTGGATGACCCGGGCATCGCCCTGTTCGCCCGCACCGGCACCGGCGTCGCTCACTGCCCGTGCTCCAATATGCGTCTGGCCTCCGGCATCGCGCCGATCCGCAAGATGCGCGACGCTGGCGTAAAGGTTGGCCTGGGCGTGGACGGCAGCGCCTCCAACGACACCAACAACCTGCTCGACGAAGCCCGCCAGGCTATGCTCTCCGCCCGCGTACGGGATGAAAACCCGACCGCCATGAGCGCCCGCGAAGCCCTCTACATCGCCACCCGAGGCGGCGCCGACGTGCTCGGCCGCAGCGATGTGCTGGGCCGCATCCAGCCCGGCTACTGCGCCGACATCATCGCCTTCCGCACCGACGACATCGCCCTAGCAGGCGCCCTCATCGACCCCATCGCCGCCCTCGTCTTCTGCACCCCGCAACGCGTCGGCCACAGCATCATCAATGGCCGACAGGTGATTGAAGACGGCGTGCTGCTGACGCGGGAATTGCCGCTGATCATTGAAGAGCACAATGCGTTGGCGAGGGAGTTGGTGTTGGGGAAATAAACGCTGCGCGGGGGCTATTGTGCGCACCCGCGTGACCTGCTGATCGTTCCCACGCTCTGCGTGGGCATGTATGCCTGGACGCTCTGAGTCTGGTATTCGTGCTTTCACGCGCGGCTGTGCTGATTCTTCACGTCACTCTTTCGCCTTCACGGCGAGCAGGGGGAAATGCATGGCCATTTCCCCCTGCACCCCCTAGGCCACCCCGGCTACGCGGCCCTTCGGGTTCGCTGCGTTGCTCGATTTATCGGGGAGCCACAAAACTCGGGGCTGCGCCCCTCAGACATCCTGTGGCTCTTTTTCCCGATAAATCTGCGCTACTCGCCCGCGTAAACGGGGACCCGGGTCGGTGCATTGGTCAAGGATTTTGGCGGCAAGGCACAGATTGGGCGCCAATCCTTCTTGTGCTGTTTTCGCATTAACGCCGTGCTCTGGAGCAGATCGGAGCGTAGCGTGGGTTTATCCCCACCAGCACTTTAGGTATTTTCTGAACGCTTTATCATCGAAGAGATATATCTATTTCTGAGCTGGCGGGCTCTTGTGGAGTTAACGGCTTCCGTGGCGGCCAATTTATATTCTTCAGGGATGTTTTCTTCAAACTGCTCAAGTTCAATCTTTAGTCTGTCAGTGAATCGTACCGGGTTTTATGGAGGCCATTTCGTTTAAGTCAGGCCGCCATGG